>JBBRXY010000028.1:0-38108 GCA_038238185.1 Acidimicrobiales bacterium
GAACGACGATGCACAACTGGCTCAGCGCCGTACCATGGGCTCAACTCCCTCCGGTGAATCGGCGGACAGTAGCCATCTTGCCCCATCACGGATGGCCACGACAGTCGACCAGAATTTGAAAGAACCACCGGCGGTCGGGGGTTACCTAGATGTATCCTGTATGTATCCCGTCGCCACGTAGTTGATGAGGTTCAGCGTTGACGAGAGTCAGCGTTGGTGAGGTTCAGCGCGGGAACCTGGAGGCATGCCGTGAGTTCCATCCCGAAATCCGAGGCCCTGCGGAATCTGTACTGGCGCAGCGAGATCCTCCGGGTCATGTACTGGCTGCGGGGCGAGGGCCTCGGCGATATCGTCGACGTGCCCATGGTCCGGCGCTACCTCGACATCGGCCTCGACGAGTGCCGGCTACAGCTCGGCGGCCTGGTCGAGGAAGGCTCGATCGTGGCCGACGGGACGTGGTACTCCATCGCCCCTGAGGGGCTGGCCGACGGCGAGGTCGAGTACGCGACCCTGTTCTCCGACCTGGCCCGCCCGGCGCATGGTCCCTGTAGCGACGAGTGCTGGTGCCAGCTCTCCACTGACGAGGAGGCGGCGTGCAACGCATCACTGCCGGCGTCGGTGAAGCTCAGTCCCACGCGAAAGCGGGTCGCCCAGTGAGTGCCGAGGGCCAGGAGACCGTCACCGGGGCGTTGCCCCGCCACTACCTCAAGCCCTGCCTTTTGCTCCTGCTGGCCGAGGGTCCGTCGCACGGGTATGAGTTGCTGGAGCAGGTCCGCCGCCTCGGGATCCAGGGGGCTGAACCCGGTGGGCTCTATCGCTACCTGCGTTCCATGGAGAAGGAGGAGCTGGTCCGCTCCTGGTGGGAGCCGTCGCAGGCCGGTCCGGCCCGGCGCACCTACGTCCTCACCGACGCCGGCCAGCGGGCCCTCCAGGCATCCGTCGATTCACTCCGCGACGTACGTCAGTTGCTGGTCGACCTGCTCGATCGCTATGACTTGCTCGTCCGCACGGTCGAGGCTCGATCCTGACCGTCACCCCGAAGTTCCGACAAATGAGAGAATTGAACGACCGCCGCTGTTCCGCACGGGGCCCGAGAGGCCGCCGCGGAGAAAGACGAGGTGCCTGATGTGCCTGGGAATCCCCGGACAACTGGTCGAGATCATCGACGTGGAGCAGCACCGAGGCATGGCCGACATCGACGGCGTGCGGCGGGAGATCAACATCGGCCTCGTCCTGAACGAGCCCGGGGGGCTCAAGGTCGGTGACTGGGTTCTCATCCACGTGGGGTTCGCCATGAGCGTCCTCGACGAGGAAGAGGCGGAGCGCACCTTGTCGTTCATCAAGCTGATGGGCGAGGTCTGGGACGACGAGAAGGCCCAGTTCAGCCAGGAAGCCCCGCTGTAGGGACGCTTTCCCGGCCGACAGTCCGTTCGAGCAACGACCCGAACCAGGAGGTAGCGAACATGAAGTTCGTCGACGAGTACCGTGATCCGGCGGCGGCGCGGATGGCCGTGAGCCAGATCGAGGCCGTGGCCGGCCCGTTGACCGCCAAGTCAGGCCAGCACCTGAAGTTCATGGAGGTCTGCGGCGGCCACACCCACACGATTTACAAGCACGGCATCGAGAACCTGCTCCCCGAGTCGGTCGAGCTCGTGCACGGTCCGGGGTGTCCGGTATGCGTCATCCCCATGGGCCGGGTCGACGACGCCATCGCCGTGGCCGAGACCCCGAACGTCATCTTCACCTCGTTCGGCGACATGATGCGGGTACCGGGAGGCAACGGGAACCTACTCGAGGCCAAGGCGAGGGGCGCCGACGTCCGCATGGTGTATTCCCCTCTCGACGCCCTGCGCATCGCCGAGGCCAACCCCGACCGCCAGGTCGTGTTCTTCGCCGTGGGTTTCGAGACCACCGCTCCCTCCACTGCCGTCACCCTGCTCAAGGCCAAGGAGCGAGGGGTCGTCAATTTCTCGGTCTTCTGCAACCACGTCACGATCGTGCCCCCGCTGAAGGCGATCCTCGAGTCGCCCGACCTGCGCCTCGACGGCTTCCTCGGCCCAGGCCACGTGTCCACCGTCATCGGAAACCGGCCGTACCGCTTTGTCCCCGGGGTCTACGGCAAGCCCCTGGTCACGGCCGGGTTCGAGCCCCTCGACATCCTCCAGGCCATCGTCATGCTGGTGCGCCAGATCGACGAGGGCCGTTGTGAAGTGGAGAACCAGTACACGAGGGCCGTTCACGACGAGGGCAACCCCCGCGCCCTGGCGATCCTCAGCGAGGTGTTCGAGTTGCGTCCCCACTTCGAGTGGCGGGGACTCGGCTTCATCTCCCAGTCGGCGCTCAAGCTCAACGACGACTTCTCCGACTTCGACGCCGAGCTGCGGTTCAACGTGCCCGGTGTACGGGTGGCCGACCCGAAGGCCTGTCAGTGCGGTGAGGTGCTCAAGGGCGTCATCAAGCCGTGGGAGTGCAAGGTCTTCGGCACGGCCTGTACGCCCGAGACCCCCATCGGCACCTGCATGGTGTCGTCCGAGGGTGCGTGCGCGGCCTATTACAACTACGGCCGCTTCACCCGATCGGCCACCATCCCCGTGCGGGCCGCCGAGCCCGAGCCGGTGGCCTAGCGATGCCTCAGGCGGACGACGTATCGCCTGAGGACGTTGTCCTCGAACGCATCGAGGCGTTCCGGCGGCGGCGGCCGAAGCTCAAGGACGAGTTCATCAACTCGGCCCACGGCGCCGGCGGGAAGGCATCGGCCGCCCTCATCGACGCGGTCTTCGTCGAGGCGTTCCGCAACGAGACTCTCGAGGGTCTGTCCGATGGGGCCGTGCTCGACGTCGGCGGCGAGCGGATTGCCTTCAGCACCGACTCGTTCGTGGTCAAGCCCCGGCGCTTCCCGGGTGGGTCGATCGGCGACCTGGCCATCAACGGCACCGTCAACGACCTGGCCATGATGGGTGCGACCCCCAAGTGGATCTCGACCGCCTTCGTCCTCGAGGACGGATTCTCGATCGAAGAGCTGCGCGGCATCGTGGCCGACATGGCCCTGGCCGCCACCAAGGCGGGCGTCGAGGTGGTTACGGGCGACACCAAAGTGGTGAACAAGGGCGCGGGCGACGGCGTCTACATCACCACCTCCGGCGTGGGCATGGTGCCCGCGGGCGTCAACCTCGACGCCAAGTCGGTGCAACCGGGCGACAAGGTGCTGGTGTCGGGCAACATCGGCGACCACGGGGTGGCCGTGCTGATCGCCAGAGGCGATCTGGCCCTCGAAGCCGACCTGGCCACCGATTCGGCCCCGCTCAACGACCTGGTGGCCAAGCTCCTGGCCGCCGCACCCAACACCCGGTTCCTCCGTGACCCCACCCGTGGCGGGGTGGCCACGGTGTGCAACGAGCTGGCCCGGGCCGCCGAGGTGGCGGTCGTGCTCCAGGAGGCGGCCCTGCCGGTGCAGGGCATCGTCAACGGGGCGTGCGAGATCCTGGGCATCGACCCCCTCTACGTGGCCAACGAGGGCAAGCTCATCGCCGT
Source organism: Acidimicrobiales bacterium (assembly GCA_038238185.1). GTDB lineage: Bacteria > Actinomycetota > Acidimicrobiia > Acidimicrobiales > AC-14 > DATAQC01. The sequence goes on from JBBRXY010000028.1 coordinate 3,532, forward strand.
GGTGCCCGCCGACGAGACCGACGGCGCCCTGGCCGCCATGCGAGCCCACCCTGTGGGTGCCGATGCCGCCGTCATCGGCGAGATTCGCGATGATCCGCCTGGGATCGTCATTCTCAACACCAGCTTCGGGGGCAACCGCGTCGTCGACATGCTCGTCGGCGACCCCCTCCCCCGCATCTGCTGAGGCCGTGCGTTTTGGTCACGCTCCTGTGGGCCATAGCCCACAGAAACGTGACCGGAAGGGAATGGGGGGGGCGGTGACCGTCGAGCGACGGCGGCTGCGGGTCGCGGGCACGGTGCAAGGCGTGGGCTTCCGGCCGTTCGTCTACCGGTTGGCGGTGGAGCTCGGTGTGTCGGGCTCTGTGGCCAACGACAGTCTCGGCGTGATCGTCGACGTCGAGGGGACGGGCGAAGCCCTCGACGAGTTGGCCCGACGAATCGTTGACGAGGCACCGCCACTGGCGCGCATTGCCGGCGTCGACATGACGTCTGACGCACCGGCCGGCGTGACGGGATTCCACATCGTCGACAGCCGGGCCGCCGGCGCGCCGGCCGTGGCGGTGAGCGTTGACGTGGCCATGTGTGCCGACTGCTCGGCGGAGTTGGTCGACCCCGGCGACCGGCGGTTCGGCTACCCGTTCATCAACTGCACCAACTGCGGGCCCCGCTACACGATCATCCTGTCCGTCCCGTACGACCGGGCCGCCACCACGATGGCCGGCTTCGCCATGTGCGACGACTGTCGCAAGGAGTACGAGGATCCCTCCAACCGGCGGTTCCACGCCGAGCCCATCGCTTGCCCGGTGTGCGGGCCGCAGCTGCGCCTCCTGGGCGCCGACGGCGCCCTCGGCGCCAGACGCCAGGCTGCTCTCGAAGGGGCGGTCGTCGCCCTGGGGGCCGGGAAGGTGGTGGCGGTCAAGGGCCTGGGCGGCTACCACCTGTCGGTCGACGCCGGCAAGCCCGACGCCGTGGCCGAGCTGCGGCGGCGCAAGGCCCGCGACGACAAGCCCTTTGCCCTCATGGTGGCCGATGTGGCCCAGGCCCACTCCCTGTGCCGGCTGACGCCGGCGGCCGAGGCCGAGTTGACCTCGGTGCGCCGCCCCATCGTCCTCGCTCCCCGGCGGGAGGGGGCGGAACCGGTGCCGGGCGTGGCGCCGGGCCTGCCCGAGCTCGGGCTGATGCTGCCCTACACCCCCCTGCACCAACTCCTGCTGGCAGGCACCGGCCGGCCCCTGGTGATGACCAGCGGCAACCTGTCCGACGAGCCCATCGCCCACGACGACGCCGACGCCCTGACCCGGCTAGGCCCGATGGTCGACGCCATCCTCACCCACGACCGTGCCATCCACATCCGTTGCGACGACTCGGTCGTACGAGCAGGCGGGAGAACGGTGCAGATGGTGCGGCGCTCGCGTGGGTACGCCCCCGAGCCCATCGCCCTGGTGCGACCGACCCGCCGGCAGGTGCTGGCGGTGGGCGCCGAGCTCAAGAACACGGTGGCCGTGGCCAAGGGCGCAAACGTCATCGCCAGCCACCACATCGGTGACCTCGAGCACTTGGCCGCCTACCGCTCGTTCCTCCAGGCCGTCGAGCATCTCTGCCGGCTCACCGGCGTGGCTCCAGACGTGGTGGCCCACGACCTCCATCCCGAGTACCTGTCGACCAAGTTCGCCACCGACGCTGACCTGCCCACTGTGGGCGTCCAACACCACCACGCCCACATCGCCTCCTGCCTGGTCGACCACGGCCGCGAGGAGCCGGTGCTCGGTGTGGCGTTCGACGGGCTCGGCATGGGTCCTGACGGCACCATGTGGGGCGGCGAGTTCCTCGTCGCCGACCTTGACGGGTTCCACCGGGTCGGCCATCTGCGACCGGTGCCCCTGGCCGGCGGAAACCAGGCCGTGCGGGAGCCGTGGCGCATGGCCCTGGCCTGGGCACGCACGGCCGTGGGTTTGGAAGCGGCCGAGGCCTACGGGCGCAGTGTCGACGAGCGCTGGGCGGCGGTGTTGGCCATGATCGAGCAGCCCGACACCTTGGTCACCACGAGTGCCGGCCGCCTCTTCGACGCGGTGGCGGCACTGTGTGGACTACGAGCCCGGGTGACCTACGAGGCCCAAGCCGCCATCGAGCTGGAAGCGGCCTGTGCTGCCGTCCCGATAGGCGAGGCGCCCGATTGGGCCATGGAGGTGACGACCGACGAAACCATGACCGTGGTCGACCCGTCGCCCCTGGTCACCCGGGTCATCGACGAGCGGAAACGGGGAACGGCGGTGAGCCAGATCAGCGCCGGGTTCCACGACGGCCTTGGTCGGTCGGTGGCCGACGTCGCCGCCGGGTTGGCGGTCGACAACGGGCTCGACACCGTGGCCCTGTCCGGCGGCGTGTTCCAGAACGCCCGGCTCACCGAGGTCGTAGTCAGACACGTCACTGCCGCGGGGTTGGCTGTCCTGACCCACGAGCGCCTTCCGCCCAACGACGGCGCCATCAGCGTGGGTCAGGCAGCCATCGCCGCCCGGATGTAAACGTCGTTCTTGTCGCGCTCATCCACCCCGCGGCGTTCCTCAGCGCGACACGAACGCTTGGGGTCAGGGGGTGCTACTCGCCGCGGTTCAGGGCGCGCCGGGGGGGATCGGGACGGGCCAGACCGGGAGGTGGACGCCACGGGTTGTTCCAGCCCACCTTGCGGCGAGGCTTGTCGAAGCGGTTCCTGATGCGGTAGTAGACCGACGCGTCGGTACGGAAAATGTCGCTCTGCGACAGCTTTGCCGCCTCGGGGTCGTCGGGATAGTCGTGCTCGGCCTCGCGCTGTGCGAGGGTCCGGAGGGCATCGTCGGGCGTAGCCGCATCGGGGACGGCGTCGCGCAGGCCCATGAGCCCGGGCATGATGGCGGCCTGGAACTCGGCGGCGGCGTCGCGCTCGCGTTCCTCGGCGCTCGACGTCCCCGACTTGGTGAGCACCTCCTTGACGCCGCCCACCCAGTAGCTCGGACGGAGGTGCTCTTCGCCTCCGTGGGGGGTCGCCAGCGGCACCGCCTGAGGCTGGTACCGGGGGCGGCGCTGCTTGGCCTCGGCAGGGGCGGTGATCAGGTCGTCGAAGCCGACATTGTCGGTGGCGGGGACGGCTGGCGCGGACTCGGCGAAAGCGATGGCCGCGTGACCGGGCCCAGGCCCGGGGTCATCGACACGCTCGGCCGGGTCCGAAATCGCCGCCTCGACACGGTGGGTGGCCTCGGCGCCGGCCGCGTTAGAGGCGATGACCGGGTCGGTTTCGGTGACCGGATCGTGCGCGCCGACCTGGGGATCCGTCGGGCCGGCGCCAACGCCGCCCGTGGTGGCTTCGTCGGGGGGTGCGGAGGTGTCCTTCTTTTTGCGCCTGAACAAGGTCGGCCGTGCCTTTCTGTTGGGGGGTCCGGGGTCGCGGAGGACCCGTTGCCGGGCAGGAACCTATGGACGCATGGGGGCCATGCCGCTGAGCCTGGTGCTGGCCTCGGGGCCCTTGCCCCAAGCCAGCAACTGCTGGGCCGCCTGGTCGATGGCCATGACGTCGTTGACCAGGATGCCCACGTACTTGGGAACCGGCGTCACCTGGTGCACGATGGCCCGGACGCCGATCAACACCGTTCCCAGCCGGAAGCTGACCCGGTTGAGCACGTAGGAAATGGTGATCAGGTAGATGGCCAGGGCGGCGACGATGATCGCCGTCCCGATCAGGGTGAGAATGGTTGCGAGGCCCACGGTTGTCTCCTTCGGTCGATCAGGTCTGGGGTGACGTCAGTCGGGCAGGAGCCGGGCCAGGGCCAGGCCGTACCGGGTGACGTTGAGCCGGCAGGCGCCGGTGAGCTCACAGCTGCGGATGAGGTTGGGGACTGCATCGAGCGTGCCGCTCAGGAGCACACCGTGCTCGAGGACGTCGTCGACGTACTTGTCGATCTCCATGATCGGCCGAAGCACCCGGTTGAGGAACAGGAGCACGACAGGCGGGACGACGAGGATGAGCAGGATAGCTCCGATGTACCACAGGGCCATTCGACGCTCCATGTTCGGGGGACGCCGCATTGTACGGAGTCTCGACGATCGGCGAAAGAGTGTCGAGAGCCTCTAGATGTGCTGCGGATAGTGTTAGGAACGAGTAGATGTTCCCTGCGACTAGCGCGAAAGCAGGAGGCGGCCACAGATGGAGCAGTAGTAATTGGTGTCGTACAGCGTCGGCTCCCACCCGTCCGGTAGCCACTGGATGCTCTTGCAGTCCCGGCACAAGATCCGGTTGGTGTGGCGGGCCTCACCGATGCCGGCGAGCACGCCCGGTTCGCTCCTGGTCTTCGGCCGGGCGATGGCCTTGCCGTGGGTGGCCGACCGCTCCCGGACCGCCCTGTCCTCCTTGGCCTTGGCCTCGGCCTTGGCCCGGGCCCGGACCCCTTCCTGCCACGGGACGCCCCGGGCCGCAGCCGCCACCCGCTCCCTCGCCGCCGCCTCCCAGGCCTGCTCGACGACGGTGACGTCGCCCGACGACGACGACTTCTGCGAACCCCCCATCTTGGAAGCGCCGCCGCCCTTCCGGGCCAGGGCGTAGGCCTGGGTGAGGTTCTTCATCCGCTTCTCGGCCTCAGCCTTGACGTGTTCGGGGCTGCCGGAGAAGCGGTCGGGGTGGAAGATCTGGGCGAGCGTCCGGTAGGCCTCGGTGATCTCCTTCGGGGATGCCTGCGGGGAGACCCCCAGGATCTCGTAGGGCGTCAACGGAGGACCGTCCTGGAGCGCCTGGTCTTCACGCTGTCGTCGCTCTCAGCCGCTGGGCACCTCACCGCTCTGCCGGGGACCGCGACGTGGAGGAACCGAGTGCCGGGAACGATGACGCCCGGTGTCGGCCTCCCCATCATGGAAACCGCCAGTCTATCGCTGACAATTCGAACACCTGGCTGCGCCGCCTCCCCCGTGAGGGCGGTCGCCTCCCCCGTGAGGGCGGTCGCCGGCTCCGTGCCCGAACGGAATGCCGGCGCGGTCCGGCCCGTGATCGTTCCCATCACCTCATTCTCGCCGCGTTTTCGTTGCGTTCCCAACGGCCGTGCTCCGGTTCCGAGGCCTTGTCGACACCCGGTGTTCGTAGCCGCAGCTGTCCCGGGACGTTCGGCGGGTCCGGTCCGACCTATCCTGGGTGCCGACCACCACGAGGAGGGCGGGAGCCAATGAGCCCTGCGATCGATCTCAGCGGCGCGACCTGTGCCATTTGCGGCGCCGGCGTGCACATCGACGAGCACGAGGGCCGGGTGGCGTGCGACGCCTGCAAGAAGCCCACCGACAACTGCACCTGCACCGGCGAAGACCGCCAGGATCGTGCCGGCCGGTTGTAAGTACGGTTTCGGCGGAAAGGCGATGAACCGGCCCAAGCGATGACGGTGTGGTTCACCGCCGACCTCCATCTCGGCCACTCCAACATCATCGGGTATTGCGACCGGCCCTTTCGGGATATCGACACGATGAACGACGAGCTGATCGGCCGGTGGAACGACACCGTGGCCGATTCCGACACCGTCTGGGTCCTCGGTGACGTCGCCCTCGGCCCGATCGACCGGACGCTGGCGCTCGTCGACCGCCTGGCCGGTCACAAGCGGCTGCTCGCGGGCAACCACGATCGCTGCTGGGTGGGCCATGGGCCCAAGGGTCAAGCCTGGACCCGGCGCTACGCCGCTGCCGGGTTCGAGGAGATCCACCAGGGCGAGGTCCCGGTCGACGGGGCCGGGGTCGAGGTAAGGGCCTGCCATTTCCCTTACCGCGGGGACAGTCACGACGACGATCGCTACCCCGAGCACCGCCCCGTCGACCGTGGTGGTTGGCTCCTTCACGGCCACGTCCACGATCGATGGCGACAGCAGGGCCGCATGATCAACGTCGGCGTCGACGCCTGGGAGTACCGGCCCGTGAGCAGCCGGACGATCGCCTCGCTGATCGCCGCCGGGCCTGCCTCAACCCCGCACCGATGTCGCTGAGCTGGCTGGCCAGTACCACCCCGGGCTACATGGTGGGTGACTACATCTCGACCTCGTTCGTGGGCGGCAGAACGGCCGGGGTCATCGCCCTGGCCACTGCGCCCACCGGCACGTTCCACGAATCAATGTACGCGACCCTGCTGCCCTGAACCTGAACCGCCCGCCGGACCCTTAGTCCGAATGGGGACCGATTCGGCGGGAGGCGATCCCCAGGGCCACGAAGAAGCCCACCGCGCAGACTGCATACGCCGCAGCGAAGAGCCACGCTCCAGCAACGGCCTTGGACACGGCGAGCACCGACCAGCCCACGGTGACCACCCAGCGGAAGATCACGGCGTTGCGCCGTTCGGTGCGGGGGTGGTCCTCAGGTGCCGGTCCTGAGCTGGGGTCGGACTTCTCGAACTCCTCCCACCAGCGCCATTCCCGGCCCTTCATTGGGCCGAGGTTACCGAGCGGGAGCCGCCTAGTTCGCCTCGAAATCCATGCGGCTGTCGGCATCGGTGGTGTCGGCGCCGTCGTCGACCGGCCGATGGACTAGGTCGCCGAGCTCGGCGGCGGTGAGGGTCTCGGCCACGGCCAGCTCGTCACCGATGAGCTGGAGGTCGTCGGCGTTGTCGTGGAGGATCGTGCGGGCGGCCTGCTCGGCCCGTAGAAGGAGCTCGCGGACCTCCTTGCCTCCCTGGTCCTCGTCGGCGGTGAGGGGCCGCTTCGAGTCCTGGTTGTGGTCGGCCAACTCGAACCGGCCGGTCATGGCCAGGCGTTCCACCATGCGCCGAGCCAGGGCGGCGGCGTTCTCGAGGTCGTCCTCCGAGCGGGTGCTGGGCTGGCCGAACACGTTCATCTCCGCAGCCCGACCTCCGAGGAGGACGATGAGCTGGGCCATCAGCTCCCGCTTGGTGATCACCTCACGGTCGTCGGCAGACGACCACGGCGAGCGCTGGAACTGACCGGGACGGTTGACGATCGAGATCCGCGCCGGTGGCTTGACCCCCCGTAACAGGATCGACAGCAGGGCGTGGCCGGCCTCGTGCACGGCGACGAGCTGCTTCTCCTCGTCGGTCATGAGCTTGGCACTTCGGGTACCGGAGATGACCCGGGAACACGCCTCGTCGACGTCCTCGGGAGCCAGGCGGTCACGGTGCCGACGAGCGGCCAGGAGGGCGGCCTCGTTGACAATGTTGGCCAGCTCGGCGGCGCTGAGGCCGGCCGTGTTCCCCGCGACCTCGCTCCAGTCGACCCGGCGCGACACCGGCCGGCGGTAGGCGTGAAGCTCGAGGATCTTCTCCCGGCCTTCGCGGTCGGGCCGGTCGACCTGGATGCGGCGGTCGAAGCGGCCCGGGCGCATCAGGGCCGAGTCGATGAGCTCGGGCCGGTTGGTGGCGCCCACGATGAGCACCCCCGTGGAGCCGGAGAACCCGTCGAGCTCGACGAGGAGCTGGTTGAGCGTGTGGTCGAACTCACGGTCTCCGGCCGCCTCGGCGCTCCGGAAGCGGCCGATGGCGTCGAGCTCGTCGATGAAGATGATGGAAGGCGCTTCTTTCTTGGCCGCCTCGAACAGCTGTCGCACCCGGGCCGCGCCGAGGCCGACGAACTTCTCGACGAAGCTGGTGGCCGATACGAAGAAGAACGGCACACCCGTCTCGCCGGCAAGGGCCCTCGCCAGCAGGGTCTTGCCGCACCCGGGCAAGCCGTAGAGCAGGATGCCCTTCGGCAGCTCCGCACCCAGGGCATAGAAGCGCTGCGGGTCGGAGAGGAACTCCTTGATTTCCCGTAGCTCTTCGATGGCCTCGTCGAGACCGGCCACGTCGGCGAAGGTGACCACCTGATGGGTGGCAGACACATCGTCGGTCTTGCCCACCTGGAAGGGAGTTTCGGCCCCACCGGCGGCGACAGGTACGGCAGCCTTGGACCGCTTGAAGCGGCTGAGACCGCGCCGGGAATTGGTCATGCGCAGAGCAACGATAGCCGCGCCGACGATCAGGATCGACGACACCACCACCTCGGGGCGGGTGAAGGGACTACTGGCGATCACTTGAGACATCCCGCCCATCGTGGGTTTCGGGGTCGTGATAGGAGTGGGTGGTGGCCGTGACCGCCCCGAGCCCCACCTCGGGGCTTCTTCTGTTCATCCGGTACGCCTTCATGCCCAACCACCTGGGCTATTGCGGGGGCAACGACACCGAGGTGTTGTTCGAGCACGCCACTGACGGCCGCAGCGACAATCGCCTGGCTCCGCTGTTGGCCAAGTTCTCCGGCGCCCTCCCCTACCTGCGCACCATCGCCGCCGGCAACGGCATCACCGATCCCTTCGACGATCGGGTGGTGGAGGCCTACTGGCTGGGAAACGACCTGCTCACCCGGGTGGAGGCAGTTGACCTCAACCGCTCGTTGGAAGAGCGCTTCGGCGCCCAACTCACGCCTGCCTTGCGCGACCAGCTCATGCGAAAGGCACCGCAGGGTGCAAAGCCGTACCACTTCTTCCATGTCGTCGATGTGTACCGCCATCTTGAGAGCAATGAGGTGGGAATGGCGGCCATGGAGAGCTGCCGCATCAGCTGGGGGCAGGTGACGTCGGTGGAGGGAGCCAGCCTGATGGTTCGACGCCAGCCCCTAGTGCTGAGGAACCAGGAGCTGGTGCTCGACGAGCCCCGCATCGAGCGGGTACAGCGCACCGTGTTCGACCGGGGCTTCGTCGACGACGTCGCCGTCGGCCAATGGGTATCGCTCCACTGGGGCTGGGCCTGCGAGATCCTCGACGAGCGCCGACGAGGCGGCCTCGAGCGATGGACCACCCACCACCTGCGCCTGGCCAACCAGACGATCTGACCAGCTAGCCGGTCAGTAGTTGACCGTGGCGTTCTGGTCGGGAGTGGCCGGAGCAGGGGTGTCGCCGGGCCGGGGGGCCGCGGCACCTGCGTTGACGATGGCCACCATGGTGCCGGAGTTCACCCGACCGAACAGGTCCTTCTCGTCCTCGGAGTGCATGCGGATGCAGCCGTGGGAGGCACTGAAGCCGATGGAGGCGTCGTCGGAGGTGGCGTGGATCAGGATGCCCGAGGCATCGAGAGCGAGGGCGTGGTCGCCGAGGGGGTTGCCCGGCCCGGGCCCGATGGTGGCCGGCATGCTGGTGGACCAGCTGCTGTTCGGGTTGGTCCAGGTGGGATTGACGATCTTCGAGATCACGTGGAACTTGCCCGTGGGCGTGGGGTAGGCGGCCTGGCCCGTGGCCACCGAGTAGGTCTTGGTGACCTGGCCGTTCTCGTACAGGTAGAGCTTGTTCTCGCCCGTGCGCACGAGGATGACCCTGCTCACCGCATCGGCGCCGACCTCGGGCTCGACCGTGGTGGTGGCGAACTCGACCGTGGACTGGCCCGTCTTGGCCGCTTCGAGCAGTGCTTCACGGGACTTGTCGACGTCGAGCTTGCGGCCGTTCTTGGGCGCCACGATCGTGACGAAACCGGTGGAGGTGTCGACCCGGGCGTCGTGCGGTTCGAGGTTGACCGCCTGGGCAGCCTGGTCGAGGATGCCGGACACGGCGCCCGAGCTCCATTTCGGGGTGACGGTAACGGCGTTCGAGGGATGACCGAAGACACGGCGCCAGACCCGCTGGAACAGGTTGCCGTTGTGGGAATGGCCCATGGCCTCGCTGACCGCGGACGGAACGTCGACCTGGAGGCCCAGGTCCCAGGCCGTGGTGTCGGTGTCGAAGGAGTCTGTGTGCACGTGGATCTTGCGGTGCAGCGGGTCTTCGACCGAGGCCCGGACGGCGCCGATGGCCTGGGTTTCGTGAAACCCGCCGACGGGCACCCCGCCGACCATGGTGCCGGGCAGCAGCGTCTGGACGGCCCGATGGTCGTAGGTGACGGCCCACGCCGTGGTCCCCGACACGACCGCGGCCGTGGTGACGACCGAGATCACCACGAAGGGGTGGCGACGCGCCCAGCTCATCGCCCGTCTCCCGAGATAGCGTTACGGCGCCGGGGGACGTCGACCGCCGTCATCGATTCCGCCGACCGCGCCACTTCCATTCCGTAATCGTAGTCGACAATGTCCTCCAAGGCATCTCGCGCCCTCAGGGCGCACCGGAGACCGCTCAACCCGACGATCGCGCCAGCCGGGACCGGAGCCGACCGGGGAACAGGTCGATCAACAGAGCCAGATCCTCAGCCCCCACCGCCCGGGCGGCGACGACGAACACCACCGCTCCGAGCCCGCCGGCGACGACGATCTCGGCGACGGCCCGCTCGGTCCCCGGCCCGATCAGCCCCCGAATGGCCGCCTGGGCGCCGAGCATGGCCCCGGCGGCCAGGAGGGTGGCCACGACCGCTTTCCCGAGCTCTCGCACGGTATGGAGCGTTTCCAGGCCGCCGAGCCGTCGCCCGAGCACCGCCCCGGCCACGAGCGCGGCCACCAGGTACGACAGCGAGTGGGCCAGGGCCAGGCCCCGGATCTCGAGGTGGGGGAACAGGATCAGGGCGAAGACCACCTGGCTGCCGGTGGACACGACGTTGATAGCGACCGGGGTCTTGGCGTCCTGGCGGGCATAGAAGGCACGGAGCAGCACGAGGAAGGCGGAGAAGGGCACGAGGCCGAGGGCGAACATGTCGAGTACCGACGCGACCACCGGCGTGCTGGCGGAACTGGCCACCCCGTGCTGGAGCAGGGTCTGGACGAGCGGCCGGGACAGCACCAGATAGCCGGCCGTGGCGGGAAGGAGCACCAGGAAGGTGGCCCTCAGGCCGCCGGCCAGGAACGAGCGGAAACCGTCAATGTCGCCTGCCACGTGGCGCGCGGCCAGGGTGGGCACCAACGCCGTCATGATCGAGACGGCCACGATCCCGTAGGGGAGCTGGAAGAAGGCGAAAGCGATGACGAAGGCGGAGAGGCCCCCCTGGACCCCGTTGGCCAGGACGAGAACGACCCCGAAGCCGATCTGGTTGATCACCACGTAGAGCAGCGTCCATGCCGACAGGCGACCCAGCTTGCGCACGACCGGATGGCCGAAGTCGAGCCGCAGCCGCAGCCGTCCGGGCAGTCGGCGGACGAAGGGCCATTGGGCGAGGGCCATCACGACCACGCCGGCGGTGGTGCCGACGGCCAGCAGGATCTTGGCGCCCGTCTGTGAGCCGATGGAGGCATCGGTGGGGGTGCCGTGTACGACGGCGGCGAAGGCCAGGCACGTGGCGATGACCACCAGGTTGTTGAGGACGGGGGCGAACATGGGCACGGCAAACTTTTCGTGGGCGTTGAGGAGCGCTCCGGCGATGGCGGCCATTCCGTAGAAGGCCACCTGGGGAGCAAAGACCCGCAGGAAGAAGGTGCCTATGTCCTGCTGGCGGGCCGCGTCGGCAGCGGACAGGCGCAGGGCGAAGAGGTGGATGATGGCGGGGGCTGCCGCCACCGCGACCATGCTGAGCCCGACCAGGACGGCCATGGAGACGCAGACCAGTGCCGACACCGATTCCCAGGCTTCGTCGTGGCGACGGGTCCGCAGCTCCTGGACCACGACAGGGATGAACACCGAGCTCAGGACACCACCCAGGACGAGCTCGTAGATCACGTTGGGCAGGACATTGGCGATGTTGTAGGCGTCGGCCAGGCGCGACTCGGTCACGCCCAGGGCAAAGGCCACGGCGACGAACTTTCCCAGCCCGGTGAGGCGGGACAGCGTGGTCCCGACGGCCATGACCATGGCCGAGCGGCCGAGGCGAACAGGGGTGGCCTCCCCGGCCCCGTGGCCCGAGGGCGCCTCCTGGCTCATCCCTGCGGAGGCTAGTGCCGCATCAAGGCCGCGATCGGTCCCTGAAGCCCGTTCACCCGACCGACGCCAAGGGTTGAAGAGGGGCCGTGCGGGGAAGCCCTAGACCGCAGTGATGATTTGTTCACCACGAGATCGTGAGCCGTCGATATCGGTGCACACCAGTCGCCACGTCGCCCGGGGAGAGTGAAGCACGTGCAACTCGTACTGCTCGTCTCTCTTCCCCGCGACAACCTGAGTATCCCCGTCTCCCGCCACATCGTGGTCGACGCCCTTCGTGAGCTTGGCGTGGCCGAAGACTGCATCAGCGACATCGCCGTTGCCCAGAGCGAGGCCTGCACGAACGTGGTCGACCATTCCGGGCCGGGTGACGAGTACGAGGTGAAGGTGGAGATCTGCGACGACCGCTGCGTGATCAGCGTCGTCGACACCGGGCGGGGGTTCGACTCGGCGCACGTCAGGAGACCGACCGACGTCGGCGCCGAACGGGGTCGGGGTATCCAGCTGATGCGCGCGCTGGTCGACGAGGTCCACTTCCTCTCCGATGCCGCGACGGGAACCGCTGTGCGCCTCGAGAAGTTCCTCGTCTTCCGTCACGACGCCGTGTTCGGTCACGGAGCTTCTTCTTCCGGCAACTAGTGCCGGTGCGTCAGTCGGGTACCAGGTAGCCGCCGATGTCGACGAGCAGCTGAGCGCCGCAACCCGGAGGCCCCGGCGACAGGTGCAGGCTGAGCCGGGCGTGCCCCCGGCCCCGACCGAGAGCGGCGATGAGGTTCGTCGATGCCGGCCGCCCGTCGCCGCCGAAATAGACATGGGGAAAGGCCTGGCCCGCGATGCCGTCGGTTGGATAAGCAGTGAGGAAGCCGCCGTAGTCGGAGTCGACGACGCTGATGGTGGCCATGACGCCGGTGGCGTTAGGGGGGATGCCGGCGGCACCGGCAAGGCGGAGCACCACGACCTCGTCGGCCGACACCGGGCCCGTGGGCGCGTCGACCAGGCCACTGCCGTCGCGGGTGTCCAGCACCCGCATCGGCGGTAGGGCGACGAGTCGCCCCGGGGGCATCGGCACGGAGCCGTCATTCCGTTCGGGCACGGAGCCGTCGTTCCGTTCGGGCACGGAGCCGGCGAAATGGGGGGCGGTGGGGCGGCGCCCCTCGTCGACCACCTCGACCTCGACCCGAAGGGTGTCGGCGCCCCTGGTGGAGAACCAGGCCACACGTTCGCACAGCATGTCCCAGGTGAGGGTGTAGCGGCCCGGTTGCCGGGGCGTCCACAACCCCGCCAACAGCTCCGCCTCCTCGCCGGGCGCCATCGCGTGCTCGAGCAGGGAGACATCGCCGAGGGGGACCTCCGATCCCCATCCCTCGGCATCCCATCGATGGGAGAGCGCCACCCGGCCGTCCACCGTCCCGGGACTGCGCCAGGTGCCGCGACTGGTGTTGCGCATCCGGACCCGAACGGCGTAGCCCCGATTGGTGAGCAGCCGGGTCGGGGTCTCGTGCCCGAGCCACCCGACCGACCAGATCGGCGGGTCGTTGCTGATGTCACGGTTGTGCTCGTCGAGCGCGGCCAGGGTCACGACGGGCAGGTCGGGAGAAACACCACCGGGGCGGCCCTGACCGGGCTCGATCAACAGATCCTCCTCGTCCGGAACGGCGACGCGGGCGAGGGTGGAGGCATAGTCCTCGTAGAGGTAGTGCTCTTCGCCCGTCGGCCGGTCGGGGCCGGCGGCGGTCCGGTAGCGGGCCATCTTGGCCTCACGGGCCGGGCGATCGCGCCACAGCAGATCGAGGTGGTAGAGGGCCACCGGCCCGTCAGGTGACAGGGCGCATCCCTCGCCCCCGACCTCGGGCACCGCATGCATGAGGGGCTCCACCCGGAGCAGACCGCCGAGGTTTCTGGCCAGACGGACCCAACGGGGGCTGTGCCACGGGTGCTGGGCCAGCCAGGCCAGGTCACCTCCGGGGCCCCGGACAACCCAGCGCACGGGCAGGCTGTAGTGGGTATAGCGCCGGTCGGCCAGAAGGGGGGGAAGCCGGACATCGGCGTCGAAAGGAAGCGCCTCGTCGTCGTCGAGCATCAGGACCCAGTCGCTCCGAGCCTGCTTGGCCAACCAGTCCTTCGACGGTTCGACGATGCCGGCCAGCTCCAGCACGTGGACCTGGTCGGCGCCGGCTCTGGCCAGCTCGTAAGTGTCGTCGGTGCTGCTGCGGTCGACTCCCACGACGATCTCGTCGGCGTAACGGCGTACCCGTTCGAGCCACCACGGCAGGTGGCCCCCGGAGTTCTTCGTCATCAGCACCACCGACAGGGTCACGTCCAGAGTCTGTCGGACCGGGGTACCAGCGTTGGTGATGCGATCAGCTCAGGCGCTGCATGTAGCCGTTGGCGAGGAGCCACATGACGTTGATCTGGGCCGGAGCGCCCGGTATCAGCGAGCTGTCGCCCGCCGGTTTCCGACAATGGTCAGCGACTACCCGTCATCCGGGCGAGGACTCCGCTCGGGTCGATGAGCATTGGCCGGACCCGTACTACCGACGGCCGGCGCGGAGGCTCGCTGAAGCCGAATCCCGTCGGACGTTGGAAACGACAGAGGGACCCGAGGTCTGTCCCCGTCAGCGATGCGTGGCCCTCGACCACCGCCCGATACTGATCGGCCCGGTACCACTCGAAGATCCCCGTCGGGCTGGTGCCGAAGGTCCGCACGCCGAGAAGCCACCGGACCAGCGGCGCCTCGATCCAACGGACCGCAGGGCGCTTGCGCAAGGCTGCCAGTGGGATCGTCCGTTCCCGCCCGAGGGTCATGGTGAGCGACAGTGGGCCGGCGCTTACCCGCAGATGCGGACCGTCCCAACCGGTTTCGAACGGCACCCGCTCGACATCGTCGAATTGGTATACGGCCGAGATGAACTCTCCCACTTCCGGCCTGGGGACGAGGAGCGCACGCGTGCCGTCAGGCCGGGCCCACATGACGTCGTTCATGGGCCCGAGGGGCGACTCGTTCCAGAGCCCGACGACGAAGCGGTGACCGGACGTGAAGGCGGCGCTGGCGATGTGCCCGGCGAGGTCGCACCTGAAGCCTGGTGGCGGCCCCAGGCGGGAGATCGCCGACCTCATGGAGCCGATCGACTCCACGGCCAGTGACCCTCCAATTCGACTTCGAGGCTGAAGCTCAAGAAGGTCCGGATGACGACGATGATCCCCAGCACGCCGGCAGACTCGAAGGTGGGCGTGACCGCGACCGTGCGGATGATGTCGGCGGCCACGAGCAACTCCAGACCGAGCAGGATCGCACGACCGAGGCGTTGTCGGTACAGGCGGTAGGCATCGGCGCCCGACCGCAGCGTGGGCACCGACATCACCGTGGCCAGCAGCACCCCCAGGACCAGCGTGGCAACTCCCGCACCGTCGACCACCTTGCCTACCGTCTCGACCGCGTCCTTGAAGCTCACCACTGCGTTGACCGACACCATGGTCGTTGCTCTACCCCCCGTGGCCGTGCCACCACCGTCGGCTCAGCGGAAATCGCGCGAGCGGGTGACGGCTACGGACAGTGAGAAGGCCTCGATGCCCTCGGCCACCAGGTTGGTGGCCCCCTCCACCTTTTCCAGGCGGCCCCGGACGAGAAGAGCGGGAGCGGCCCGGGCCACCCGTCGGTAGCGGGCCCACACGCCGGCCGAACAGATCACGTTGAGCATGCCGGTCTCGTCCTCGAGGTTGACGAACACCGTGCCCTGGGCCGTGGCCGGCCGTTGGCGGTGGGTGACGACCCCTCCGACCAGCACCCGCTTCCCGTGGAGGACGGCGTCGAGACCGCCCACCGTCACCGCTCCGATGCGGTCGAGGTGGGGCCGGGCGAACTGCACGGGGTGACTGTCGGGTGACACGCCGGTGGCCCACAGGTCCGCAGCCACCGTCTCGACCTCGGACATGCCGGGCAGGGTGGGCGCATCCGCTCCGCACACCACCCCGGGCAGGCGGTCGGCGCCCGCCTGGGTGACCGCCCCCGCCCCCCACAGCGCGTCGCGCCGCTCGAGATCCAGCGAGGCGAAGGCCCCGGCGGTAGCCAGGGCCTCCACCGCCGGCAGGGTGGCCCCGGTGCGGCGTACGAAGTCGTCCATGGAGGTGTAGGGCCGGTGTTCGGCGATGCGGGCGGCCAGGTCGTCGCCGACACTGCGCACGTACTCGATGCCCAGCCTCACCCCCGCCCGTTCTCGTGCACAAAACGCGCTGGTTTCGTCGCCGTTTCCTACACGAGAAGGCTGGTCGGGGTCGACCAGGGTGGCCTTGGCCTCCGAGTGGTTGACGTCGGGGCCGAAGACGGTGGTGCCGTGGCGGCGGGCGTCGGCCACCAGGGTGTTGGGCGAGTAGAAGCCCATGGGCTGGGCGTTGAGGAGAGCGGCACAGAAGGCGGCCGGGTAGTGGAGCTTCATCCACGACGAGGCATAGACCAGGTAGGCGAAGCTGACCGAGTGGCTCTCGGGGAAGCCGAAGTCGGCGAAGGCGGCCAGCTTCTCGTAGATCCGCTCGGCCACGTCGCCCACGATGCCGTTGGCGGCCATGCCCTCGAACAGGCGCCCGCGCAGGGCCTCCATGCGGGCATGACTGCGCTTTGAACCCATGGCCTGACGGAGCTGGTCGGCCTCACCGGGGCTGAAGTCGGCCACGTCGATGGCCATCTGCATGAGCTGCTCCTGGAACAGGGGGACGCCGAGGGTCTTCTTCAGCGACCGCTCGAGGAGAGGGTGCAGGTAGGTGACGGCCTCGGTGCCGTTGCGCCGGCGGATGTAGGGGTGGACCGAGCCACCCTGTATGGGCCCGGGGCGGATTAGGGCCACCTCCACCACCAGGTCGTAGAAGGTGCGGGGCTTCAGCCGGGGCAGGGTGGCCATCTGGGCCCGGCTCTCCACCTGGAACACTCCCACCGAGTCGGCCTTGCACAACATGTCGTAGACCTCGGGCTCCTGGGGGATGGTGGCCAGGTCGACGGTGACGCCGTGATGGCGGCCGATGAGGTCGACGCCGAGGTGCAGGGCGGTGAGCATGCCCAGGCCCAGGAGGTCGATCTTCACCAGGCCCACCACCGCGCAGTCGTCCTTGTCCCACTGGAGCACCGAGCGGCCTTCCATGCGGGCCCACTCGACCGGGCACACCTCCACCACCGGGCGGTCGCAGATGACCATGCCCCCGGAGTGGATCCCAAGATGCCGGGGGAACCCCTCCACCTGTCGGGCCAGGGCCACGACGGGCTCCGGTACCTCGAACTGGGCAGGTTGAGGGGGGCTATGGCCCCCCTCAACCTGCCCAGAACGGCTGGGGAAGGCCTCGGACAGACTCCAGCCCTCGATCTGGTTGGACCAGGCGTCGAGGGCGCCGGGGGGATGGCCCAGGGCCCGGCCCATGTCGCGCACCGCCGACTTGGGCCGGTAGGTGATGACGTTGGCCACCTGGGCGGCGTTCTCCCGGCCGTAGCGCTCGTAGACGTACTGGATGGCCTCCTCCCGCCGGTCGCTCTCGATGTCGACGTCGATGTCGGGGGGACCGTCGCGCTCGGGTGACAGGAAGCGCTCGAAGAGCAGGCCCAGGCCCACGGCGTCGGCGTTGGTGATGCCCAGGGCGTAACAGACAGCCGAGTTGGCCGCCGACCCCCGGCCCTGGCAGTAGATGTCGTTGCGCCGGCAGAACTCGACGATGTCCCAGACGATGAGGAAGTAGCCACCGAACCCGAGAGCCTCGATGACTCCCAGCTCGTGGTCGATCTGGGCCAGGGCCTTCTCGTTGCCCGGGGCCGGGTAGCGATGTTCGGCGCCCTGGTGGGTGAGCTCGCGCAGCCAGGTCATCTGCGTGTGGCCTGGGGGCACCGGGTAGTCGGGCAGGTTGGGGGCGACCAGGGCCAGGTCGAACGCACAGTCGCGGCCCAACTCGGCCGCCCGCTCCACCGCCCCGGGGTAGCGGGCGAAGCGGCGGGCCTGTTCGGCGCCTGAGCGCAGGTGAGCCGCCGCCGCCGCCGGCAGCCACCCGTCGACCTCGTCGAGCGAGCGTCGGGCCCGTACTGCGGCCAGGGCGGTGGCCAGGGGCCGGCGGGCGGGCGTGGCGTAGTGGACGTTGTTGGTGGCCACCACGTCGAGGCCGGCCCGGGCGGCCAGCGCCACCAGGGCGTCGTTGCGGGCGGAGTCGAGCGGGTCGCCGTGGTCCCAGAGCTCGACGGCCACGTGCTCGCGCCCGAAGGCGCCGACCAGGGCGGCCAGCTCCCGGGCGGCGGCGGTGGGACCGGCGGTGACCAGGGCGCCCGGGACCGCTCCCTTGCGGCAGCCCGTGAGCACCTGCCAGTGACCGCCGGCCATGGGGGCCAGCTCGGGAAGGCTGATGCGGGGAAGGCTCTTCTCGGGCGCCGCCATCTGGGCCACGGAGATGGCCCGGGACAGCCGGGCGTAGCCGGTGGGATCGCGGGCGAGGACCACCAGGTGGTGACCCTCGGGGTCGGCAACCCCCGCCTGTGGTTTCCCGGGACCGTCCAAGGTGAGCTCGGCACCGAAGACGGTGGGAACGCCCAGGGCGGTGGCCGCCTCGGAGAAGCGCACCACCCCGTAGAGGCCGTCGTGGTCCGTGAGGGCGAGAGCGGTCAGGCCCCGCCGGGCCGCCTCCTCGGCCAGCTCCTCCGGCGCGGACGCACCGTCGAGGAAGCTGAAGTTGGAGTGGCAGTGAAGCTCGGCGTAGGGAGTGACCGACCGCGGCCGCCGGGGTTTGGGCGTTGTGACTGGCGGCGGCACGTACGGTCCCCGCTTCGCCGACGATGCTGCATCCTCCGGCGGCCCCCCCCCGCCTCCTCGCCAAGGGTGGGGCCCCTCCCCCACCCGGCGCCGTCGAGCTGGGCTGTCACCCCCGTCACCACGTAATGGAGCGGGTCGGTCGGACAATCGGCGCTCCAGCTCCGACCACGGGACGGGTTCGTTGTGCCAGCCCACTCTGCCATCCTATCGAACTGGTGTTCGATCTTCAGACGGATCTGACCCGTCCTAGAATCTGTCGGCCCCCCACGTCCCCATTGCACACAGGAGATCGCCCATGAGCACACGAACACGTACGGCACTCGCACTCGTAGTTCCGCTCCTGATCCTGGCCGGATGTGGCGGGAGCAGCTCCAAGGCGACCACGGCTCAGCCGGGCGACGCCGCCAAGGTCGACCGGACCGTCGAAATCAAGTCGACCGACGAGCTCAAGTTCGATCCCGCCACCGTGAGCGTCAAGCGGGGCGAGACGGTGGCGTTCCAGGTGACCAACCCCACGAAGGTCGACCACGAGTTCGTCGTGGGCGACGCCAAGTTCCAGGACGACCACGAGAAGGAGATGCGGGCCATGCCTGCCGGCATGGTGATGAACGACGAGCCGATGAGCATCGACCTGCCGGCCGGACAGACCAAGACGATCGACCTCACCTTCCCCACCGCCGGCACCCTGGTTTACGGCTGCCACGAACCCGGCCACTTCCCCGCCGGCATGAAGGGCGAGATCAAGATCGCCTAGAAGAGGTGAGTCGCCCCCTCGATACGATCGCCCCCTGCATGCCCGCCCCGGAGGACCACACGTGACGAAGACAGTGCTGCTGGCCATGGCGGTCGGCCTCACGGCCGTTGCCTGTGGCGGTAGCGGAGGCCGCTCCGACGATCCCACCATCGGCGCGGCCGGTGCCACCTGCACCGTGTCGGGTAGCCAGGTGTCGATCTCGGCGGACAACCTCAAGTACAACAAGCCGTGCCTGGCCGTACCCGCCAACCAGGAGGTCACCCTCAACTTCGACAACAAGGAAGGGCTCCCCCACAACGTGGTGATCCTGAAGGACGCCGACTCGTCGGACTCGCTCTTCTCCGGGGACATCATCACCGGGCCCAAGGAGGTGGCCTACCAGGTGAAGGCCCTGCCTCCCGGCACCTATCGTTTCCGTTGTTCGGTCCACCCGACCCAGATGAAGGGGACGTTCATCGTCCAATAGGCCCCGAGGAGGCTGAAGCCGCGTGTGGCTGTCGTGGAAGGCCGGAGCCGTCGTCTGCGGATGCCTGGTGGCCGTGGCCCTGGCGATTCGGCCCGGCCTGCCCCTCCTCGTCGGGAGCCGAACGCGATGGCGACTGCGTGCCCGAATCGACCCTCGGTGGCTGGTGGTCACCCGGACGGTGGCATCGGAGGCGGCGGTGATCGTCGGCCTCTACTCGGTGTGGCAGCTGGCCGGCACCGTTTCGGTGATGCAGGTCACCGGTGCGCTGGACCGGGCCCGGTCGATCTGGGACGTGGAGCGGTGGTTGCACCTGCCCAGCGAGGTGACGGTGCAGCATCTCGTGCTTCCGCACCCGTGGCTGGTGCAGGTCCTCAACAGCTTCTACGCCATCGTCCACGGTCCTTCGATGCTGCTGTTCCTCATCTGGCTGTTCGTCCGCCACCGCGATCGCTACCCCCGGGTCCGCAACATGGTGGCCGTGGTGACGGGTGCCTGTCTGGCCATCCAGCTCGTGCCCGTGGCCCCACCCCGCATGCTGGAGGGGTTGGGCGTGGTGGACACCCCCCTGCTCTACCACCAGTCGGTGTACGACGCCCTCGGTCGAAGCCTCGCCTACCAGCTGTCGGCCATGCCGTCGGTGCACGTGGCGTGGGCGGTGATGATCGCCATGGTCGTGATCGCAGCCAGTACGAGCCGGTGGCGATGGCTGGTGCTGTTCGACCCGATTCTCACGGTGTGGGCGGTGGTGGCCACCGGCAACCACTTCTGGCTCGACGGCATCGTGGCCGTGGCCCTCATCCCCGTGGCGGTGGTGGTGCTGACCGCAGTGTCGTCGTGGGGGTCCCGGGTCGCGCCATCTGGCAGTGGTGACTGCGAGGGCAACGACGACTCGGCCCCACCGCCGGACGAGGACCGGGCCTTGGCCCGAACGTGACGCCCTGGTCGTGACCGCCGCAAGTGCCCGGGGGCGATTGATCAGTCATAGGTGGCCTCGACCGACCAGTGGCCGGACTCGACAACCAGGAGGTGGGCGGTTCCGGCGACCGTGACCACCTGCCACCGGGCCCGTCGACGGTGAGCAGAGGGGTCCCACCAGCGTTCGTCGAACGGCCACGGCCCGGCCCAGGCGGCGATGTCGAACCAGGGGCCTCCGGCGATCGACACGCGGCTGGGTACGCCGGTGGAGCCGCCACGGCCGGTGACCCCGACGGGTGTACCGGCGGCATCGACCACCTCGGCATGGATCGGCCGGAGATGAACGTTGGCCGGAGCCGGTGGCGGAAGACCACCGGGCCAGGGTGGTGTCTCCCGACCCCTCCGGTTCTTGTCGCGCTGAACCACAGTAGGCGTGGTCGAACGCGACAAGTTCGATGGGGGGGCATCGCCCCAGGGCACCAGATGGGTCCGCTCGGCCGGACCCCGAGCCCCTTCGACCACCGCCAGGGTCACCGCCTCGGGACCGAGCATCCCCTGGAGGCGGGCAAGGGCCCGACCCGCCCGCTCCGCTCCAGCTCCGCGGCCTCCCCAGAAGCCGTCCTGGCTCCCCCGGTCGGGCCCGATCTCGTCGGGGACCAGTCGCAGCAGGGTGATCCCGGCCGTGGATGCCTCGCCGACATCCCACTCAGAGGGCCGCTCGGGCCCAGCGTCTGAACCCCCTGTCAACCACCCCTCCAATTGCCAGCGGACCCGTTGGGCGAGGGCGGCAGCCGACAGTCCACCACGGTGACGCCAGACGCGACTCAGGCGCTCGCCGTGCTCGGTCTCCGCCTCGATGCCGACGCACGTGACGGCCATGCCGAGCTCACCCAACCGGGCACAGAGCCGGTCGGCCAGGGACTTGGCCACGAACGCCGCCGTCTCCACCGATTCGACCGGCGGATCGAGCTCGGCGGTGACCGTGAGGTCGGGGGGTGGGGTCCGGGTCGACAGGGGTCGCTCGTCGAGGCCGCGGGCCAGACGATGGGCCATGGCGCCATCGGGTCCGAAGCGGGCCGCCACCGACGCCGGCGGCAGGGCGGCCAGCTCACCGAGTGTGCGGATGCCCAACCGCCCGAAGAGGTCGGCGAGGGCACCCGGGGCCCGAGCGGCCCTCGGAGCGGGGCCCCGGGCGTCGGGCAGCACCGACCCGAGCGTGGCCAGCGGGAGCGGGGCGAGGAACGCGGCACTGGCTCCCGGGGCGACGATCCCCCGGCCCAGCCGGGCGGCCTGCTCGGCGGCGAAGGGACCGTCGGCAACGCCGACCCGACATGTTCCTGCGCCGCCCAGCACGACATCGACGGCCTCGGCCACCCGGGCGGCCAGTTCGGCGTCACCGCCGAAGTACCGGGAAGGCCCGCGGGCGGCCACCGAGCATGTCCCCGCCTGAGTGATCTCGACGCGGGGGGTGAACGACGCCACCACCGCCACCACCGGCTCGAAGGCGCGGGCGTCGCCGCCGGGGTCGTGGTCGATCACCACCAGCGCAGGGCAGTGGGATTCGGCCTGACGCCGGCGCATCCCGACCTCGACCCCCTCGGTCCGGGCAGGTTCCGAGCAGGCCAGCACCCGACCCCCGCTCAGCACCGCGACCGCAACCTCAGGTGGGACAGCGGCGGCCACCACCGGCCAGTCGGGGCACCACACCACCAGGGTACGAACGGCCATGCGTCACATTGCGAACTGGTCGGGTTTCGGGTCGTCCGGGCGCCCCGAACCCCGACCAGAACGGTCCTGGGGGGGAGATACCTCGGACTTGGGGGCCTCGGCCACTCCCCCGCCGCGGGCGGGTAGCCACAGGACGCGGTGACGCTCCCGCGCCGCCGCCCCTCGTCCCGTGGCCGCCACCTCGACTCGTCGGGCCAGGAGACGGCCGTGGCCGTGGCCGATCCCCTCCCATGCCGACGTCACCACGGTGAGGCGCATGTCGACCGCTTCGGGCCAAGCCGGTATTCCGTTCGGGCTCGGAGCCGGCATTCCGTTCGGGCACGGAGCCGGCCCGGCAACAATCAACACCGTTCCCCGCTCACGGGCGCGGGCGGCCAGGTGGCGCGCGTCGGCCCGCCGCAGCCGGGCCGACGACCAGGCCACCACCACGTCGACGGCGTCGAGCAGGGCAGCCACGACCCACGACCATCCCCCCGGCCCCGAACCGGGGAGGGCGGCCACCAACGGGAAGCGCTCCAGGTCGACGCCGAGCTCCACCGCGGCCTCCGGGTGCAGCGACGGCCGCCCCACCGCCACCGCCGCGCACCAGGAGCCGGCGGCCGACGCCGCCGCCACCATGGCCAGAGTCAGCGAAGTGGAGCCCACGACGGACACCACCGAGCCCCGGCGCAGGCCTCCCTGGGGCAGGAGGGGACGGAGAGCGGGAAGCACCGGGAGCAGGCGCTCGCCGGCCAGGACCACCGGGCGGGCCCGGCTTGCCACCTCGGCCAGGTCGACGCTGGAGCCGGCGTGGGCGGAGGGTCGGACAGCGGGCTGGGCGGCGGATCCGGCGGATGGCGGCACCCACCCATCATAGGCGAACGTATGTTCGGGGGCTACGGCGCTGCGGCTGCCTCCGTGGCGGCGGCCATGGGATCGACCACCTCGACCCCTTCGCGATAGTAGGTGAACAGGTCGCGGATCACGTCGTCGAGACCGTCTCCACCACTCCTACCAGCGAGTTTCACCGTGACCACATTCGAGTACACGTGCACGGCGCTGACCGCCCCGGTGGCGAACAGCCGGCGGGCCAACTCGTCGACGGGGCGATGGCCGGTGACCTCGGGCGAGCTGTAGCGCTCGTGGCCCATCCCGGTGAGGCTGCGGTTGAGGTCGAACACGACCACGCCCGCCTTGGTGGTCGGCTTGCGGGTGACGGTGATCAGCTGGCCCATGGGATCCGCACGCTAGCGCCCGGCACCGGCCGGGAGCGAGGTCCAGCCCGGGAGCGATGTCCAGCTCCTTGCTGACGCCGCCACCGTGGAGTGCGATGCTAGAGGCCCATGCTCGATCAGTACACGGCGGAGCCGGCGACGATCACCCCCGACCCACCGACCGAGGCCGGAGGCCACGACGGCGGCGGTGGTACGGCCGGTGCCGACGACCGCGACGGCGGCAGCCATCTCGGCCCGGCGCTCCTCGCCGTGGCCATCGCCTGCATCCTGGTCGGTGCCGCCGCCGTCGCCGGTTGGCGGGCCTGGCACCCGTTCGACACGTCCTCCCCCCCACCGCCTCCACCGGTCTCGTTGACGCTGTCACCGCCTGACCGGGCCATCGACGTGCGCCTCGATGCTCCCGTCGAGGTCAGCGCCGGGTTCGGGCAGCTCGACGGGGTCGTGGTCACCGCGGCATCGGGCGCAGCCACCCCGGCTTCCAGCACGGAGCCGGCACCTGACCCGGCGGCGGGGCCGGCCGAACTACCAGGAACCGGAGATGCTCAGCACTGGCGGGCTGCGGTGGCCCTCGAACCGGCCACCACCTACACCGTCGCGGCCACGGTTATTGACACGGTCGGTCGCCGGGAGGTGCGCCGCTCGACGTTCACCACCCTCACCCCCACCAAGATCCTCAAGGTGAGCATCGGGCCCCTCAACGGGCAGACCGTGGGTGTCGGGATGCCTCTCGCCCTCTATCTCAACACTGCGGTCACCGACCACAAGGCGTTCGAATCGCGCCTGGGGGTGACTACCGCGCCCGGGGCGCCCGGCGCCTGGCACTGGTTCTCCGACACCGAGCTCCACTACCGGCCCGAGAACTACTGGGCCTCCGGTACCACCATCTCTCTGGCCGCCGATCTAGGAGCCTTCGACAACGGGGGTGGGGTGTGGGCGGTGACCCCCAGGAACATGTCTTTCAGCATCGGCGCGTCGCACATCTCCACCGTCGATGCCGGCGCCCACCAGATGTCGGTCACCGACGGCGGCTCCGTGGTGCGCACCATGGCCGTGTCCACGGGGCGCGACAAGTACCCCACCGACAGCGGCATCCACGTGGCGTCGGAGAAGGCCCGGAGCATCACGATGGACTCGTCCACCGTGGGCATCCCACGCGGCTCGGCCGACGGCTACTACGAGACCGTCCAGTTCAACGTGCGCATCTCCAACTCCGGCGAGTTCATCCACTCCGCACCCTGGTCGGTCGCCGACCAGGGCCAGAACAACGTCTCCCACGGCTGCGTCAACCTGGCGCCGGCCGATGCCGAATGGTTCTACAACTTCACCCTTCCCGGTGACGTCGTGAAGGTCGTGGGTACGCCGAAGGACCTCGCCCCCACCAACGGCATCGGCGACTGGAACGTCGCCTGGTCGGACTGGGACAACTAAGCCCGAATCCACCGATTTTGAGCCTCCCCGGCTGATCCCCCGCGGGTGGGTAGGCTCCGAATCGTGCCGACCGAGCCGCGCCCGGTCCCGGTGAAGACCATCATGGCCACGATCGGCCTGGTGCTGGCGACCTTCATCGGCCTGTACGTCATCGTCCTGCTGGCCAGGGTCGAGGCCTGGCTGGTCGTGGCCGCGTTCGTGGCCGTGGTGCTCAACCAGCCCGTGGAGTACCTGCGCCACACCCTCCACCTGCCCAGAGGCCTCTCGGTGGCGGTCGTCTACCTCGTCGGGATCCTGCTGGTGGCGGGCATGCTCTACGCCTTCATCCGCCCCCTCGTCGACCAGGTCCGACAGTTCGCCGACGGCGGCTTCCAGACCTACGTCAACGACGCCAGGGCAGGAAAGGGAACGATCGGCGAGCTGGTCAAGAAGTACGACCTCGACAAGAAGGTCGACGAGAACAAGCAGGCGATCGAGGACTGGGCGACCTCTTCCGGCGCAGGTGCCCTCGACGTGGCCAGAGGGGTGGCCAACGGGCTCCTCGCCCTCGTCACCATCCTGGTGCTGTCCCTCCTCATGATCCTCTACGGCCCTGATCTCCTGTCGAGTGGCGTCGGGCTGCTCTCCCCACCCAGACGTGAACGACTCACCGCCGTCGCCCGCGACTGCGCCCGGGCCGTCACCGGCTACGTGATGGGGAACCTGCTCATCAGCGTGATCGCCGGCTTCGTCACCTTCGTGTCCCTGTGGATCCTGGGCGTGCCCTTCAAAGGGGTGCTCGCCATGTGGGTGGCGTTCGCCGACCTCATCCCCCTCGTCGGCGCCACCCTCGGTGCCATTCCCACGATCGCCGTGGCCTTCCTCCACTCCACCACCTCCGGCATCGCCATGTTGATCATCTACGTCGTGTACCAGCAGTTCGAGAACCACGTGCTGCAGGTCGTGATCATGTCCAAGACGGTGCAGATCAACCAGCTCTTCGTGCTCGTGAGCGTGCTCATCGGCGTCGAGCTGTTCGGGTTCCTGGGCGCCCTGCTCGCCATTCCCGCCGCGGGCGTGATCCAGGTCGTAGTCCGTGATTCGTGGGACCACCGGCGGGGCCGGCTGAAGCCCGAGCCCACCATCGGCACCGACGAGGTCCCCCTCGTCGAGCATCTGGCCGTCGACGGAACCGACACCGCCGACCGCGCCGAGACGATCGACGACCGCTTGGAGGCTCTGACGAAGATGGCAACCCCGCCGCCTCCCGCGGCGGCACCCGAGTCCTGATGGCCAGCGAGGTCGTCGAGGTCGAGGGGCACATCATCGATTCGCTGATCCTGGCCAAGGTCCTCGACGTCATCATCGACTCCGGCGCCGACTACCGGATGGTCGACGTGGAGATCGGCAGGACCAACGTCGACGCCAGCCGGGCCCGGCTCGAGCTGGTGGCTCCGGATCCCGACGCCCTGGCCCGGCTCCTATCCGATCTGCAGGTTCACGGGGTCAATCGGGTGGTCGGAGCCGACGCCGTGGTGGCCGTCGCCGACACCGACGGTGTCCTCCCCACCGGCTTCAACGCCACGTCCAACCTCGCCACCCAGGTTCGCCTGTCCGGCCGTTGGGTCGACGTCGAGAACCCCGAGATGGACTGCGCCCTCGTCGTGGGGGCTGAAGGGAGGGTCCGCACCGTCCCCATGCACCGCGTGCGCGCCGGCGACCAGGTGGTGGTGGGCGACGAGGGCGTGCGAACCCGGCCGCTCGGGCGACCGCGGGGGTCGAGCCCGTTTGAGTTCATGACGTCGGACGTGTCGTCGGAGAAGCCCAAGGACGTGCTCGTGGCCCGGGTCGCCGACCGCATCCGCGCCGCCCGGGCCGCGGGCGGGAATGTGCTGGCCGTCTGCGGCCCGGCCGTCGTGCACACGGGGGCCGCACCCGACCTCGCCGCCCTGGTGCGCGACGGATGGATCGATGTCGTGTTCGCCGGCAACGGCTTCGCCACCCACGACATCGAGGCAAGCGTGTCGGGCACGTCGCTCGGTGTCCCCCTCTCCGGCGATACCCCGGCCGCCGGCGGCCACAGCAACCACCTCCGGGTGATCAACGAGGTGCGCCGCCTGGGATCGATCGCTGCTGCGGTCGACGCCGGCTGGCTCACCGGGGGGGTCATGTACGAGTGCGTGCGCCGCCAGGTGCCGTTCGTGCTGGGTGGCTCGGTGCGCGACGACGGCCCGCTGCCCGATGTGATCACCGACGTGGTCGAGGCCGCCGACGCTATGCGGGCCCTGCTCCCCGACATCTCCGTCGCCCTCATGCTCGCGTCCACCCTCCACGCCATCGCCACGGGCAATCTGCTCGCCGCCGGCGTGGAGACCTACTGCGTCGACATCAACCAGGCCGTGGTGACCAAGCTCGCAGACCGGGGCAGCCACCAGGCCCTCGGCATCGTCACCGACGTTGGTCTGTTTCTCGAGCGACTGGTCGGCCACCTGGCCGCCCGGTGATGTCTGCCGGTCCGGCGTCCGGCGCGCCGGGCGCGGGATCGTTGTCGTGGGGACGGCGGTTCCTCATGTGCCCTCCCGAGTACTTCGGTGTGCTCTACGAGATCAACCCCTGGATGCACCGGGAGATCGAGGTCGACCTGGACCGGGCCCGCGAGCAGTGGGAGGGGCTGGGGGCGGCGTTGCGGGACGCTGGCGCCCAGATCGAGATGCTCGAGCCCCACCCCGGACTGCCCGACCTGGTCTTCACGGCCAATGCCGGCACGCTCAACGGTCACCGTTTCGTGCCCAGCCGGTTTCACCATCCGGAGCGGCGCGGCGAGGTGCCGCACTACGTCGACTGGTTCACCACCCATGGGTTCTCGGTGGCCGACCTGCCCGAGAACCTCTCCCACGAAGGGGCGGGCGACGCGCTCCCCTTCGGCCAGGGGTTCCTGTCCGGGTACCGCTTCCGCTCCGACGCACCGGCCCACCTGGTCCTGTCACGCCTGCTGGGGGCCGAGGTCCGGCCCGTCGAGCTCGTCGATCCCCGGCTCTACCACTTCGACCTCAGCTTCTGTCCGCTCGACGCCACCCGGGCCATGGTGGCCCCCGACGCCTGGGACAGCTACGGCCGCAAGGTCGTGGAGTCGGCCGTGGGCGAGCTACTGGTGCTCGAAGCCGACGAGGCTGCGGCCTTCTGTGCCAACTCGGTGGTGGTCGGCACCACGGTGGTGATGTCGGCGTGCCCGTCGCGGGTGGGCCGCCGTCTCGAGGACTGGGGATTCGACGTGGTGGTCACCGACGTGAGCGAGTTCCTGAAGGCCGGGGGCGGTTGCCGATGCCTCACCCTGGCCCTCGACCTCAGGGTGGGAACGGCAGACCCGCCCGACAGCTGACCTGGACCCGCTACCTGGCGGAAGTGCCCACCCTGTCGGCGGCTTGTTTGCGGTTGCGGGCGGCGATCATCCAGATGGCGGCAGCGAAACCGAGCGACACCGCGGCAAGGGTGATGTGGACGACCTTGAACCCGGTCGTGTGGGTGTTGTCCTTGAGCAGGTTGCGGATGAAGGTGGCCCACACGAAGACCGTCCAGCCGGCGGCCACGCGCAGGACGACACCGTCGCGTTTGGTCATGGTCGCCACGCTACTCGGGCACTCCGCCGGGTCCAGAGCGGGAGCCGGGGCCGATCGTGGTGGTGGGCCCCGGGGTGATGACACCACCGTCGTCGTCGGTTCCGCACCCGCTCACAACGACACTGGCCACGGCCAGACACGCCAAGGCCGCGGCCAGGCCGCGGCGCCCCCATGAACCACGCCGTGCCGACGAATCCGGTCCCAACACAGACATCTTGGTCATACCGCGCTCCCCCACAGATCGAGTTGGGGGTCGGTGCGAACGGATCGAGGCACACCGCCCCAAGGCAGATGGTCCATGAACACCCAGGTGCGGCGATGGATCGACGTGGGCCCCCACGCGGCCAGGGCGGCCTTGTGGCGAGGGCACGGGTAACCCTTGTTCAGTTCGAAGTCGTACCCCGGGAAATGCCGGGCTTCGCCCCGCATAATCCGGTCACGGGTGACCTTGGCCAGCACCGAAGCGGCGGCAATCGACAGGCACGAGGCGTCTCCTCGCACGATCCGGCGCACCCGGCCTGTGCCCACGAAGTCCCACCGCCCGTCGACCAGCACAACGTCGGGCGCCAGGCCCAGGCCGCCGATGGCGCGACGAGCGGCCAGGCGCTGGGCCTCGGACATACCCAGCTCGTCGCATTCGTCCTGGCTGGCATGGCCGACCGCCCAGGCCCGGCACCAGCCGGCGATGCGAGGGAAGAGGCGTTCCCGCTCGGCCTCGGTGAGCATCTTCGAGTCACGCACCCGGTAGACCCGGCGATCCCTGGGGAGCACCGCCGCCCCCACCGACAGGGGTCCGGCCCACGATCCCCTCCCGACCTCGTCGACCCCCACGACGACGTCGGCGCCCTCGTCCCAGAGACCTCGCTCGGTCGCCAGGCTCGGCACCTGCTGACGACGGATCGGACCAAGAGGTGTCACGGCGCCTCGACCCTACCGTCGCCTCGATCGTCATGGACGGTATCGGCGATCCACCGCAGGTAGTCCTCGTCGCCCCCCACGATGGTCACCACGATCACCTCCGGCGTGTCGTAGGAGTGAGCGGCCCGGAGGACGGCCGTCGCCTCGTTCACCCGGTCCTCGGTGGTCTTGGCCAGGCAGAGCCACTCGGTGGTCGACTCGAGGCCCCCGTGCCACCAATAACGGCTCCGCACCGGCCCGACCACCTGCACGCATGCCGCCAACCGAACCTCGAGAAGGGCGGCCGCCAAGCGGTGAGCCTCATCCTCGGACGACGCGGTGGTCTGCACCTGCACGCAGCCCGTGGGTCGGCCCTCCTGATCGGGACGGTTGTCCCGGCAGGACAGTTGCGCCGGGCCTCGAAGTGTACGGCGCTCTGTCTCCGGTGTCACCGCCCCCACGCGCCCCCTACGATCCCCGTGTGCCCAAGTTCAGCGGCGAGGGCCGATCGCTGCGACCGGACATGCGAGACATGCGAATCGTCTCTCTCGGGCTCCGCACCGGCTCAGAGGGCTTCATCAAGGCGCGCCAACCTGACCGACACGGAGTTCTTGGACAGTCACGCCCCGCCCGGGATCACCACCCATCGTGACCGCCGTCAGGCTCAAATGCTTCTCTGCTCAGGCCGTCCCTGAGGTCGCACGAACAATCGAGGCTAGCTGTGACACAGCTGGGAGCCCGTTAGGTCCCTCCGCAGAGTTCAGCTTCCCGCCGGGCGACGGTCCGTCCCGGTGAACCTCAATCCACTCGTTCAATGACGATGTCCATCTCCATGATTGCCTTCAGCATCCGTCGCTCCCGCCGGTAGGGCCAGGTGTAGTGCAGGAAGACGTCGAGTGGGTACCAGATGGCGACCCAGGCGACCACCACCACGAATCCCTGCCCGAAGAGGATTTTGAAGTCCTCGGGCAACGAGCTCCTGTTGATCACTTCGGACAGCCCCAGACCGAGAAACAGGCCCACGATCCCGACCCAGAGGGCGCGCATCCCCGCCCGCTTCAGGCCCGACAGTTCGTTGTCGTTCTGGATGATCCGCGACTCGCAGTGCCGGATCACGGCGAGGCGCACCCGCTGGTCGGAGCCGGGCTCGATCTCCGACTCGGGCAGCATGATGGTCGTCTGAATTCGACCCTTGGGTGGACGGGCCCGTAGTTCGCTCGCCAGGTGATCGATTCCGGAGACGACGCCGTGTGAGGGGGAGTACATGTCAGTATTGGGCACGAAGAGATGGTCGAGCGATTCCAGTCGCAACGTCATCGGGTGGACCTCCGTCATGCCCCCACGCTCCCACGCCAGCGAGCGCGGTGGCGCGATCGCGGACGTGCGTACGCGGCCCATGGCCGCCGCCCCACCGACCGGCGATGACCCGGGCCATCCGCTGGGACCTGATCGAGCAGAACTATGACCAGATGATCAAGTTCGCCACGGCCATCCGGGTGGGGACGGCCTCGGCCAGGCCATCCTGCGCCGCTTCACCCGCAACGCCACCCACCCCGTCTACCAGTACCGTATCCCGAAGCGCCGTGCTATCGGACGAGGACCGTCATGTAGATCGTGACGGCGATGGAGTCCTCGGGGTTCGGCACCAGGTTCACCGTCGCGCCGCCGGTCACCTTCAGGCTGGTGCTCACGAACTGGGCACTGAGGTCGATGGGCAACGATCCGCCTCCCGAAAGGTTGAACGAGTCGGCATTGGGCAGGAAGAAGACGCCCCTGAGCTTGGTCGACGCGCCACCGGCCAGGCCGTTGGTGTTGCCGCCGGCCTCGGTCCATAGCGCCAGGTCCTCCAACGGACTGGTGATCAGCTCAGTGGCGTCCGGGCGGCGGCCGGTGATCTCGTTGGCCGCCGACAAGTCGAGGGACGAACCGCTGGACACGTCGATCGTGCCTGTGTAGTTGCCGCAGGAGGAGCAGGGATTGGCCCCGTCGTTGGCCGGTACCTTGTCGTAACCGCTCGCCAGGTAGCTGAACGACTGACAGATGTGCACCGTCGAGCCCGATGCCACCTTGATCGAACCGTTTCCGACCACGAGCCGGTTGGCGTGGCCTGGGCCGGTCCGGCCGCTGCACGCGGAGGCCGCCCCCATGTTCATGTTGAGCACGCTGGTCGAGCCCGTCAGGTCGAGGCCGACCCTGTTTCCCGAAGCCCTTCCGCCCACGTACACCTTACGGGGATCGGTGATCGTGAACGTCCTGTTCACGGCCAGTTGCCCGGTCACCACGACATAGGCGTTGTTGGCCGAGAGGGTCAGCGGCACCGACACGTTGAGGTCGCAGTTGAACCAGATGTTCGTGGCCGACGCCCGGCCCGGTACTAAGAAGAAAGCGGCCAGGCTGGCGCAGTCGAGGGGTTCGAGCACGAGCCAGGTGATGCCGTTGCCGGTGCAGGTGTTGAGAATGACCAAAGAACAACCCGGCGGCCGACCACTGTTGCCCGTCAGCACGCTCTTGGCGTTCTGGTCCAGATCGACGACGTTCTGCCGGTAGCGCCGATCCGAGTACTTCCGTCCGGTTCGGGGGAAGCGACCGCCAGCGTGTCCCCGTAGGTCGACGGGTACGCCGTGGAGACGACGCTGGCGGGCTGGTTGAAGTTGATTGCGTAGATGCCGATCCTCGACGGTCGGGTGCCGGTTCCGGGCCGGCAGTCCGCGTTCGACGAGTTGGTGCTGCAGGCCAGCACCGACGGGCCTCCGGAAGTGGCCTGGGCGTTCAGGATGGGCTGGGGACAGCTTCCGCTGTCTCCGGCACTGTCGATCTGGACGGTGCCCGGATAGGCGTTGTAGGGCTGGGCGATCACCCGGGTGTTGGCTCCACCTGTCTGCAACACGCCACACTTGTGCTGCTCGAGCAGCTGCAGGGCAGCCACGAAGTCGAGGTTCTCGGCCGCGTTGAGGCGGCCGACGGAGCGGACACGGACGAGGGTGGAGCCAAAGCCCGCCGCCTGGGCGAAATTGGGAGCCTGTCGCTCAGTGACGATGACGACGAGGTTGTCGCAGGATCCCTGCCCCGCCGTCCCGGTGTCGCCTCGCCCCGCATCCTCGGTGAAGCGGGAATCGGGCAAAACGTACCCGCTCTGGATCTCGACCGTGAACCGTCCCTGCGCAGCGGTGGCCTGCAGCTTGGCCCACGTCGACGGTTGGTCGGGTGCGCAGGGAATGGCATCGGCGGCCGAGACCACCGACGGGCACGGATTCGTGCTGTAGACGCGGGCCGCTGCGTCGGACCATGTCTCGGTCCCAGAGTCGAAGGACGAGAACCCTTTGGCGTTGCTGAGGAGAAACGAACGGGCCTTGCACACGCCGGACCATGGACCGAACGCCAGGCGGGAGATTCCCGCCCGGGCGGCCACGTCGGCAACGGCCTTGTTGGTTCGGCGGTCGGCCCGCAACTGGCCGAGATCCACGACGAGCGCCACCACCAGCAGCGACGCCAGGGAAATGAGGGTGGTGAGCAGGAGCACCGCGCCGCTCTCCCCGTCCGGACCCCGGCTCATCCGGTGTCGCGCTCGAACCGGGCCACGAGCTTCGCCGTCATCACCCTGTTCATCCTGAACAAGAAGAAGTTGAGGTCGGCCGGCTTGGTGGCAGAGACCTTGACCAGGCGAATCGCCGGTTCGTTGGACGCGCCTGGCGGATCACCGAGGCCACAGTCCGTACCGCCAGTAGGCAACACGAGCTTGATGCAGACGTCAGCGGGCGCCAGGTTGTTGTCTGATGCCGTGACCACCCGGCTCCGGACACTGCCTTCCCATGTACTGACGGCACCGGCGCCTGTGCCGAGAGGAAGGCTCACGCCGAATCGGGTGCCCTCCCGCACAGACTCGGTCAGCGATATCTTGTCCGTGTAAGCCAGTCCTCCGGTGAAGATGCCCAGGACGAGGGCGAACAGCAGCGGCAGGACGAAGGCGAACTCGACCAGTACGGCGCCGCGCTCTTGCTGGGCTGGACGGGTCCACCGAACGGGAGTCACCGATCCTCATCGACACTCCCGGGCCCAGGCTTGAGGATAACCGGGACGGGCTCCGCCGATCTGTCGACGACGCGCCGCTCAAGGTCGCCGGAAGTGAGCCGATATCCATAGGTGGAAGGAACACGGGCTCAGTTGGGGGGGCGTTCTCGTCTAATGGACAACGAAACGAATGGAGCCGGCCCTTGCACCGCATGACCAGCAGGACGAGGACGATCATGTTGGCCGGCTTCGCCATCTTCGTGGCAGGCAGTGCGGGGGCGGCATTTCTCGGGGCCCGCCACACAGGTGGTCCCTCCCGGGGGCCCGGTGTGGTGCAGGTCCACTACACGACAGGTCCCGTAAGCGCTGGCACCTCGGGGTCCGCCGCACTCGCCGAGGGCCGTATCCGCACCAAGGGCGCCGATCCTGCCTCCCGACCCGCCAATTCCGTGACCGATCCTTCTCAGCTCTCGGGCAAAGTGGCCGCGTCCAATATTCCCGCCGGCACCATCGTCACCACCGACATGTTCCCCGACCCCCAGACCCACATCGGTACCGTCATCATCCCTCCGGGCAAGCGGGCATTGACCCTTGACCTCCAGCCCGTGGCCGGCGTCGCCGGTTTCGTCGGTACCGGCGACCGCATCGACGTCTATGCCGTCGCCAAGGGCGAAGGGACACCGCCGGGAGTGCGTCTCGTGCTCCAGGGCATCGACGTGCTGAACGTCAACGGCACCGAGCTCGTACCGGCTCAGGGCCAGCCGGACGGCACCAACCTCATCTACCTGCTGGCCGTGACGCCCGCCGATGCCGAGCGCCTGATCTACCTCAGCGAGTACGAGAGCTCTACTTCGACCTGGTGCCCAAGGGAGAGGGCCCCGTGAAGACGCCCGGGGCCGGCCCCGCAGGCGCCATGGGCGCCTAGTGTCCTGTAAACCTGGAGCGCCACCAAATAGGGAGGCATCAGGCTCCGGTCGCCTCGTTGACGGCGGCGCAGTAGCCGGCGATCCGCTCCAGGATCTGCTCGGCGGTCTTGTGCCATACGAACGGCGTCGGGTTCTC
>JBBRXY010000029.1:0-37331 GCA_038238185.1 Acidimicrobiales bacterium
CTGCGATGTCTGGTGGCCAAGCTCGTCATAGCCATACGTCGCCGCCGGTGTGGCGCTGCCACACCCGCTGAAGCGGCCGGTCGTGTTGCTGGCTGCCGAGCGCCGGTCCAGGCCGTCGTACGTGTAGCTCTCGCACCCGTCGGACGTCAAGCGGCCCGTGTTGTCGTAGGCGAAGCTGTAGGTGTGGCTCGCCACCGCCATCGTGGCCACCGAGTTATCCGACGAGTACGTGTACTGGTAAAGCTGGCCGTTGGTGTTGTTGGTGTAGCCAAGGCGGTTGCCGTCGCGGTCGTACGAGATGAAGTTCAGCTGGCCCGAGTTGGCCGCTACCCCCATGAGGCGGCTCGCTGTGTCGTACGTGTAGTGATAGTTGTGCGAGCCGTTGGTGACTCCATTGTTGTTGGTGCCCGTGTAGTACTCCGCTGACCACCTGTAGTCGCCGTCGTACCCCTCGGTGTACGTGCCCAGCAGGATGCCGCCGTAGGCTGTGGCCTGGACGACGTTCTCCGTCCACACCCGGTTCTCGTTGGTGTACGTGTACGTGGTGGCCACGCCGTTGCTGTTCTTGATCTGCGTGGGCCGGCCGCTGGTGTCGTAGGTGTAGGCCACCTGGAAGCCGGTACCGCCCGCCGTCTTGTCGGAGTAGATGAAGTTGGGTTCGCCGTTGTCGAAGTAGGTGGTCTGGGTGTCCCCGATCAGCGTCGATCCGGTGTTGTTGATCTCAGTTGTGGAGGTGGCACGCCCCGACCCGTCGTACTGGTACATCTCAGTCCACGCCGAATCGTTGTAGCCGCGCGGCAGGCCATCCAGGTAGTACGACGCGGCGAGGTTGCCGCTTTGCGTCTGGATCTGATGCCCGGACGCGTCATAAATGGCCGTGATCGTCGGGCTATTGCCGCGACCGGTCTGGGTCTTCAGCAGGCCCGTCGGATAGTACGCGAAGAATTGGGTTCCGCCGTCCGTGCCGCCGGTGAGCGTGTCCTGGGAGAGCTTCGCACCGCTGCCGTCGAACGTGTAGTTGTTCACCCGGTAGTTCGACGTGAATGGCACGGAAGCGGACGTCATCAGGTTGTCGTACGAATAGCTGTAGTTCGTGGCCAACCCGCTGGGATTGGTCGCGTCTCCGGCGTTGGCGCTCGGGCTCTTCACGCTTGCCGGGTTGCCCGCGCCGTCGTATGTATAGCTGGTGATGTCGCCCATCCCGTCGTTCGAAGTCAGCGCCTTGTTGTTGTCCGTGAACGAGTCCGTGGTCACGGCACCCGCGGCATCGATGGTGTTGACCGTGTTGCCGTTGGCATCGAACAGATGGGTGGTGACGTGCGTCGCGGAGCCGGGCGTCAGCGTGGTCTGGTAGGTCAGACCGTCGGCGGTATAGGTCGTCTTGGTGTAGAAGTTGGCGGCGTTGGTGTCATGCGCCTCGACCTGCCGGCCATCGGCATCGTACGTGTACGTCTCCGCCGACGCGGTGCGGCCGCTCGACGCGGGTGCCGGCGTGTTGACGGTAGCCAGCTTGCCGTCGTCGGTGTACGTGTAGGTGTTGTAGCGATTGGACCCGTTGGTCGGCAGCACGGTCTTGGCCAGCCGGCCTGCATAGTCATACTGATACGAGGTTATACACACGCCCGTGGTCGTGGCATACCCGTTGCCCACCCCGGTGGCGCACTGAGTGTTCTGCTGGTTGGCGTAGTTGCTGTTGCCGACCGTCCCGAACGCCGCGCCATAGAACGTGCCGTCATAGCGCGGCACGTAGGTGGCGCTCAGATGGCCGTCGAAGTCGTAGGTGGCCGTCTGCTTGAACTGGCTGTAGGGGCTCCCGGACCCCATCGATGTATCGAACGCGCGCGGCTCGTAGACGCCTGTCTTGTTGCCGTTGGCGTCATAGACGTAGCGAGTGTGGATGTTCTGCTGGCTGCCCGAGCTCTCGACGAGACTGAGCGGGTTGGCCGCGCTGGTGGCACCGGCAACCGTGTCGGTGAGCCGCCCGGCGGCGTCGTACACGCTGTCGGTGATGCGCACGCTGCCCGTGGTCGTGAGGTCCTGGGTGACCGACACCACGTGGCCGTTGGGATCGAACCCGTTGGTGGTGCGGTAGTTGACGCCCGAAGCGCGCGGCGTGGTGGTCTGGGTCTTCCGGTCGAGCACGTTGAAGGTGTTCGTGACCGTATGCGGGGATCCGTCGCCGTCGGTGCTGGACACCGTGTTTCCGTCGGGGTTATAGGTGGCCGACGTCGTGCTGGCCTGCGTTGCCGAGAAGTAGGTAGTGGTGGACGTGAGCTGGCCGGCTGGGTCGTAGGCGTGGTGTGTCGAGTAGTAGTCCTGAGCCGACCCGCCGCACACCATCTCGCCCAGGCTGTACTCGTTGGGCGGGCAGGCGATCAGGGTGTGCCCGTCGGCGTCATACGCCAGGCCGCTGGTGAGAGTGGTGAACGTGGCGTCGTAGCGCGGTGACGTCACCACGGTCGGGCGGTGGGCGGCGTCGTACACCGTTGTGGTCGTGGCCCGATTGGCGTCGGTTACCGCGACCGGATTATCCACGCCGTCGTAAGCCATCGACGAATAGCAGACGGTGGCCGGTAGTGAGATTGGCGAGTCGGCGCTGGTGCCCGCGCGACAGGACACCGGGCTGCCGTCACCGTTGTTGCTATTACGCGTGAAGTCGGCTTCAACGGGGCGGTTGACGGCGTCGTACTTGGCAACCGCGACGTTGCCGTCCGGATCTGTGACCGAGTGTTTGTTGCCGAAGCCGTCGTACGTGTTCGTGGTCGGCTTGTTGGCCGCCACTTCCAGCGGCGTGAGCGTGGTCAGGACTCGGTCGGCGGCGTCATAGGTAGCCGTGACATCCCAGCTCGAACTGCTGCCCGCAGTCCCCAGCGGCGACCGGGCCGTGAGCACGTTGCCGTTGAGGTCGGCCGAGACGATCGCGGTCGTATTACCGAGCTGGTCGCGTTTGGATACCACCCAGCGCCAGGGATGGCCGGCATCGCTGCCGTAGAGGGTTTGCGAGTACGTCGTGGGCACGCCCGTCCCCGCCGGGTACGCCGCGATGAGCGCCGTCGACGAGGCCGTGCTATTGCGGTCCCAGCTGCGGTAGACCGTGCCCGCCGCGTCGTACGACCTCGCCTCAAACTGGCCGGTGGGATCGGTGGTGGCCTTGAGCCACCCACCGGCGGAGGTGGTACCGCTCTGATCCTTGTCGCTGTCCCCGTAGTACGTGTAGGCGTAGCTCCCGGCGAAACCGGTGAGGGCCGCGTTCACGTCAGGCGTGGTCATGCTGGTGCGTTCACCAGTCGACTGGTAACCGTAGGTAGTCACGCTGTTGGCGTGAGTGCCCCCGTCATGTGACGGCGCGTCCTGCTCGCAGAGCAGGCCGGTGTTCCCACCGGACGGTGCGTGGGGCGTGGCGCAGATCGTAGCGAGGCCGCTCGTGTTCGGCGACGCCGCGCTGTTGTCGTCGTAGTACAGGGTGGTCGCGTACGCGGACCAGCCGCTGGCGAGCGCATTGCCGTTGGGCGTCAGCGTCTCGATCTTGTCAGACGTAACGAAGAGCGTGTTGGTGTCGCTGCGGCTGCCCGCCCCCGCCACGGTGACGTAGGCGCCGTTACCACCGAGCAGGGTGTCCGTGTAGCTGGTCACCGATCCGCCGGCCTCGAAGTACTCGGCGGTGTAGGCGGCGGTGCTCACGAGATTGGCCGGGCTGTCGGCCACGACCTGCTTCACCACCCCGCCCTCCGGGTTGTAGGTGTTATCCACGCGATAGTCCGGTGTGACGCCGCCATTGTTGGCGCGTCGGTACAGCGTGCAGATGTCGTTATCCACCACCGAGTCCGGCTGACGGCACGTTGCCCCAGCGGCATCCCATACGACGACCTGCTGGCGCAGCGGCGGCTGGCCGGACCCGCCCTGATCCTGCTCCAAGACACGGCCCGATGCGTCGATGTTGATGTAGCTGTCCACCTCGGCCGTGCCCGATGTGGGAGTGATGGTCGCCGTCGCCAGATTGCTCGACGACGTGGCGTAGGCGAACGACGTCGTCTCCCCGCCGGTGCGGTCCATCATGGTCGCGACCCGGGGAAACTGCCCGCTCACTGCCGCGTACGAGTACTGGACCGCATTGCCACGGGGATCCTTGGCGCTGCACAGCTCATCGGCCGAGCCGCCGCCGCACGACGTTCCGTAGGTATAGAGCAGCTTTCCCTGCGACGACACCACCGGATTGTCCACCTCGGTGAGGTGCTTGCCGGCGGTCTGGTAGTTGGCGTCGAAGAAGTACTTGGTCACGCGGCCCGCCGGATCGGTGACGTCAAGCTCGGTCCCGTTTGCAGTCCACGCGTCGGAGAACGAGAACACACGACTGCTGCCCGCCGGCTCGCCCACGGTGTGCAGAGTGCCATCACCGTAATACGTGTAGACGACGTCATTTCCCGCGCCGTCACGCACGTCGACGATCTGCCCGGCAGCGTTGTACTCCTCGCGGTGGCGCGACGTCGTCATCGACGCGAACCCGATCACCTGGTTGTCACTCTGACCGCTCAGGCCGCTGCAAGCCGCCGCCTTGGTCTCGACGTAACGCCACATCCAGAGGTGAAGTCCGGTTGGTGGTGCGTACACCTGATCGACGCATGTCTTGGTGTAGCCGGTATCGCGGCCGACCCGTGCCGGGGCCAGCGCTGCGAGCGCGCCGGACGGCGTCGAGGTGACATCGACGACGGTGCCCGGCGTGGACGGCTGAAACACCGAGCGCGAGCCGTCGCCGAACACGATCACGATTGGTACCGACGCGGCGTAAGTCTCGCCGGGCGCGAGCAGCATGGCACCACCCCCGGTGGCGTTGAGCGTCCAGCCGCGACCGAAGACGTCCTGCTTGGCCGGCTCGCCCTGATTGTCGTCCTGGCTGTTGTAGGAGCGGCTCAGCGACAGGGTCATCCCCCCGTGCAACTGAAACGGCGTCGAGTCCGTCTGCGCCAGCATCAGGTTGCCGTTGGCCACGTTGACGGCGCTCGCCCCCTGGGGTCCGTTGGCCGCTGCCACGGTGCTCCACCAGGTCTCCGAGCCGATGCCC
Organism: Acidimicrobiales bacterium; assembly: GCA_038238185.1. Taxonomy (GTDB): domain Bacteria; phylum Actinomycetota; class Acidimicrobiia; order Acidimicrobiales; family AC-14; genus DATAQC01. The sequence continues at coordinate 5,060 of JBBRXY010000029.1, forward strand.
GTGTCGCAGATCGCCACAGAACCAGTGGCATAACCCGACGTCCCGCCGGCATCGTTGGCGGCGGCGACCGAGGTGAACGACCCGCATTGGCGATCACCCCCAAGAGCCGTCGCTGTGAAGGTCACCGCAATCCCCGTCGACCCGGAGGGCACCGCGAGGTTGCTGATGGTGATGGTTTGGGGGTTGGTGACCACGCACGTGACCGGGGTGACGCAACCTGCGCCGCCGACAGTTATCGCTGAGCCCCGCACAGAAATACCGGCGGGAACCGTGACGACGAGCCCGGCACTCCGTGCCGAGAGGTCGCTGCCCTTGAGCGTTGCCGAGTAGTTGATCGTGGTGCCCCGGGCATACCAGCCCGAGGCCGGTGGGTTGGTCGGCGCGAATCCGCTGATCGCGGTAGTCACAGCTGGCGTGACGGCGGCACTCGCCGCCGACGCTGCGCTGGTGCCGAGGACAGTCGTCTGCGCGACAGTGAACGTGTAAGCGGTGCCGTCCGTGAGACCGGAGACTGTGGCTGCGGTTACGGTGCCGTCGCTCACCGTTGTGGCGGTCTGCGGCGTGCCGCCGATGTAGGGGGTGATGGTGAAACCGGTGAGCGGATTACCACCACCGCCGCCGTCGGTCCACGACACGCGCGCTGCGCTGTGGCCCGGAACAGCGGTGACGCCCGTCGGCGCCGAGGGCGTGGTGGCAGGCACGACCGCCGCCGATGCCGCCGACTGCGCGCCGCTGCCCACGCCGTTGCTCGCCATGACGACAAATGAATAGGGGCCGCCGTTGCCGAGTCCGGTGATGGTCTGGCTTGTCGCGGTGCCGGCGTACGGCGTACTGGACGCCAGAATGGCGTTGAGGTAGGTGTTGACCGTGTAGCCGGTGAGGGCAACGCCGGTGCCGCCCGTGCCCGCCGGCGCCGTCCAGGACACGGTGGCCTGGCCGTTGCCCGGTGTCGCCGTCACCGCGGTCGGAGCGCCGGGGGTGGACGCGACCACGAACGATGCGGTGCTGGACCAGGCGCCGGCCGCATGGTCGGCATACTCTCCGGCCACCCGCCAGTAGTACGTCGTGCCGGGCGTCAGCGGATGGTTGAGGGAATCGGTCGTCCAACTGGCACTCGCCTGCGCTCCCGAGTCGACAACACGCTTGCTGAAGTCACTCGTGTCGCTGATCTGGAATTCGTAATAACTACAGGATGAACAGGTCCCTGAGGACAGCGTTGTGCGCAGACGCCCACTGCCGTCCTTGCTCGGCACCAGCGCGTTGCCGCCGGTGCCGGGGTTGGGCGACAACGATCCCGGCGGGTTGGTCACGAAGAACGTGAAGTTTCCGGTCGCCGCCCCATACCATGAGAACCAGAGGCTGGCGGGCGGCTCGACGACGTCCCAGCGGAACTGATACTCCCCGGCGGTGGTGATAGCCGCCGTGTTGGCGGTGATCCATCCCTCGTTGCCGGGGTCGATGGCGAACGGGAAGTTCGTCCGCACCGGGTCGTCTAGATACAGCGAGCCGTTGCGATACAGGTGGTAGCCGAGCTGATACGTGCCGTCGGTGGTCCAGGTATTGGTGCCGTCGTTGACGACATAGAGCGGGAACGTGCCCGCCGTGCTCAGCGCGGGGCCGTGGAAGGCGGGGTACTGAAGCGTCGCATCAGTTAGCGACGAGGCGTACTGGTAGCCCCAGTACACCGGCCCGTACGACTCGTACGTCACTGCGATGTAGGAAGGATGGCTGCCGCAGTCCGCGGAGATTTTGTGCCAGTACGTCGACCCGTTGCCGTTCTCATCAAGCTGGACGCCGTTGTTCGCCCACGTCCCGCTAACCCAGTTCTGCACCCAGCTGGTGATGTCGATCGAGCTCCAGGTGCCGTGGGCCACGCTGTTGCTCGTGGCGGCGCCCGCTATCGTGCTCGGCCGCGTGTTCCAGGTGACGGTCGAGGCTCCCCACGAGCCACTTGTCGCCCCGTACAACGCCCGGATCCAGTACGGCTCCGCAGTGTTCCCCTGACTGCTCCAGTCAAAATAGCCGTACCACACGCCCGAGACGATATGCGTGCTCGAACTCAGCGAGCCGATGCTATAGAGCAGGTCGGCGTCGTTGGTGCCTGTGCTGCCGTCGAAGTAGCCGACGTAGTCGGTGTAATCACTCTGTCCCGAGTCCCAGCGGCAGTTGAAGTTGGTCGTCGGATAGGCATCAGAGACGTAGGCGTCGTAGCAGCCCGTACCGCCGCAGCCGAGGTTGATGCTGGGGTCGATGTAGACCGGATACACGCGGCTGGTATCGCGCAGCCACTTTCCGTTGGCGGTAACGGTGACAGACGACTTGTCGGGCGCCAGGGTGTAGGTGACGCCCGACGTGGCCGCGTTGCCCGAGCCCGGATCGACATTGGAATCCGACATCTGTCCAGGCGGCATCGAGAGGACGGTGGCGCCGAGTACGTTGGTGAAGGTGATGGTGCCGTCGGCCGCTTGGCTGGCCGCAAGCGCGGTCATGGACAGCGGGAACGAGTACGACAGGTCACCCGTGCCCGTGGGCGGCTGCTTGAGCACGATGAGTTCCTTGAGCCCGTTGCTCGCCGCCGTATAGCGCAGGTCCGTCCCCGTCGCCGCGCCGGGGAACGTCACGGTCGCGCCGCTCGCTTGGCCGGCAACACCGGCGTTGATGCCCGACGGCTCACCGAGACGCATCGACCCGCTGCTGGCCGCAACCGTCACCAGGCTGCTCGCCGATGTGCTGCCTCCGACTTGGAGGCTGACCGGACCGGCGCGGTTATGGAAGACGCCGTTGTCGGCGACCATGGTGGGATCGATATGTATCCACGCCCCGCTGGTCGGATCCTTGAAGTTGATCGGCACCTGGTAGCTCAGCGTCGTGTTGGTGCCGTCGGGATTTACGTAGACGCGCGTTGTCGGCGTGTCGAGATTCGGCAACTCGATGCTCTGCCCGGGCTGGTAGCCGCTGGGTTGCGGCGTCGTGTACCAGGGAGCGCCGTGCAGCGGGTCGGCGTGATTACCGCCGCCGGCGTGTGCGGCGGTGTTGGTGAGGTCCGACCCCGACAGGCCACCGGGCATGGGTGCGGGTGACGCCGTCGCTACGGGGGTGGAGGTCTGCGTGGACGACGGCGTCGGTGTCGGTGTCGCCGCGTCAGCAACCGTCGGCACGATCACAGTGACGACTGCAACTGCAAGACAGAGCAGACGGCAGGCGCGCGACTGCCTTCGAAGCCGTGGCATGCCCTCTCCTTGACCACCGGGACGGGCTGATCAGGGGCACGGCGTCGGCCGATCGCGGTCCTAACAGCGGGTGGGGATGTTATGAAATCCGCTCCCCCGACGGCTGGAAACCTAGGTGGACAGGGCTCACGACCTAAAAGAAGCCGACTCAAGTGTCCGCCAGCGGGGTCTGGGGTTTTGAGCAAGCCGGATACCAGGGAGGGCTCCAAGGTCGGACGGCGACGAAGTCATCGGCCCGGTTGTCCTTCACGAGCTTCGTGACCCGTGCTACTGGGGGGCCAGCACGACGTACCACCAGACCGACCGGGCCGACGCTCATCCCAGGCTCAAGCCTCTGGAGCCCATGGACGCACGCTCACGAAGTCGTCCGCCCGGTTGTCCTTGACGAGCTTCGTCACCCGCTCGACGGCGCCCGGCACCACGTACCACCAGATCTCGTCGAACTTCTCCTGCTTGTAGGCGCGCAGGATCCTCTCGAAGTCCTTGCTCCGCTTCGGAGTCAGGTCAAGCTCAACGGCCACCACCCGGCCCGACTTCAGCGTCAGCTCCGCATCGGGAACCCGCCCCCGGCCACCGCGCACATTAGCGTCCTGCCGATCGTGCCAGCGTTCCGTCCTGATCTCGCGCTCCGTTCTGAGCTTTGACCCCTTGTTCGCCGCCAGCAGCTCTTCCGCCAGATCCACGACCGCCACGCTGTGCCTGATCTCGCCCTCGACGTACCTGGCTGGCCGAACACCCAACTCGCCGACCTCCGCACCCGCACTCGTCACCCGCAGCACATTCGGCGCTCTCCAGTACGGCGTCCTGTCTCTGCGGATCAGCCCCAACTTCTCCAGCACCGCCAGCCGCCGGTACGCCGCCCGCTTGCCAACCTCACCCTTCTCCCGACCAAAGAACTTGGCGGCCACCTGCTCCGCCGTGACCATTCCGTAGCGACCGACCCACCCCAAAATCTCCCTGTCACGCTCGGTGATCTGCGGCCCAGCCTTCCTCATCGTCCACGCCTCACCGCTCCGACCATCATTCGCCCCCTGTCGACTCCCTCAGTCCCAGCCGACTCTTCCTCTCTCGTCTTCCAAGGCTCCAGACCACCACCCACTCCACGCCCTCGCGACCTCTTCACCCTCTCTCTTCCTTCCTCCGCGGGCCGTCCTCCTCCGTCTTCCTTCTGTCCCTGCCGTCTTCTTCGATCCTTTCTTCCTCTCTCATCTCCCTCACTCGATCTACCTCTTCTTCCTTCCTCTCTAGCTCTCTTCGGACTTCTTCCATCTCTTCTCCCACCACCCTCCCTTGCTCCCACCTCGTTCCACGCCTCACCTTGTTCCACTCGCCTCAGCACCCTCCCGGTACCGCACCCCAACCACACACTTATGTAACACGATGTGGGGGTGGGGTGCGGGAGCCGAGCCCGTTCACAGAACGGCGAGGCAGGGAGGGTGCAGAGGCGATCAAAAACAGTCTCTGCGCGTGGAACGAGGTGGGAGAAGTCCACTCCATAGGTGTTCACAGTATGACCCCAGTCGAGTGAACACCCTGTTTCGTCACCGGAATGGCACCCGGGACCGCTCGGCGGACCCGCCCTCGATGGGTGACGACGAGCCGATTGTAGGGCTGTGCCGGCGCGCCGGACGGCGATGCGGAGCGCCTCTCGCGTGAGGTCGTGGTCGGCCTTCTGGACGCGCTCGGCGACGCGGCGAGTTCGCCCGAGCCGATCGAGCCGGGACCGGCGTCAGGTCGTGCGGCCAGCGTGAGCGACGGCCGACTCGCGGTCCTCGAACCCTCGGATGTCGCTGACGAGACCATCGGTGATCGCCAGCACCTCCCAGCGGTCGACCGCGCCGTCGGCGTCTCCTGCGGCTGGGTTGCCCGTTACGGACAACCCGACGAGCACGTTGTCACCGAGGGGTGTGACCTCACGGACCGTGGTGCGGACCCCGTTGTCGAAGCCGTCCTGGTACCACCGGATGACCTGGTCGCTGTTGCGACACGGCGGGTTCGGATCGCCCGGCGCGCCCCACGTCACGTCCGGTGCAAGCAGCTCGGCAAGCCGGTTGACGTTCTGGGATTCGAGCGCCGTGCGAAGGCGGTCGAGGAAGTCGTCCTGCATCCCGCAAGCGTACGACCGCCGCGGTTCGGCCAGCGGCGCAGCGTTAGCGTTGTGCTGTGCCCAGCACCCCTGATGGCAAGCAAGAACCCGCTGAGGTGACAGTCACCAACGCCGCCTACTGGGCGCCGCGGGCGCTGGAGCTTGCCTCCGCGCTGTCGGCCGGACTGACGCTCGTCGGCGATCCGAGCGGCCAGCCGACCGATCCCGAGCAGCTCGCCGTGGTTGTCGATCCGGCGTGGTGGTCGCGGCAGCCGCGGGAGCTGGCGGACGCACTCGCGTCCGGCGGTGCGGCTCCCGACGTCGCCCAGGGCGACGACAGGTCGCCGGGGGCGATCACGTCCGGCGGTGAACGGTTGACGCTGACCGTCGAAGAGGCCGCCGCGGCGCTCGGAATCAGCCGCGCATCGGCATACGAGGCCGTCCACCACGGGCAGATCCCATGCATCCGGATCGGCCGCCGCATCCTCGTCCCGCGGATCGCGCTGGACCGCCTGCTGAGCGCCGCTGGCGGTGTCTCAGGCGACGCCGAGGACGGTCAGCCGACATAGCGGCGCCGTTACGGTTCGCCGACGGCGAAACGCTATGCAGAGCCTCAGATTTACGCTCGACTCACCAGACCTCTTTTGCCCTGTGCGGCAAGGCATGCGATGACCACGGTTTCAAGGGCGGGGACTGCCCCTAGCGGTGAAGCCGTCGCGTGCCAGGGAGCCGGGTGATGAGCGTTGTCGTACATCCTGGTCGGCTGCGACAGGAGATGTCGCGCCGCGGTTGGGCGGCCGCCGATCTCGCTCGTGAAGCACGCATCAGCCAGGCCACTGTGAGCGCCGCCGTCAACGGTCGTCCAATCGCCGCAACGTCACTCGGGCTGATCGCCCAAGCCCTCTCACGCGTGCCCGCCAACGACGTGATCGACTCGCTGATTATGTCCGACCGGGACGTCGATTTCGGCTGACGCGGCGGCGACGAATCGGTCGCGAGATGCGCGTCAATGTGCGCGTCATCGCGCAGTGCTGGCGTACAATGTTCGCGCACTCGTGTATTGGATTATCAGTTGCACAGCAACGGTTTTCTCGGATCATCCAATGCTATTGAGATCAAAACTCGGCGCAACGGAGGAGGCAACGGAACGCAGTAATTCTGGATCAGCCAATCAGAGGTTCGAATCCTCTCTCCCCAGCCAGCGGTTTTGAGGGTGTTTCTGAGTTCAAATTCGAGATTCTTCGAGTTTGTTCGCAAGCCTTCGGGTGAAGGAACTATCACCCGCTCAGTCGATGCTGTGGATCGGATTTGAAAGATCATCCGCTCATACTTAAACGCATCAAACTGGTCACCACGAGGGCCAGCCATGGCCATCCAAGTTCTCCCCGGCGGGCAGCCGACTCCCCTTGAAGACCTCGTCGACGACTACCTCAGCAATGTCCGGGCTCGGGGTGTCGCACCCCGGACGGACAAGCAGTACCGCTACTCGCTCAACACCGTCTTCCTCCCCTGGTGCGCCGCCGAGGGCATCCGCGACGTCTCCGAGCTGACCCGCCGGGTTATCGACCGCTTCAGCAGCCGCCTGCTTGAACGGCGGACCCACACCGGCGCTCCAATCTCCAAGCACTCCGTGCACACGTACCTGCGTCCCGTCCGCCTCATGCTGACGTGGGCGTCCCGCGAGGGCGAGGACGTCAAGGCCAAGCCGCAGCTCCCCAAGCGGCCGAAGCCGATTCGCGACGTGCTCAACCGCGACGAGATCCAGGCGCTCGAAGACGCCGTCCCGACCGAGCGCGACAAGCTCATCATTCGCGTCTTCGGGGACTGCGGACTCCGCCTCGATGAGCTGTGCCAACTGACGCCGGGCGACATCATCCGCTCCGGCCGTCAGGCGCACCTGCGCATCCACGGCAAGGGCGGCCACATGCGCGACGTTCCGGTGGTCCCGGCGTTGCTGCGACGGCTCGACCGGCACATCGCGATGCGCCCTCGGGAGCGATCGTCGGATCACCTGTTCCTGTCCTTCCGCCGCCACCCGTCCGGGCAGTTCGATGTCCTGACGGACGGTGGCGTGTACCAGGTCGTCAAGGACGCCGTCGCGCGTGCCGGGATCACGAAGAGGGTCTTCCCGCACCTGCTGCGCCACTCGTGGATGACAGAGATGCTGCGTCAGGGCATGAACCCGGTGCAGCTATCGATGATCGCCGGCGCGTCGATCGAAGTCATCATGCAGCACTACGCGCACCTCACCAAGGACGACGCCTACGAGGCGACGTTGCGTGCGCTCTCGGGAGGCAACCGGGCCGGCGCGCCGCCGTACCGCCGCTGACGCCCCTACGATCAGCCATTTTCACTACCGAATGAATGTCGTCTGGTCGTGAAAATGATAGGCGAGCACCTCCCGGTGGCTACTTCGATGGCCCGAGGATGAAACGAGCCCTCTCGACGCGCAGCATCTCGTACGGTGTCATGCACTTCACGTCGAGAGCGATGCACGGATTCGGAATCTTGATTTTCTTGGTGCTGTTCGCCGCAACCTCATGCGTTACTACGACGAGCTGGTGAGCATGTGCATGGGCAACGAGGTAGTAGTCGCCGACCTGAAGAAACGTATTGACCGCGGCAGGTTCGTATCCCGCTCCTTGAGCCCAGGTGCTGACGACGGCGAGGCTCGGAACAATCGGTTGATCTGGCTTGAGAAAGAACGCATCGCCTCGCTGCTTGGCCCAATCCGTTAGCTCATCATCGCCTGCGAGGATCTCGTCCCGGACCTTTTCAATGCTATGCACGCGGCCGTCGGCGTTGGCGCCCTCCAGCCAGCTCCAGAATGCCGGACAAAAGTCGAAGCCGTAGTGAAGGTTCTTCGCTTGGATGAATACGTTCGCGTCGAGAAGGTAGATCATTCGACGCCCAGCGAATGCGCCAACTCGACAAACGTATGATGCTTCTTGAAGCCCAAGAGCTGATAGGCGTCACGGAACAGGGTCTGCCCCTCAAGCGCGCTACCAATGACTGCTCGGGCGAACCGTTTGCTGACCCGAACCGGCTGGGTGTTGTAAAAGTTGCCCCCACTGCCACCACCGCGCAGGGCCATAACGCGGGCCAGTTCGGCAGAGTAGAGATCCCCGTAGTCACCCGGAAGCTGCGCACCGATATCTCTGATGCGGTTCAAAACGACGAGAGTGCTCACCTTGAAGACGCGGGCAAGGCGGTCAAGTTCCGCCGTCAGGTCGTCGGTGTCGCGATACTCCGCGCGGAGGGCGCTCAGCGGGACAAGTAGCTCTGCTGCAACGCGATTGCACCACCGCTCTACCTCGTGCGAGGGAGGAGCAGCGAGTGTCGCGTTCGAGAGGCCAGTCGCGCCAAGCCAGATGTGGGCAAGCTCGTGGGCGACGGAAAAGATCTGTGCGGCCTTGGTGTCGCTGCCGTTTATGAAGACAACGGGCGCGAAGGTATCGATCAGCGCGAAACCACGAAACTCATCGGGATCGAGTACGCGGTGCGTGTTCGATCCCACGACGCCGCTGACCATCACCAGAACGCCCACCTCTTCGGCAAGCGCAATCAGGCCACGCAATGCGTCCGACCACGTCGAAAACTGGCTCCGTGCATCGAGCCCGAAGCCCAGAACAGCGCGAATCCGATCCGCTGCCGCAACGATGTCGTCGGCAGTCGTGAGAGAACCGACAAGCTCCAGCGTGGCGGCCCCATTCGAGCGCGCAAAGTCTCGATACCACTCCTGACGTTGCTGGCACAGAAAGACGGTGTCCAAGAGGTCTGGCGTCGGACGCATGACCTTCTGGTTCACCATGGTCCGGAAGTCCGGTATCGGGATGTCCTCCTTTGGTGGCTGTGCGAGTAGCAGGAGTCCGACTGCGGTATACGTGGCGTTCGCAAAGTGTTCGAGCTGCTTCAGAGTGGGCGCGCGGGCACCGCTTTCCCACTCCGCCAGGTTCGGGAAGCGTCGACTGAGATCTGCAACGCTGATATTCGCTCGCGCTCGCGCCCATCGAAGCAGTTCCGGCCGGACCTGTACGCGCACGGTCATGGCCCCTCATTCTGACGGATCAGAGCGAGATGGCCCGTTGATTGGCTCGGGTTGTTGGCTCCGGATACCGCCCTGCCGGCGGGCGCTCGATGCGGTGCCGCTGTGGAGGGTCGCCGTGACCGGCGAGCCCTGCCGGCGGGCGCTCGACGCGGTGCCGCTGTGGCGAGTCGCCGTGACCGGCGCAACTGATGACCGGACGATGTCATCGTGATCTCGACACGGTTGATGGTCGTGACTTCGGCTTAGGTGGAGTCTTTTGCTGGGCGGGGACGGTGAGTACGCGCCCGATTACGGCCGCTGCCGCGCGGTCCCGCTCCTCGATCACATGGCTGTAGACCCGGAGCGTCAGAGAGGGATCGGAGTGCCCTAGCCGTCCCGCCACCGTCCGAACGTCTACCCCAGCGCCGATGAGCTGCGTGGCAGTGAAGTGCCGTAGGTCGTGCAGCCGAACCTCCTTGAATCCGAGCCCATCACGGATTCGGATGAAGAAGCTCGTGACGTTGTCGGGGCGGAACGGCGTCGTGCAGTCCACCAGCGGCGAGAAGACGAAGGCGTCCTCGGCAAGCGCCGCCCCCGCGTCACTTGCCCACTCATCAGCCCGAGCGCGGTACTGGCCGAGCAGAGCAACGCCGACCTCATCCAGGGCGACCGGCCGGAAGCGATCCGTCTTGGTGGTCTTCTCGGCGAGCCCGCCGGGGATGACGATGACCGAGCGGGAAACTTCAAGTTCTCCGCGCTCCAGGTCGACGTCGGACCAGCGCAGGGCGCAGAGTTCGCCGCGGCGCATGCCGGTGAGGGCGCCGAGCATCAGCAGCGCGGCCATCCGGGGGTCGCGCTCTTCGGCCGCCTCGATAACGGCACGGACAACGTCAACGGATGGTGCCTTCACCCGGCGCTGGGCGAGACGGGGCGGCTTCGCCTGCTCGGCGACGTTGGTCCGCACCCAACCCCAGCGAACAGCCTGATGCAGCGCCGCCGAGATGATGGCGTGGTGGTTGCGGATGGTCTTCGGTGACTTCTTGGCAGTTTTCATGGCGCCATACAGGTCGTCGAGGTTCTTGGCGCTCAGCCGGGACAGCGCCACCTTGCCGAGTGCCGGCCGAATCGTCGTCTCGATCTGCGACCGGTAGGTGCGCATCGTCGTCGCCGAGAGATCCATGCGCTCGCACTCGATGAGCCAGCGGTCGAGCAACTGCCCGAACGATGCGCCCATGCCGTCGGCGCGTGGCGCCTGCTTCTCGATGAGGTCACGCAGAGCCTCGTCCGCGGCCTTGGCGCTGCCGTGAACGGTCCTGGAGGCCTGCCGTGGTTTGCCGGTCAGAGGGTCACGGCCGACGTAGGCCCGCACCTCCCACACACCGTCCCGGCGCTTGCGCTTCGTCCCTCGCACAAGGGACAGCGTAGCCAGGATTAGGGACGGGGATAGGGACAGGTTCAACAGAAACAAAAGGGCCGGTGCTCTCGCACCGGCCCTGACCTGCATGTTCGTTGGTGGCGGGGGCGGGATTTGAACCCGCGACCTTCGGGTTATGAGCCCGACGAGCTACCAGACTGCTCCACCCCGCGGCGTAGCCCTACTTTAGCACCGACGGATCACGACGGAGCCAGGGTGGGCGGCGGCGTGGTCGTGGGAGCGGGCCCCGTGCCCAGGGCGGTGGAGGCTTGGGCGACCAAGTCGCGGGCGGCGTCGCTCTCCTTCTGGTAGGTCGCCAGGTCGCCGTTCCTCAGGGCGATGTCGGCGGTCTTGTAGTGGTCGGCGGCCTGGGCCAGCAGGTTCTGGGCCGTACCTGAGGCCCCTGACGAAGGCGAGGAACTGGCAGCCGGGGGTGTACCGGACGCCGGCTGTTGCCCACCGGAGGGCGTCTGTTCGAGTGTGGGCGGCGCGGCGCCGAAGATGTCGGTCAGGGCAAGCTCGAGCGACTCTCGCATCACCACCTTGTCGGAGTACACCACGATCACCCGTTTGAGCTGGGGCAGCGGCGTGCTCTCCGACGACACGTAGAGCGGTTGGATGTAGAGCAACGACTGCTCGATCGGCACCAGCAACATGTTCCCGAGGGTCACCTTCGACCCCGACCCGGGCTGGCCGAGCAGGGTGATCTCCCGGGAGATCTCCGGTTGCTGGTTGATGCGCGCGTTTACCAGCGCCGGCCCGTCGATCTGTTTCTGCCGGGGCATCACGAAGACCTGTAGCTTCCCGTAGTCGGCCGGGTCGCTCTTGGCCACCATGAAGGCGGTGAGGTCCTTGCGGCTGTCGTCCTTGGACAAAGGGACGAACGGCTCGAAGATCAAGAAGCCCTCGCCGGTCTCGCCGGGGAGGCGCATCTTCAGGTAGTAGGGCTGCATCCTGGCGGCACGGGACTGCACCACCTGGCCCCCCGGCGAGACGGTGACGGCCCCACCGACGGCTCCGGGCAACTGGGCGATGTCCCAGCCGTCGGTCTTGTTGTAGAACGCCCCGGCGTTGGTCATGTGGTACAGCCCGTACATGTTGGTCTGAACCCGGAACAGGTCCTCGGGGTAGCGGAGGTGCTCTCGAAGCCCCGGGTCCATGGTGGCGCCGTCGGTGAACAGCTTCGGGAAGGCCTTGCTGTAGGCCCGCACGAGCGGGTCGGATTTGTCCATGACGAAGAACTTCATCGAGCCGTCGTAGGCGTCGATGACCACCTTCACCGAGTTGCGTGCGTAGTTGAAATTGCTCTGCAGGCCACTGGTCGGGGGAACCCGCGACGTGTCGGCCGGCTGCGAGTACGGGTATCGGCTGGTCGTGGTGTAGGCGTCGTAGATCCACAGGATCCGGTCGTTGAACAACACCGGGTACGGGTCGCTGTCGAACTTGAGGAACGGGGCGGCCTTACGAACCCGCTCGTCGATGTCGCGGATGTAGATGGCCTTGGACTCGGGGGTGATGGAACCCGAGATCAGCGGGTTGGGGTCGCCGAAGCGCAGGGCCAGGGCCGCTCGGCGTACCCACGAGCTCATGGTCACACCGCCGGTGCCGTGGTAGGTGCTGGTGTGGTTGGTGCCGTTGGCCTCGGTGAAGTCGATCTCCGGCTGCTTGGTCTTCACGATGGCGTAGCCGGGAAGCTTCTCGCCGAAGTAGATGGCGTTGTTCGTGACGGTGAGGGGGCCGTTCTCCGGCGTGGGGGGAAGGTCCTTCACCAGCAGGTCGGGGTTGCCGTCGGGGGCCACGGCATTGGCCGGGGAGCCGATCACGCCGTACCCGTGCGTGTACACCAGGTGCTGATTCACCCACGACGGCGACGGGATGCCATTGATGTTGAGCTCGCGGGCGGCAACCAGCACCTGGGTCAGCCGCTCCGAAGCGGTGAGGCCGTAGCGGTCGACGTCGACGTCGTTGAACCGGTAAAAGCCCCTGATCTCCTGGAGCTGCTTGTAGTCCTCGGTGAGGATGGTCGGGTCCCACAGACGGACATTTCGAATGGTCTCTTCGTTTTTCGCCAGATCGGTGGCGTTGAGGTCGTCGCGATAGCCGAAGTCGGCGACCTGCGTCTCTTTGAGGTTGAACGCCGCCCTGGTGGCGTTGATGTTGCGGGCGATGTAGGGCTGCTCCTTGGTGGCCTCGTTCGGCTCGACCTTGAACTTCTGCACCAGCGCCGGGTAGGCCGTGCCCGCAGCCACCGACACCAACGCCCAGAGACCGACGGCCGCGACGGGCAGCACCCAACCCCGCCAGAAGATGTTCACCAGGAACAGCACTCCGGCGATGACCGATATCCCGATCAGCAGGTTCAGCGCCGGGAGTTGTGCCTTGACGTCGGTGTAGCTCGCCCCGCTGACCACCCCGCGGCTGGAGTACACCAGTTCGTAGCGCTGGAAGACGTAGCCGACCGCCTTCAGCAGGGCGAGGGCGGCCAGCAGTACCGACAGGTGAACCTTCACCTGCGGCGTCACCTTCTGCATGGGGGTCTGGAACCGGATGCCACCGTTGAGGTAGTGAGCGACGGCCGTGACGATCACCACGATCACCACCGCGGCGAAGAGCCAGTCGACAACGAATTTCATGAACGGCAGCTGGAAGACGAAGAACCCGATGTCCTTGTGGAACAGAGGGTCGTTGGTGCCGAAGTCCACCCGGTTCCGGAACAGAATCCACGAGTTCCACTGTCCCGCCGTCCCCGGCCCGGCGATGAGGGCGAAGAGCAGTGACACCCCGATGCGGACCAGCCCGGCCCGAGGACCGACCAGCGCGTGGTACCGCTCCACGATCTGCTCCTCGGGGCCGGTGGGCCGGAACTTGGGAGCGATGCGGTCGGCGACAGCCAGGTTCACCCACATGAGCACGAAGAACAACGCGGTGAACAGGACGGCCATGGCGACCTTGGCCCCCAGGACACCCTTCCAGACGCTCGTCAGGTTGAGCTCGCCGAACCACAGATAGTCGGTGTAAAAGCCGGCGATACCGCGCAGGGAAACCGCCAGCAACAGAAGGACGAAGACCACGACGGCGACGAGTACCAAGCCGAGCCGATGAGATCCGGTTCGCCGCTGGGGTAGATCAGTGGGGGGGCGCACGAGCTAAGACTATGAGAGTTCGAGGGACAACCCACTTCACCGGAGTGGGCATCGATGGCCCGACGCCCTCAGGACGGTGGCGCCACCAGGATGCAGCGGCATCCGCCATGAGCGGGCGGGTGCGTCTGGCCTGTCGGGAACGGTTGACCCTTCGTGACCGTGCCGGCCAGGGTGTTGTCGTCGCAGTCCGGACAGGGACCGTCGTCGTCGACGACCCAACACCACTGGGCACCCGGCGGTGTCGCGGCGAACGCTCCCTCACCGAAGGCCACGCTCGCGTGATGGCGGGCGGCCTGCTCGATCTGGGTGGTCTTCCACTGGCGGTAGCTGGCACCCAGCTTCTCGCTCACACCGCCGGCGTCGTAGGCCATGGTGTCGGAGGTGGCGGTGTCGGAGGTGGCGGTGTCGGAGGTGGCGGTGTCGGAGGTGGCGGTGTCGGAGGTGGCGGTGTCGGAGGTGGCGGTGTCGGTGGTGGTGTGGTCGGAGGCGGCGGGATCGACCACGGCCTCGGAGATCGCCCCTTCGAGCCGATCGCGCAGCGGCACGACCAGGTCGATGGCGAGGTCGGCGGCCCACTGCTCGGCATCCCAACCTCCGCTCGACGCGCCATTCGGCGAGGCGGGAGCGGCGTCGGCCCCGCCATTGGGTGCGGCGACGAACTCGGACCCCCGGTCGGCGGCCTGGGCCAGGAGGGCTACGGCCGCGGTCTGGTATCGCTCCACCTGTTCCTCGAGCGGGGGAAGGACGGACGCGACCGTGGGGCGTCGCTCTTGCCGGAGCCGGTCGAGCACCTCGTTCTGCTCGTCCTGGAGGACGCGCTTGAGCCGGCGGACGAGCTCGGCCTCGATGGGCTCGAGAAGCCTGTCGCGCCAGGTGAGGGCGGCCTCGGCGTTCCCGGCGGCCGGGCTGCCGTCGGTGGACGCGTCCGAATCCGGGGGGGCCGCGGTGGCAACACCGTTGCCTCGTTGGGAAGACGGTGGTTCGGTGCAGGCGGTGGGCGCGGCCGAGCTCTGGGCGGCACGGAGCCGGGCGAACACGTCGTCGGCGCTCGTGGCGGCGGCCGGGACCGCCTTCGGTGCGGCGGCCTTTGACGCTGCGTCAACTTTGGGGGCATCGACTTTCGGGACGTCGGCCTTGGGCGCCTCCGCCTTGGGCTTGTCGACCTTGGACTTGGCGACCTTGGCCTTGTCCGCCTTGTGGGCGGGCGCATCGGAGTGGTCGACGGCCGGCCCGGGCCGGCCGGTCGATGGGCGCTCCTCCCGGGGAGCGACGTCACCGGGAGCGGCATGGGGGCGCCCTGGGGGGCCGGCCAGCTCCTGGGCGGACGGGGCGGAAACTGCCGGCCGTCGCTGGGACTGTTCGGTGGTGCGCGAAGAGCCGCGAGCCGGGGGACGATCGGGCGGCGACGTCCGGCGCGAGTCGTCGGCGACGCGACCGCTAGGACCACCCCGATCGCCGTCGACATCGCGAGGCGGGCGGCCAGCCGCGGCGTCGAGCACGGGCCCGGCCTCGGCCTCGGCGGCACCGAGCTCGTGGGTGGCCTCGTCGAGCGTGCGGCGTACCACGGCATACGCCTCCAGGAGGCGCTGCCTGGCCAGGCGCAGGTGGTCGATCTGGACCTCGGCCGTGCGACGCCGGCGGGTCAGGTCGGCAAGCATCCGTTCCCTCACGGCGCGGGCCTCACCGACCATCTCCCGGCCCTGTTTGCGGGCCGACTCGATCTCGGCCTCGGCTTCGGCCCGGGCCCGGTCGCGAAGGGTGCGGGCAGATGCCTCGGCCGCCTGGCGCACGCCCGAGGTCATCCGGTCGGCCTCCTCGGAGCGACGAGCCAGCAGACCGTCGGCCTCGGAGCGGACCCGGGCGATCCTGACCTCGGCCTCACCGATGATCCGGGCGGCCCGCTTCTCGGCCTCGGCCACGATGTTCGCCGACGCCTCCCGGGCGTTGGTGAGCAGGTGGGCAGCATGCTCGCCCAGGGCGGCGGTGAGCGTCTCCTCGTCGAATACGGGGTTGGCCGCCTGCTTGTGCGCTTCGAGCAAGGCCTCCCGCAACTCGGCCTCCCGGGCGGCAGCGGCCGACAGCTCGTCGGCCAACCTCTTCAGGTAGGCCCGAACCTCACTCTGGTCGTATCCCCGGAAGCTGGTGGCAAAGTTCTTGATGGCCACCGACTCGGGGGTGTACAGGGTCCCCGAGGAGATGACGATCGGTTCGTCATCCATGCCGCCAGATTATCGCCGGGGCCCCCCGCCGCGGTGGAGGGTCGAACCAGGCACGGCATCAACGGCGAAGGCCCAACGCAGCCAGCGGGGTTTGGGGTGGCCGCCGCCAACAAACTCAGTGACGACCGAGGCCGCCGAGCAGACCGGTGAGCACATCGACGAGGGAGTTGACGGTGTTGTCGACCAGGGGGGCACCGGTGTTGAGCGGCCCGGCACCGGTGGTGGCATCGGGCGCCGGAGCCGACACCGAGGGGGTCGGGGTGACGATCGTGCCTTCATTCGACGGAAGGGCCGCCGCCGGGGCCGGTGTCGACGCCGAACTGCCGGCGGGCGGTGCCGCCACCGCCGGGGGGGCTTCGGCCAGGCTGAGCGGGCCCCGACCGATGGCCTCGTCCACCCGGGACAGCAGTGGTGCCCGGGACACTCCCTGGTCAAGGGCGACCAGGCCCCACGCCGCCCCGTCGTCGTGGAACGTGAAGACCGACGCCAGGCGGTCGGCGAAGGCGCCGTGGTTGCCCTGCACGGTGATCGCCAGTCCCACCAGCTCCTCGCCCGGCGAACGGTCGGGACCCAGCGAGGCCACGTCGAACGCCGGCTCATTCTCGAGGGCGGGAAGGATCTGACGGTAGAACCCGGCGCTGCGGCCCTCGCCCGGCCCGAGCTGGGCGGTGAAGCCCCGGCTACGGGCGACCAACTGGTTTCCAAGATCGATGGCGTCGCCGAGGAAGCGCTGGTCCCAGGAATCGCCAGCCTTGAAGATGATCGGCGACGGCTTGCCGGGCAGCAGGCCGGCGGCGGGCACGGCCACCTGACGCCGGGCCGTGACCTGCAGGGACCGGCCGGCCGACGTCACGGTCATGGCCGCGTTGTAGGAGGCCACCGTGGCGGCCGAGCCACGACTGAGCCGAGCCGAGCCACCCGCCACCGACACCTCGGAATCGGCCACGGTCACACTCAGGGGGTCGGCGTCACCGGGCGCCGTCACGAGGAGGTCGCCGGCAACGAGTGAGAGCGTGAGCGTGGTGCCTCCTGCGGCGGCTCCGAGCTCCAACTCGGAACCGCTTCGCAGTTCGAGCTGGCGATCGCTGTTGAGACGGACGATCGCCTTGCCGGAGTCGACCTTGACCCGGTCGCCGGCGCGGAGCGTCCGGTTCCCGTCGACGGAGCGATAGGTCCCGCCACCGGTGGCCACCTCGACCCCTGCACCCGCGCTCAGGCGCGCCGACGACGACCCTCCCCCGCCGCCGGTGCAGGCGACGGCCAGGAAAGCAGTCACCAGAACCGACGACGCCAACCGCAATCTCATATCTCCTCCTGGCCTTGTATCGGCACGACGGGGAGGATGATTGAGAAGCGCGATCCCTTGCCTTCTTCGGTTTCACAGGCCAGCTCGCCCCCGTAGTCCTCGACCATCCGACGCACCACCGACAGGCCGAGTCCCAGCCCCCCGAAGGCCCGGGTGGCGGTGCTGTCAGCCTGGGCGAAGTCGTCGAAGATCCGGCCGAGCTCGTCGGTGGCGATCCCGATACCGAGGTCGTCGACGGAGACCTCCACTGCCGAGGTCGGCGCGCCCTCGTGATCGGGGAGCTCGATGAGGTGGGCGGCGACCAGGATGCGGCTGCCAAGGGGTGAGAACTTGACGGCGTTGTCGATGAGCTCGTCGAGTGACTCGTCCAGGCGGTGCGGGTCGATGATCAGGGTGGGGAGGTCGCGGGAGATCCGTCGGGTGATGGGATGAGCCCCACCCTCGCGAGCCTTCCAACGCCGGATCACCGAATCGATCAGCGGACGCACCTGGGTGGGTTCCGGTCGGTGGATAGCGTCGGTCCGGGTCCGCCCCCCGGCCACCTCGAGCAGGCGCCCGATCACCCGCTCGAGCTGATCGGCGGCGTCGCCGATCGCCTCCAGGCCCGCCTTGGCCTCGGCGCGGGGCAGCCGGCCTCCCCCGAGCATCATGGCGTAGCCCTTGATCGGCACCAGCGGGGTACGCAACTCGTGGCTGATGTTGGCCAGAAGGTCGGCCTTGGTCCGCTCCGCCTCACGTTCGAGGCGCATGTCCCGCAACACCCACACGCCACCGCCGATACCGCCGCCGGCTTCGGCCAGGCCACCGGCGGAGAGGGCCACGGGAACTGCGGTCCCGTCGCTACGGTGAACGACGGCCGCCTCGGCCCACCGTCCCTCCTCGGGCCGGGCCAGTCGGGGGCTGAGGTCGGTACCGTCCTCGCCGATCAACCGCACCACCTGGTCCGCCCGCCGGCCCTCGGCCCCGGCGGCGTCGATACCGAAGAGGCTCTCCGCGGCACCGTTGAAGGTGGTGACCCGGCCTTCCCGGTCGACGGCGACCACCGCCTCGCCCATGCCGGCGACGACCGCCTCCAGCCGAATGCGCAGCCGTGCCTCCTCGTCGCGCTTCTCCCGCAACTCGGTGGTGAGCGTCTCGATCGACCCGGCCATCGAGTTGAGGGTGGACCCGAGCACGCCCAGCTCGTCCTGGCTCGTCACCCTCACCCGGGTGGTGAAATCGCCGCGCTGCACCTCCTCGGCGGCCACGGTGAGACGACGAAGCTCACCGCCGATGCGTTCGCCTACGAACCCGGCGGCCAGGAAGGCGACGAGCGAGGTCGCCAGCGCGACTAGGAACAGGGTGCCGAACAACGAGTTCCTCGTGTCGTCGACCACGGTGGTGGGAGTGGCCGCCACCACCGCGAGCACCGACGACCCGTCGGACCCGTGGACCACGCTGGCCGACAAGAAGTAGCCCCCGGACACCGACGAGGCCGTGCCGTCGGCGCTGTCCAGGGCGGCCCGGCCCACCGCCTCCGCCCCCTTGGAGGGAAGCGGCCCGAAACTGGCCAGGCTTCGCTCCCGGTCGACCACGGCCAGGCTCACGGTCTTGTCGTTGAGGGCGCGCTGGTTCAGGTAGGCACCGTCCAGCCCCGTGGTGGCCACGAGCACTCCCACCGACTGGCGGCCCTCGGGCGCCGGCGCCGTCACCGCGGCGGCGCCGACGGCGAGGGCCCTGCCGTCGGCCACCTGCACCGACCCGGTGCGGCCCTGGGTGGTCACCGCTTCCTCGACGGCCGGGGATCCCACCAGGGCCTCGGCACCGGCTCGGCCGATACCGGAGAACACCACGAGGGCCTGGCTGCCCGTGGCGTAGAGCACGGGGTTGCCGGCGCGAAGCAGGTTGGCGCCGACGAAACTGTCGATGTCGGCGACCAGCTCCGGGCTGGGTGCAGGGTCCTGGTCGAGCGCACGGAGAAGGCCGAGACGGCTGCCCTGCAGGGTGGCCGCGACCAGCGTGGCATTAGCCGCGGCGGTGGGAAGGACAGACGTCTCGATCTCGTCGGCCTCGGCCCGAGCGCGCGTGTCGACCCGCCGCAGTGCCTCCTTCTCCACGTTGTCGGAGATCACCAGAGACAGGGCCACCGAGACGGCGAGAACCACTAGGAGGAGGGACCCGGCGGTGCTGACCGCCACCTGGGCGGGGACCGACCGACGAGCCGACGTGAACAGCACCGCGCCCAGGCCGATGGCGCCGAAAACCCGGGCCCCGTCGACCACCACCCCGCCGACCCCGATGGCGGCGGCCACCTCGGAGAGGGTGATGAGCACCAGGGCCACCCACACCACCCGCCGGGTCGCCCTATCCTTCCCCCAGCCGAGCGTGCCTGCGGCCAGCAAGGCGATGCCGATCCCGCGAATGATCAGCACGGGAAGATCGCCGGCTTCGAGCAGCAGCGATCCGTGCAGGAACGCCGCCCCGGCGAGGGCGAGAAAGCCCAGGAACAGGGCTACACGAGAGCCACGGCCGACTCCGAGCAGCCGCGGCCGAGCGAACACGATCGCCGCCCCGGCCATCGCCACCAGGAAGGTGGCGAACTCGGCCGCGAAGCGCAGGACGGCAGCCGAGCCGGACACGCGCCCTCAGCTACCCGAAGGCACGAGCGTCGGTGAGGTCATCGGGAACGCCGGGCCCGCGGGGCCCTTTGCGCGTAGTGCCGGGCCTGAGCGGCCCCTTGAGCGGAGTGCCGGGCCTGAGCGGCCCCTTGAGCGGAGTGCCGGGCCCGAGCGGCCCTTTGAGCGGAGGATCGGGCCCGGGCACATGACTACGGCCCGATCGTAACCCTGCTAACCGGCTCCGCCCCCGCCGGGGAGGAACTCGGCGGCGTTGCTCCCGGGAAGGGTCGCCAGTGCACGCAGGGCGTCGTCGTAGGTGCCGACGGCCACCACCTCGAGGTGGGAGCCGGCGTGCGCCTTGGCCTCGGCGTAGTTGTCCTTGGGGACGAGGAACATCGTGGCCCCGGACTTGCGGACCGCGGCCACCTTCTGGGCCACCCCGCCGATGGGCCCAACGGCACCGTCGGGTCCGAGCTCGCCGGTGGCCGCCACCTTGGCCCCGCCGGTGAGGTCGCCGGGCGTGAGCTGGTCGAGCAGGGCGAGCGAATAGGCCACCCCCGCCGACGGGCCCTCGATATTGCCGGAGTCGATGGAGATGTCGAACGGCAGCTTCAGCCTGGTGCTGAGGCGCACGCCCAACAGCGCCTGGCCACTCGGGCCCGTGCCCAAGGTGGTGGTGAGGTCGATCGGGTCGGCACCGTCGCGAACCACGCTCAGGGTCACCGAGTCCCCTGGCTTGTGACTCCGGATGACGGCGATGACCTCGGCCGGACCGGTGACCGGTTGGCCGTCGGCCCCCACGATGAGGTCTTTGGGCTTCAGCACCCCGGCCACCGGCAGGCCGGGCTCGATAGAGACGACCTCGGCACCGGCCCCGATGTCGGTGAAGCCCATGTGACGGAGCACGATCGCCTCGGCCGACGTCTTGGAGTCGGCCATGGCTTCCACGTTGAGCTGGTGGTACTGATCGGGGGGCACCGGACCCCGGATGTCGTTGTCGGAGACGACATCGACGTCGGGGTCGAGCCAGCCGGCGAGGGCCTCCCAGAGGTTGACCCGCTCGCGCACCGAGACGGTGGTGAACAGGATCCTTCCCTTGGGCGGAAAGGCCTCGTGACCGTTGATGACGATGAGGTCGTCGACCCGGCTGGCCGTGCCGGGGGCGATGGTGTCGTAGGGGATCCGGATGAACAGGGCGGCGACAGCCGCGACCACGAGAACCGACGCCACCGCGGCGGCGACGATGGCAACCGGACGGCGACGAGAAGGCCCGGCCGGAGGTGCCTCACCCGTCCCTCCCGTCGCAGGAGGTACGGGTGCCGACGTTGACGGCGGCAGGGGGGCCGTCGGGGAGCCCGCCAGAGCGGAGTCCGAGGCCGCGCTCGTCCCCCAGCCGTAGTTGGGACCGGGGCCGGTCTTGGGATCGTCGGATGGGCCCGTTAGCATCGGGTCGGTTGTGTCCACGTTCCTGATCGGCCTCGTGGTTGTAGCGGCGACAGTCTTCGTCATACAGGTCGCGTTGAGCGACCCGGACCAGCCTGCCACGCTCCGTCGCCCAACCGACCGCGACCGCTCCCGCCGACGACCGCGTCCTCGCCGGCCGGTCCCAGGCCCGAAGCCTGGCGCGGTGGTCGACACGCCGCTCGAGCCTGGCCCCCCACCCGACCGGGCTCGGCGGCCAAGCTCTCGGCCGGACAGGGTGCGCCGGCCGCGGCGCAGACCGAGCCGGGCATGGGTCCGGCTGCGATCGGGGTTGGCCCTGGTGGTCGTGGTGACCTTCGTCGGCGTGCTGATGGCCGTCACCACCGGGGCGGGCCTGGCCCTGGCCGCCCGGGCCCTGCGCCGCGCCGTCGGCTGATGCCTGCCGCCCGGCGGGTGTCAGCGGTCGGGTCAGGTGGCAAGGGCCATGCGGACCACGTAGCGCTGGTCAACCGACCCCGGCGGGTGGCAGGCGTACAGCGTGGCGGTCACGGCCGGGGTCTGGTCGGCGATCCAGGTGTCGGACGGGGACACAACCAGGTCCCCGGTCACCACGTAGGTGGTGCGCAAGCCGTTGATCGTGAAGATGACCTGATCGCCGGGGACCATCTCGGCGATGCGTTCGAACGGGTGATCATTGGTGGTCCGGTGGCCGGCGAAGACGGCGTTGCCCGGGTGCCCGGGCACCGCCGTTCCCGGCCAGTGACTCGGACCCTGGTCGATGTTGTGCAGGGTGACCCCTTCGAAGACCGTGTGCGTCAGCCCGATCTTGGGGATCTCCATCGTGCCGATCTGCTTCACCGGCTCAGGCGCGTAGGGGTTAGCGGGGATGTCGACCGGATACGGCAGGGGGACTTTCGTGGTGGTCGGCGCGAGCGGCCGTTTGGGCTTGGGCGACCACAGCTGGTCGCGCGGGACGGTCGGTCGGGTCACCAAGGTGGCCGACGACTTCGCCTGGCCACTGCACCCCGCCGCGGTCACGAGCACCACGGCGAGCGCGATCGACGTGCTGATCACCGGCCGGCGCACGGGTCCATGGTGACATGGGTCGTGGCCGGAGGGCATGCGGGTGGCTGAGGCGGCCGACCGTCGGCGCACGGCGGCTATGGCCGGCCATTCCGGCGACGCGGCTACGGCCCGGCGCCTTCTCGACGACCCTGCGGGAGCGGTGCGGGCCACGGCTCTCGCCGCCCTCGCCCGCATCGGTGCGGCCACCGTGGCCGACGTACGGCTGGCGTTGACCGACGACGACCCCGCCGTGCGCCAACGCGCCTGCGAGGTCAGCACGTCCGTCGATGGCGTCGATCCCATCGCCCTCCTGGCCGACGAGGACCCGCGCGTAGTGGAGGTCGCCGCCTGGGCCCTGGGCGAGCAGGAGTCGGGGACCGCCGAGATCGTCGAGGGCCTGGTGGCCGTGGCCTCGACCCACCCCGACGCGCTGTGCCGGGAAGCGGCGGTGGCCGCCCTGGGCGCGATCGGCGACGAGCGGGGCCTGCCCGCCATCCTCGCGGCCACCACCGACAAGGCCACCGTCCGGCGACGGGCGGTGATCTCCCTGGCTCCGTTCGCCGGTCCCGACGTCGACGCCGCCCTCGAGTCCGCGTTGGGCGACCGTGACTGGCAGGTTCGCCAAGCGGCCGAGGACCTCAGCGGCAAGCGCTGAACTTTGGCGTCGGGGACAGGCTTGGGGAGGGGTCAGGCGGAGAAGCTGACCCGGAGGTCGACGAGGCCCCGCAGGGTGAGGCTGTCGCGGTGCCGGGGCTGGCCGCCCACCAGCTCCCAGGTTCCGAACCGCTCGACCAGGCGGCTGAGCACGACCTGGGCCTCGAGGCGGGCGAGGGCGGCGCCCAGGCAGTAGTGGATGCCGCTGCCGAAGCTGATCGGGGCGCCATCGTCGCGGCCGAGATCGAGACGGTCGGGGTCGGGGAAGCGGTCGGGATCACGGTTGGCGGCACCGAGGAGCACGAGCATGGTGGAACCGGCCTCGACGTGGTGACCGGCGACGTCGATGTCGTCGTAGGCCGTTCGGGCGTTGACTTGCACCGGGCTGTCGAAACGCATCAGCTCCTCCACACCGGAGCGAAGCAGCCCAGGGTCGTTCCGGAGGCGGCGCAACTGGTCGGGGTGGCGAAGCAGGGCCAGCACGGAGTTGCCGATGAGGTGGGTGGTGGTCTCGAAGCCTGCCGCGAACAGGAGGATGGCCGTGGAGATGAGCTCGCGCTCGTTGAGCTGATCGCCCTTGTCCTCGGCCTCGATGAGCTGGGTGAGCAGGTCGTCGCACGGACGGGCCCGGCGCTCCGCCACCAGCTCGCCGAAGTACTCCTCCATGCTGGCGCGGGCCGCAGTGGCGGCGGCCAGGGCCTCGGGGCTGATGGCCAGCTCCAACACGGCGGTGCTCGCACGGACGACTGGCCGGAACTGGGCTCGGTCCTCGGCCGGCACTCCCAGCATCTCGCCGATGACCGTCACCGGGAGCGGAAAGGCCAGCGCGTCCATGAGATCGACCTCGCCGGAGCCGAAGCCGTCGATCAACTCGTCGACCAGGGAGACCACCCGTCCGCGAAGGGCCTCGACGGTGCGCGGCGTGAAGGCCCGGGTAGCCAGGCCCCGCAGCCGGGTGTGATCCGGAGGATCGGCGAAGAGCATGTTGGAGTGGTCGTCGCGGAACGAGGCCTGTTCTGCCTGTTGTTCCTCGCTCAGGCCGAGGGCGCGGGTGGCCCCCGAGAAGTCCTTGCCGACCCGTGGGTCACGCATCACCCGCTGGCAGTCCTGGTAGCGGGTCAACACCCAGAAGCCAATGGCACTGCGATGGACGGGTGCATGCGAGCGCAGTGCCGCGTACCGGGAGTACGGATCGGCTTTGCCCTCGGGAGTGGCCACCAGCTCGACCACGAGGGTGTCGGGATCGACCGGCACTGCCCCAGGCTCGGGCTCCGCGGGCTCCGGGGTGGGCGCTGGCGGCGCTTGAGGGGCTTGCGACATGGGTCCAGTGCTACCAGTCGTGAGGGCCTTCCGCCGATCAGCCCCCGGCGTCGACGGTGGCCAAACCGGGACGGCCGTCGTCGAGGAGGGCGGCTTCGGAGGTCGGGTGGCCGAGGAAGGTGTCGAGGAAGTCGATGGTCGTCTTGTCGACGACGTCCTGGTACTGGCTGCCCTGGGTGAACGGCGGCAGATGCTCGCCGCCCAGGAGCGTGAGCAGGAAGCGCGGGGAGGTCGCCCCATCGTAGACAGCCCGCCCCTCTTCGTATGGATCGATGGAGTCCTCGTTGCCGTGGGCGACGAGGATCGGCGGGTTGCCACCCGGTCCGGGGCCCACCGGCGCCCCGGCCATGACGATCAGGGCGCCGAGAGGGACGGGCCGGTTGGCGGCGGTGGCCAGCGCCGTCTGGGCGCCGTCCGAATGCCCGGCGACGCCGAGCCGGGTGGGATCGACGTAGCCCGAGAGCGCTCCGGTGGGGTCGAGCAGCTTGGCGAACACGAAGGCCATGTCGGCCGGCTGGTTGTCGATGTCGGCCTCGTCGAGGTCAGAGCCGGCTACCTCGGCGTCGGTGAGGGGGAACTCGGGCGCGGCCACCACGTAGCCGGCGGCCGCCCAGGTCTTCAGGAGTGGCACGTAGGGGTCGGGGCCGACCTCGAATCCGTGAGCGAAGACCACGAGCGGCCACGGGCCTCCCTCCGAGGGATACCAGACCCGCGTCGTCAGTGATCGGGAGTCCGAGATGATGCGATCGCCGCTCACCGTGGCCCGGCTGTTGTCCACTAGGGCGAGGGTCATGGTGGCGATCGGGACGGGTCGCGACGACGTCGTCGGCGGCGCCGGCGCGGGCGTCGGCATCGGCGTGGTGGACGAGGTCTCCGCCGTGGCCGAAGTGGGCGGCGCACTCGACGACGGGGGACCCGGCTCCACGGCATCGAGTTGGGCGTGGCGGGCGCAGCCGCTCGCCGCGAGGACCCCGATCACGAGGAGCAAGGCGGCGGCGCGGTGACCTCGCTGGGCCCGACTGTGTTGGAGGGTTCTCGTGAGCGTTCTACCGCTACCGCTCGGCGCCCATGAAGAGCACTTTCAGCGACTCGAAGGCCTCCAGGCACTTGCCGGCGCCGAGGACCACGCACTCGAGAGGGGCGTCGACGAGGTGCACGGGTAGCGATGTCTCCTCGGCCAGGCGACGATCGAGCCCCCGCAGCAGTCCGCCGCCGCCAACCAGGTGGATGCCCTGGAGGATGAGGTCCTGGGCCAGTTCGGGCGGGGCGAAACCCAGGCAGTTGATCACCGACTCCACGATGGCACGGACCTGCTCGTCGATGGCCTCGCGCACCTCCCCCGGCGAGAGGATGGCCGTCTTGGGGAGCCCGGACATGAGGTCGCGCCCGCGGACCTCGGCCTTGACGTCCTCGGCGATCGGGTAGGCCGACCCGATGGCCAGCTTGATCTCCTCGGCGGTGCGCTCACCGATGGCCATGCCGTACTCCCGGCGGACGTAGGCCTGGAGGGAGGCGTCGATGTCGAACGAGCCCACCCGGATGGCCTGGAGGGCCACGATGCCGCCGAGGGAGATCATGGCCGTCTCGGTGGTGCCACCGCCCACGTCGACCACCATGTTGCCGAGTGGTTCGTGGATCGGCAGTCCGGCACCGATGGCCGCGGCCATCGGCTGGGCCACGAGCTGGGCGTCGGCCGCCCCCGCCTGGCGGGCCGCCTCCTTCACGGCCCGGCGTTCCACCTCGGTGATGGCCGAGGGCACGCACAGCAGCACCCGGGGCCGCTGGAACCGCGAGAGCCCGGCCCGTTGCAGCAGCAGACGGATCATGCGCTGGGTGATGTCGAAGTCGGTGATGGCCCCCTTGCGCAGGGGACGGACGGCCTGGATGTATCCGGGCGTGCGGCCGATCATGTGCCAGGCCTGCTGGCCCATCGCCAGTACGTCCTGGGTCTGGACGTTGAGGGCGATCACCGTGGGCTCGTTGAGCACGATCCCCCGGCTCTTGGCGTAGACGAGAGTATTGGCGGTGCCCAGATCGATGGCCAGGTCCCTAGCCAGGGTTACGGCCCCTTGGCCGGAACGTCTGGCGGGGAGCCGCAGGGTCCTCTGGGGCGAGGGCGCCCAGCTCCTTGCTGAACTCCTTCATGCTGTGCTCCATCGACCTCGGCCGGCGGGTACGCGCCCACAACACCATGCAGCCGACGAGGCTGATGCCCAGGGCGATTCCTAGGTAGAGAAGGTTCTTCATGGCACGTCGACGACGGAGTGGGAGCACGTCGACCAGTCGTCGCCACCGTCCCAGGTCTCCCGCTTCCAGATCGGCACGGTGGCCTTGAGGGTGTCGATGCACCACCGGGCGGCCTCGAAGGCATCGTCGCGGTGCGGGGCCGATGCCACGACCACCACGGACGCCTCTCCGACGACCAGGCGACCAGTGCGATGGAGGAGGGCCAGGCGCCCGACGGCGGGCCAGCGCCGACGGGCTTCGGCGGCGATGGCAGCCAGGCGGGGCTCGACCTCGCTGTCGTAGGCCTCGTAGGTGAGGGCGGTCACGTTGGTCCGGCTTTCGGCGTGGTCTCGCACCATCCCGGTGAACACGACGACCGCCCCACAGTGGGGCCGAACCGCCCACTCCATGGCGGCCGCCACGGCAAGGGGCTCGGCACCGAGCCCGACCCAGTCGTCGCCCTCGGGGCATTGCGTGGACACAGTGCCAAATGCTACCGGGGATCCAGAAGACGACTACCTGCGCATTCTGATGGAACGAAGTCCTGCTGGGAGGCTCACGAAATGCGCAGGTAGTCGTCTTTCTGATCCCGGGGCCAGGTGAGGGTCCTGGATTCGACCCTGAATGAGAAATCGGCCATCTCGCCGGTAACCTGCCGCTCCATGGAGCTCGTCGATCCCGAAGACGAACCCCCGGCGTTCCGGGAGACGCCTTCACCCGACGACCGGTTGTGGCGGCACCCGTCGGAGATGACTGTCGGCCAACCGGCCTCCGGCGCGCCCCTCGGGACCAGGAGCCCCAAAGGACCCCCGGGGCGCCCGCCCACCTGGGCCGTGGCCGGAGTGTCGGCGGTGGTCGCCAGCCTCGTCACCACCAGCCTGGTGGTCGCTCTGGTGGGCACGCGGGGCGGGTCGACGGCGTCGGACGTGGCCGTCGAGCGACAGATGGTGCGGCCCCGAACTGTTTCCACCGTGTCGGCGTCGCCCGTGGTCGACATGGCCGAGCGGCTCCGTCCCGCCATCGTCCAGCTCAAGGTCCAGGCCGCCGACCGGTCGAGCACCGGTTCGGGAGTGGTCTTCCGCAGTGACGGCCACGTCCTCACCAACGCCCACGTGGTCGAGGGCGCCAGCGTGATCAGGGTGGCGATGGCGAACGGCCAGGAGGTGGGGGCCCGCCTGGTGGGCACCGACCCGGAGACCGATACCGCCGTCATCAAGCTCGACGGAGCCAACTTCCCGGTGGCCACCCTCGGTACCGCCGTCGACCTGCGGGTGGGGCAGACGGCGACTGCCATCGGCTTCCCCCTCGGCCTGGCCGGGGGTCCCTCGGTCTCGGGCGGGATGGTCAGTGCCCTCCATCGCCAAGTGGTGACGACCGGGGCCGCCAACCAGGCCCGCACCGCCCTCGTCGACATGATCCAGACCGACGCACCCATCGCCCCGGCATCGTCGGGAGGCGCCCTGCTCGACGCCAACGGCGCGGTTATCGGGATCACTACCTCGGTCGACGCCATCGATCCCGTCGGTACCGGGTTCGGGTTCGCCACCACCATCGACGTGGCCCGCTCGGTGGCCGACGAGCTGATCCGCACGGGCAAGGTGGTGCATTCGTGGCTCGGCATCGAGGGCGGCGATCTCGACAACGCCACCGCCCTCGACCTCGACCTCGAGGGGGGAGCCATGGTCGCCGTGGTCACCGACGCCAGCCCGGCCCAGCGCGGTGGCCTGGTCACGCGCGACGTGATCGTGGCCATCGACGGCCACACCGTGGGATCCATGGGCGACCTGGTGATGGCCCTGCGGTCACACGCCCCCGGTGACTCGGTCGTGCTCAAAGTCGTCCGTGATCACCGACCGCGCACCGCGACCGTCACCCTGGTCGAGCGACCGGCGTCGTCGTAAGGGTGGTCGGTGGCGAGTCCGCCGACATCCCCCAGACGGCGTAGCATTCGTGTCGTGAGCAGTGAGCCGCCGGGGGGCACGAACCCCTTCGAAGGGTGGCCGATGTTCGGCGACCTGGCGCGCTGGTTCGGTGGCCAGGGCCCGGTCAACTGGGACGTTGCCCGCCAGACTGCCCAGTGGATCGCCACCGACGGCGTCTCCGAGCCCAACGTCGAACCCCTCGAGCGCATGCGCATGGAGGAACTGCTCCGGGCCGCCGATCTCCATGTGGGCGAGGCCACCGGTCTGTCCACCTCCGTGGCGGGTGGCGTCCTCAGTGTCCTCCCCGTCACCAAGGGCGACTGGGCCGTCCACAGCATGGAGGCCTACCGGCCCTTCCTCGAGCACCTGGCCGCGGCACTGGCCCAGTCGGGCCAACCAGGGGTGGCGCCCGACCCGGCCACCGCCCTGCTCGGTGACCTTGGCAAGATCCTCGTCCCCGTCCTGATCGGCGTACAGTCGGGCTACATGGTGGGCCACCTGGCCCGGCGGTCGATGGGCCAGTACGACCTGCCCCTCCCCCGCACACCCGCCGACCAGCTTCTCGTGGTCCCCGCCAACCTCGACGCCTTCGCCACCGAGTGGAGCCTGCCCGCGGCCGACCTGCGCATGTGGGTCTGCATCCGCGAGGTCACCACCCACGCGGTGCTGGGACGACCGCACGTCCGGGCCCGCCTGCACGGCCTGGTCGACGAGTACGTGAGCCGCTTCGAAGTCGACCCCGACGCCGTCGAGCACAGCTTCGGCGACCTCGACCCCACCGACCCCCAGGCCCTCCAGAGTGTGCTGGGCAACCCCGAGACCCTCCTGGGAGCGGTCCAGACCGACGCCCAGCGCGCCGTGCTCAGCCGCATCGCCCTGCTCACCATGGCCATCACCGGCTACGTCGACCACGTGATGGACGAGGTCGGGCACGGGCTGGTGGGTGCCTACGGCATGGTCACCGAGGCCATGCGCCGGCGCCGGGTGGAACCGTCCGAGGGTGACCGCTTCGCCGGCCGGCTCGTGGGTCTCGGCCTCGAACGGGCCGACTACGAGCGGGGGGCGGCCTTCGCCGAGGGTGTGGTCGACCGGGCCGGCGAGGAGGGTCTCCGCCGCCTGTGGCACAGCGAGCGGGAGCTGCCCACACCCGCCGAGCTCGACGCCCCCGGCCTCTGGCTGGCTCGTATCGACATTCCCGACGAGGAACCCCCGGAATAGTAGGCGCCGAGCCTCACCCGCGACGCCGGACGGTGCGCAGGCCGGCCTCGTAGACCACGAACGCGGCGCTGCACCCCAGGGCGATGAGGGCCATTCCCCAGCGACTGGGGACGGGGATGACGACGGGGATGGCCGCCCCCGCCACCCAGACGAGTTGGAAGCGGGTCTCGAAGCGGGCGAAGGTCCGGCCCCGCACCGCGTCGGGGGCGTCCCGCTGGACGATGCTGTCGAAGGCCAGCTTGCCCGCGCCGGCACCGGCGCCCAACACGGTCGCGAGGGCGGCGATGCTCGTGCGGCCGCCGATGTAGGCCGCAACCGCCCCGACGGCCGCCACGGCCGCCAGTGACCCGGCGAGGATCCGCTCCTCGGCGACCTCGTCCCGCAGGCGGGGTGCCACCGCCGCACCCACGAACGAACCCACCATGCTGGCACCGATCACCACGCCGAACCACCACGCCGGCGCCCCGTCGCGGCGGAAGACGAAGGCGGTCAGGAAGACCAGGAACCCGACGGCCGCCCGGAGCGCGGCCATAGCCGTCACCGACAGCCGGATGGTGGCGGCCCGCAGCTCGGCCTTCTCCTCGGCCGCGCTCACGATGGGGGCGCCCCCGCCGGACGGTCGCACCAGGCGAAACCCGGCGACGGCGGCGGCACCGAAGGCCACCGCCGACAGTCGCAGAACCCACGGGGCGCCGAGGAACCCGATCTTCAGGACGGCGATGCCGGGGACGGCAGCGACGAAGCCGGCGACGACTCCGAGCAGGGCCAGGCGCGAGTTGGCCTCGACCAAGCCGTGCTCGTCGGCGACGGTGGCGGGCACGAGGGCGCTCTTGGTGACCGAGTAGGCCTTCGACAGCACGAGCACGAGGAACGCCTCAGGGAACAAAAGGAGTCCCTGGACGTGGCGGGCCATCATCAGGCACACGAGCGCCCGGCCGGCGTTGCACGCGATGAGCATCATTCGCCGTCCGCTGCGGCTGCGGTCGAGGACCGGGCCCAGAAGGGGGGCCACCACCGCGAAGGGCGCCATCGTCAGCAACAGGTACAACGCCACGCGGTTCTTAGCCGCGCCCGGCGAGATGGAGAAGAACAGCGACCCGGCCAGGGCCATGGTGACGAGTGTGTCCCCGGCGATGGCCAGCACGTGGGCGGTGGCCAGGCGGGCGAACGGCGTCCCACTGATCCGGGGCCGGGGTCGGGGCGACCGGCGCAGAGGCTCCCAGCCACCTTCGGCGGTCATGGTCCGATGGTAGGTCCGGCTCGGGAAGACCGGGGGTAGCCGAGTCCCTCCCTAGCCTCGATTGTTCGCGCGGCTTCGTGAAAAGCTGCCCGTAGCTCCGCGGAAAAGCGCTCCTGACCTGGGAGAATGTGTGTTCTCAAGGCACACAGACAACCCAAGAGGAGCGCTCCTTGAAGGTGCATCGTAGTCAGTCCGTTCGCCATGCGAGGGTGACCACCGACGGTGACGGTCTGGTCTCCCACGCCGGCACCGGATTGCTGGCCGAGCTGGCCGATCGGTCAGGGCTCACCGAGGCCCTATCGGTGGCGATGGACGAGTGTGGGATCTCCTGGCACACCCACGATCCCGGCGTCGTGCTCACCCACATGGCCATCGCCGATGGCGCCGACTGCCTGTCCAAGCTCGCCGTGCTGCGAAACCAGGAGACGCTGTTCGGCCTCGTCGCCTCCCACGCCACGGCGTGGCGGGCCATCGAGGCGGTCGACGCCGTCGAGCTGAGACGCATCGACGTCGCCCGGGCGGCGGCTCGGGCCACGGTGTGGGCCGCCGGCGCGGCGCCGGGGTCGGTGACCCTGGACTTCGACGCCACCCTCGTCGATGCCCACTCCGACAAACAGGACGCGTCCCCGACGTACAAACGCGGATTCGGGTTCCATCCCCTCGGCGTGTGGTGCGACGAGACGGGCGAGGCCCTGGCCGCCATGTTGCGGCCGGGCAACGCCGGGGCCAACACCGCGGCGGATCACGTGAAGATGCTCGACGCCGCCCTGGCCCAGCTTCCGCCGGCGTGGCAGGCCGGTCATCACGCCAGCGACGACGCCGCTTCGGTCGTGAATCCCATCCTGGCCCGAGCCGACTCCGCCGGGGCCACCCACGGCTTCGTGGATGCCCTGGTGGAACGAAACATCAGCTATTCCATCGGCTTCGACGTCGACGGCCGGGTACGCGACGCGCTGATGCTGGCCCAGGAAGAGGACTGGGTGCCCGCCGTGGAGGGCGACGGCGGTCGCCGCCCGGGCGCGTGGGTGACCGAGCTGACCGGCCTCGTTGACCTGGGCACCTGGCCACCGGGGACCCGGCTCATCTGTCGGCGTGAGCGCCCCCACCCCGGTGCCCAGCTGTCGCTGTTCGACATCGGCGAGGGCTTCCGTCACACCTGCTTCATCACCGACTCGCCCGGAGC
>JBBRXY010000030.1:0-35438 GCA_038238185.1 Acidimicrobiales bacterium
CGACTACAACGGCGACGGCACCACCGATGTCGCCGTGTTCCGGCCGTCCACCGGCGTCTGGTACGCCTCGCTCAGCGGTGGCGGCTCGACAGCCACGCCTTGGGGCGCATCGGGCGACATCGTCTCGCCCGGTGACTACGACGGCGACGGTACGACCGATCTCGCCGTGTTCCGGCCGTCCACCGGCGTCTGGTACGCCTCGCTCAGCGGAGGCGGCACCATGGTGACGCCTTGGGGCGCATCGGGTGACATCCCGGCGCCGGGCGACTACGACAGCGACGGCTTGACCGACGTCGCCGTGTTCCGGCCGTCCACGGGCGTCTGGTACGCGTCGCTCAGCGGTGGCGGCTCCACGGGCACGGCCTGGGGTACCTCCGGCGACATCCCCGAGCCCGGTGACTACAACGGCGACGGCACCACCGACGTCGCCGTGTTCCGGCCGTCCACGGGCGTCTGGTACGCCTCGCTCAGCGGTGGCGGCTCAGCAGTCACGCCTTGGGGCGTGGCGACGGACAAGCCGCTGCCACTACCGTCGGCCATCCGCGCCGTCTTCTTCCCGTAGCCACCCGCCCGGGTCGGCGGACGCAATGCCGCCGACTCGGGCCTACTCGCCCTTGTCCATCTCCTGTGCATCATCGCCAGATGACCCACGGTGAGCCCACCGACGCCACCGCTCACGATCACGGCACGATTGAACTCGGCCACGGAACCTCTCCTTTCACGAACGGCAGATCGTCAGCGGGGAGCCACCTGCGGCTGTTGGGCCTTCAGGTGGTCGGGGTACCACTGGGTGAACTTGATGGCAGCCACGACGGCGCCGATCGGGATGATCCAGTCGAGCCACAGGTCATTCGACGGGGATGACCGGGTGAACGCCGAGGAGACACCCATCACCACCATGGCGGCGAACCACGCCCACGAGATGACCAGCGTCGACTGCAGGAACACCGGGCTGCCCCAATACTCCTGGGGAACGCTTTCTTCCCCGTACTGACGGGCGAAGGGGTGCCCCACGAGGATGGAGATCAACACGATCGAGGCGAGGGCAGCGTTCGACAGTACGTAGGACCAGTGGGCGAAAAATGTCTCGTCGGCGGTGAGGCCCACGACAACGAGCACCGCGAACCAGACCAGGCCTCCGATTTCGAGGATCTTGGGCTTTCGATCATGGGCGAGATTGAGGATCAAGAGCGCACCGGCAGCAACGAGCCCGGCCGTAGCGGCGGATTCAAAGGTGTCGTTGGCCACGAGGACCCAGTAGAGGATCCAGGGTGCGAAGCCCAGAATGATCTCCATTCCGTACCCCTCCAGGTTCTTCGCCGACTGATTCGGCGACGGTCGTGTTGTGGGGATCGGTGACGAGCGGTGCGCATCCGGGCCCTGGTTCTTCAGCTGTCTCCCGCTGCGGTGAAGCTGTGTTAGCAATCGTGCACGCCTGGGCGGAGGACTGTAATCAAGGGCAGCGGCGATGTCACGTGGTTCGTCAGATGTCGCAGGCACGCTCCACGGACTTCCTACAGTGGGGGATGGCGTCCATCGACGATCTGGCCCGCATGACCGACCTGGAGGGCCCGGCCCTGGCGCACATCCAGCGCTTGACGGCATCGTGGGGGTTCCTGGCCGACCTGTCCTTCGCCGACCTGTTGCTCTATGTGCCCGAGAAGACCCAGCGCACCCGCACTCCAGGACCGTCCAGTCCGTATCGCTTCGTGGTCCTCGCTCAGATGCGTCCCACCACCAGCCAGACCCTGTACCGCGACGACCAGCTCGGCCTGGTGGTCGACGAGAACGAGCGCCCCTTGGTCGCCCGGGCCTGGAGCCTGGGCCAGATCATCGACGGCGACGTCGCGGCCAGCCCGCGGGGCGAAGCGGCGAGCGTCCAGTGCATACCCGTGTACTGGAAGGACCGGCTCCTAGGGATCGTCACCCGCGTGTCGGCGCCGTCGGTGGGACGGCGGGCGGGCGAGCTCGAGCGTGTGTACCTCGACATCTTCGACGCCTTCGCCCGCATGATCGCCGCCGGCGAGTTCCCGTTCGGCGCCGAAGGGACTGAGCCCAAGGACGCTCCTCGCGTGGGCGATGGCGTGGTCCGACTCGACGAGTCGGGCAGGGTCGACTTCGTCTCACCGAACTTCGTGTCCGCCCTCCACCGCATGGGCGTGCACGCCAACGTCCTCGGTGCCCGACTCGGCGAGGTGGGATTCGACGAGGCCCCGGTCCGGGCCGCCTTCGCCATCGGCCTCCCCATCACCGAGGAGCTGGAGCGCAACGACGTCACCCTGCTGGTGCGCTGCATCCCCCTCCTCGAACACGGCAAGGTGGCCGGCGCCCTGGCCCTCGTGCGCGACGTCTCGGAGCTGCGGCGGCGTGACCGGCTCCTGGTGTCCAAGGACGTACTGATCCGGGAGATGCACCACCGGGTCAAGAACAACCTCCAGACGATCGCGTCGATCCTGAACCTGCAGGGCCGCCGCCTCGAGTCTCCTGAGGCCAAGGAGGCCATCGGCGAATCGGTGCAACGCATCCGGGCCATCGCCCTGGTCCACGAGAAGCTGTCGTCGGGGGCCAGCGCCGAAGTCGACTTCGGCGACATCGCCCAGTCGCTCGTGCGCTACGTGGAGGAGGGTCTGGTGTCGCCCGAGCGCCGGGTCGGGCTGGTGGTGGAGGGGGACCCGGGCCCGCTGAGGGCCGAGGTCGCCACGCCGCTGGCCGTCGCCCTCACCGAGCTCCTGCAGAACGCGGTCGAGCACGGTTACCCCGACGGTTGGTCCAGCGGTCGAGCGGGTCGGGTGCTGGTCTCGTTCTCGAACGACGGCACCGAGTTGGTGGTCAGCGTCCACGACGACGGCGTCGGCCTGCCCGAGGGCTTCTCCGTCGACGGGCCCAGCCTGGGGCTCACCATCGTGCGCATTCTCGTCACCCACGAGCTGGGGGGCAGCATCGCCATGACAACCGACGGTGGCACCCTGGCCGAGTTGCGCATCCCGATCGCGGCAGGCACGACCGCTTGAGCCGAACTGGCCGGGTTCGGGGTCGCTATGTGGCGGCCCTGAACCCCACGAGAACGGGCGTCACATGGTTGACCGCTGGCCGCACGACATCGACCGTCGCCTTCTCCAGGCGCCTCGACGGCTGAGCGAGAGTCGCCCCCCCAGCTAGAGACGCACGCCCTCAGCTGGCTCGGCGTCGCCGGGCCAGCCAGGCCTTCCGGAGCTTGCGGCGCTCGTCTTCACAGGTGCCGCCCCACACGCCGGCCTCCTGGTTGGTTGCCAGAGCGAACTCGAGGCACTGGCTCTGTGCCTCGCACTGCCGGCAGACGGACTTGGCCGCAGCGATCTGGTCGACGGCGGGTCCGGTGGCACCGACGGGGAAGAAGAGGTCGGGGTCGGTGTCCCGACAGGCCGAGCGTTGTCGCCAGTCGTCCGTGTCCCAATCGTGGGACCGGCTCCAGGTAAGAGCCATGCGTGTCACCTCCGGGCGACAACGTGAAAAGAATCACAAGCCGCTGGTCAAGCGATGGGTCTGGGAGAACATCGGGGGTTGCAGGAATGAGTTTACCGACGACCCTCCGGCCCGGCAAGGACTTTGTGCTTTTTTTCTCAATCGCTCCCGAAGGCGCCCTTTTGTCCGGGGACGACGACGAGGAGGCGCTTCGACCCTTGAGTGAGGACCAGCTCGGTGGCCTCGCCGAGGTAGTCGCCATCGGCCTG
Source organism: Acidimicrobiales bacterium (assembly GCA_038238185.1). Lineage (GTDB taxonomy): Bacteria > Actinomycetota > Acidimicrobiia > Acidimicrobiales > AC-14 > DATAQC01. The sequence goes on from JBBRXY010000030.1 coordinate 3,711, forward strand.
CCAGGGCACGGGGCCGTGGCCCTTCACGACCACGCGGGGCTGGTCGCGGCGCATGTCGACGGCCGGGTGACGGGCCACGGACTCTCCCTTTCCGAGCGCCCTGCCCGTGACGCCCAGCAGGGTTCCCACTCCGAATTTCGTCAGGGTCACCACCGTGAGCCCATGCTCGCCGGTGGCGCCGGGGGCCACGTTGAAAGGCCGGACGCCGAGGTACGTGTAGGGGTTCGTGTTGAGGCAGATGGCGAAATAGCCGTCGACACTCGTGCCGTCGTCGCTGGCCACTTGGAACCGGGGGCGGGTGCGGTCGTAGTGGCGGAACCAGGTGGCAAAGGCCGCGTACACGAAGATGGCCTGGCCGATCTTGCGCTTCAGCTCGGCGCGTCGCTCTACCTGGGCGACGACGGCGGCATCGAAGCCGATGCCCACATGGAACAGGAACACCCGCCCATTGGCCGTCCCCACCGGGATATGGCGGGCCGAGCCCTGTTCGAGGGCGATGGCAATGGCCCGGGCGGCTGGGCCCGGCTTGCGGGGAAGCCCGAGGGTGCGGACGAAGACGTTGGTGGAGCCACCGGGGAGCGGCGCCAACGCCGTCTCGGTGTCGGCACCGAGTAGCCAGTTGGCCGCCTCGTTGACCGTGCCGTCACCCCCCAGGACGGCAACCGCGTCGACGCCCTCGTCGGCCGCCTCCCGGGCCAGTTCGGTGGCGTGGTCGCGACACGTCGTGGTCACCTCGGAGACGTCGTGAGCCGACAGCCCAAGGCGCACGGCCTCGATTGACTTCGGCGTCACCGTGGACGCGAAGGGGTTGACGATGAGCCGAACCCGACGACGCCTGGTCACACTCATGGCCGGACCGCCGCCCGTAGGGCGCCGACTTCACGTTCCCCAGACGGGTGGCCCGTGGGGAGGGGCCCGCCGACCGGAGGGCGGTGGGAGGGGCCGGCCACGGGACAGGACCCGGCGAGGCTCATGCTGGGTCCTCGGCCGAGGCCCGGAGCTGGACCAGGCTGCGCGCCAGGAGGCGTGAGACGTGCATCTGGCTGATCCCCAGGCGGGCGGCGATCTCCGACTGGGTCAAGCCCTCGAAGAACCTCAGGTGCAGGATCATCTGCTCCCGATGGGGGAAGCGGGAGATGAGCGGCGACAGGGTCGCCCGGTTCTCACTGTCGATCAACGCTTGGTCCTCCTCGCCCAGTTGGGCGCCGAGAGTGCCCTCGTCGTCGTTCCCAGACGGGGCATCGAGGGAAGTGAAACGGTAGGCGTGGCCGGCTTCGATGGCCTCCAGCACGTCCTCCTCGGAGGCACTGGCGGCCTGGGCGATCTCGCCGATGGTAGGGGAGCGCCCCAGGTTCTGAGACAAGGTGCCCACCACAGAGGCCAGGCGGAGGTGCAACTCCTGGACCCGGCGGGGTACTCGTACGGCCCAGCCCTTGTCGCGGAAATGGCGCTTGAGCTCGCCCACGATGGTGGGCGTGGCGTAGGTCGAGAACTCGAGTCCCCGGTCGGGATCGAAGCGATCGACGGCTTTGAGCAAGCCAAGGGATGCCACCTGCACCAGGTCGTCGAACGGTTCGCCCCGATTGGTGAAGCGCCGGGCCAGGTATTCGGCCAGTCCGATGTGGGCGGTGACCAGCTGGTCGCGCAGGACAGGGTCGTGGGTCTTGGCGAACTCTTCGAACTTCTGGCGCAGCTCGTCGCGTTCGCTCGGGTCGAAGGCCATGGCGTTCAGGCCTGTCGGCGCTTGAGGAGACGGAACGACGGCCCGTCGGGGCCCCCCTCGACCTGGCACTCGTCGGTGACCGCCCGCAGGATCTGCAACGACATGGGCGACAGGCGGGGCTCCTCGTTGGCCCGGTCGGCGAAATGCCCGGTGCCCTTGACGACCAGCCCGTCGGATCTCATGAGGTAGCGGATGGCAACCGTCCCGGGCCGACCTGTCCGCCCGACCAGGCAGAAGCACAGCTCGTCGATGGCGATACGGAGGTCGTCGACCTCGTCGAGGGTGAAGCCCAGGCGACTGGCCACCCCGGCCGCCATCATGCGGGCCACCCGGAGGAACTCCGGCGATGCCGGTACCTCGAGCCGGACCTCTCCGTCCTCGGTCAACGCTTAGGACCGTGCTCAGGTGTCGTCACGGCGGGCGCGATCGGGGGAGAAGGCAGGGACGCACACAGCCAGGTAGCGGGCTCCGACCGGGTCAGGCGTCGAGTAACGCACCCACTCGCCGGCGGGCGCGTGCACGGCCTGGCCCGCCTGCACGACCAGGGCCTCGCCCTCCCGGGACTCGACCACCACCTGGCCCTCGAGCACCAGCGTGTACTCGTCGAACTGCGGAGTCTGGCCCGGCTCGATCCACCCCCCCGGGCTCTCCATCACGGCCAGCGAGACCCCGTTGGTGCCCGTGTTCACCTGTCCGACGAACTCGACGATGGTCTTGGGCGGCTCTCCCACGGCGGGGACAACGCTCGGTGTGGCGATGAGGCGGGCCATGCGTGAACCCTAGTGGTAGCTGGTCTGTCGTCCTTGTTGCCAGTTCACACGAGCGATCGGGGCCTCGAGCAGCTGTCGCCGTTGGTCCGAGGCCACATCGAGCCACACGGCCGATACTCGTTCAGCCTCCCAGAAGCTGTTCTCAGCGGCGAGCTGCGCCCGCTCCCCAGCCGGCGCCCCAGCCCTCAGTAGACCATCGGTAGCGTTGAGCGACGACGACAAGGAGGGCTGCGGGGCGGTCGAACCGAGCGGCCAGGCGAATCAGCCCATCGCAATAGGCCGAGGACTCGACGACCCCGCATGTAGAAGGCGCCGGTGCGAATGGGCCACTGCGCCTCGACTCCCACCACCGAGGCGGGGTCTCGGGCCAACCGGGCCAGATACTCCGCCGAGGAGTCGGCTCCGGTGCACGTGAGAGCCGTCGCTTCTCCTAGTGTTCATGACATGCGGGACGCGATGGTTCCGCCGTGTCTCAACGTGGTGTGCGTCATGCACGGTGGCTTCACCGTTCCGAAGTGGCTCCTCCGGATCCCCGCAAGCGGACGGCTGTACCTCACCCTCAACGATCCCGAGGACCACGAGTACGCCGACGTTCCTCCCGGCTGCATCCTCACCACGAACCCTCAGCCTCTGGGTTTCGCCGAGAACGTGAACGCCGCGCTGAGGAAGGTCTTCGACGACGACGGTCAATCGCTCGCCTGCCTGGTGAACTTCGACCTCGAGTTGGAAGCCGGTGCCCTGGGCGCGCTCGTCTCGGTCATGGCCGCCGACGAGCGGCTCGGCGCCGTCGCGGCGCGGCTGTACGCACGGGATGGTTCTCCGGTCTTCAGCGCCGGAACCCGCCCCACCCCGTTGCGGGAGTTCCTGCGCGCCGCCGGTCTGCGCTCAGGGCCTTTGTTCGATCTGCAGCGCGCCGTCATCCGCCACACCAGGGGGTGGACGGCGCGCAACGCCGTGCCGGACGAGGGGGCTCGCGTCCTGGGTCCGGGCGAGTACATCCCCTGGACGTGCCTGGTCGTGCGGGAAGCGGCCTGGTCGGCCGTAGGAGGTCTCGATGAGCGCTTCCCCATGTACGGCGAGGACATCGACTGGTCCTTTCGCTGTCACCAGTCCGACTGGAAGCTCGGCCTGGCCGACTGTGGCCGGATCGTGCACCACGAGCGGGCCACCCGCAGCCCGAGAACCGATGTGCTCTACGAGTACAGCCATCTCGAGTTGCACCGGAAGTGGGGCTGGGACACCAATCTGAGGTGGCATCGACGAGGTCTCGAGGTCCGCCACCGATGGCCGCTCGAGGCGCTGACTCCCGCCCTCGACTGGGCGCTGCTCACGAGCCTGGAGCAGGCACGCTCAGAAGGCTGAGTCGGTGACCGGGCCGACCCCAGAGGCCCAGACGCCCGGTTCACACGAGCGGCCAAGGGTAGGCCCGTCCCGAGCGCGGCTCGGGGAACAGCGGCCGCCGGACCAGGGCGGCGGCCCGGCTCGTTAGGGCGTCGACCTCATCGTCGTCGATGAGGCCGGCCAGGGCGGCAGGAGGATCGGCGGCCAGGCGCGCGATCGCCTCCATGCGCTCGGCAGGCACCGGCTGTCCGGCGAAATCCCAGATGACGGTACGGAGTCGATGGTCGGGAGCTAGGCACAGCCCGTGGTCGATACCCCACAGCCGGCCGTCGGAGCCGACGAGGCAGTGCCCGCTCTTGCGGTCGCCGTTGTTGAGAAGCAGGTCCAGGGCGCACAGGGCCTTGAGCCCATCGTGGTGTTCGGGTCGTTCGAGCAGGGTGAAGTAGTGCTCGGAGAAGTCCGCTTCCACGAAGCGCTGGAGCGACCCGGGGCCGTAGGGACCGTCACGGGCGATCGTCTCCGGTACCAGCCCCCAGCCAAGCGCCTCGGAGATAGCCCAGGCGGCGATCTCGCGGCGGTAGAGCCCCGACGGGTAGTCCCAGAGGGGGCGCTCGCCCCGCAGCGGCTTGTACACGGCCGTACCGGTGACCCCGTCGAGACACAGGTCGACAAGGAAGGTTCCGTTGGAGCTCCACGGCAGCCGACCCTTGACTTCGATCTCGCCGGCACCGAGCAGCGTCAACTGGTCTGGCGATGCCCGTTCAGCCGGATGCACATGTGTCCTTCGGGGTTCATAGGTTGGCCGCACAACGGGCAAGGCGGTCGACCCGCCTCCACCACCTCGGCGCCGCGTTGGGCGAGGGCGGCGATCTGGGCGCGGGTGGCAGTGATCCGAACGCGGGCGGCGTCGACGCGTTCCCGGGCCACCTCCACACCACCTTCCTCGTCGCCCGCCTGTTCGACCAGCTCCTCGGCGACCACCACGATCCGGTCGGCGTCCTCGTCGTAGGAGACCCCGAGGGACCCGACCACCCACTCGGCCACGACCGGTTCGACCAGATCCATGTCGGTGGGCGGGTCGTCGGGGGTGGGCAGGTCGGACAGGAGGGTCCCGAGGTAGGTGACGAGGGCGGCCACCTGGGTCTTCTCCAGCCGCAGGGACACCACCTGTTCCCCCTGTCGAGCCTGGAGGTAGAACACCCGCTGGCCTGGTGGCCCGATGGCATCGGTGGTGAGGGCATCGACCTCGGGGATCTCGAACGAGGTACTCATCGGGCCGCCGCCCGCAGTTCGCTCATGACGGTCGGAGCGCCTTCAGCTCGCCCACGGAGTTGACCGACAGCACCATGGGTCCGCCGTCGCCGTAGGAGACCGCGCTGACCGAGCAGGGGGACACGGCGAAGCGTTGGAACATGTCGAGGTGGGCGCCCATGGCGTGGCCAACCGCCGCCTTGATGGGGTCGGCATGAGAGACGGCAACCACCGTCTGGCCGGGATGGGCGGCCCGGATCCGGCCGACGGTGGCCACCATGCGGCCCTGCATCTCCACGAACGACTCGCCCCCCGGGAACCGGAACCCGCTTGGGTAGGTCTGCACCGCCTTCCACTCGGGGCGGCGGCTGGCCGCCTTGAGCTCGTCCCCCGTCCACTCGCCGATGTCGAGCTCGACCAGGCCTCGATCGATGCGGACCTTGAGACCCCGCATGTTGGCGATGGCCGCAGCCGTCTCCCTGGTGCGTTCCAGGGGAGACGCGTAGATCGCGTCGATCGACTTCAGGGCGGATAGGCGCTCGGCCACGGCCTGGGCCTGGGCCCGCCCGGTGCCATCGAGGTGAAGACCGCCCGCTCGGCCGGGAAGGACCTTGCCCGTGGTAGCGGTGTGGCCGTGGCGCACGAAGAGGACGAGGGTCGGGCGGGGCGCCGGTGATCTGGGCATCTCCGGGCCAACCTACCCTGGCGCATGGACTCACTCGACAGCGTCGAGGCGGAGGTGATCGCTTGCCGAGCCTGTCCCCGGCTGGTGGCGTGGCGGGAACAGGTGGCGACCGACAAGCGCGCCGCCTTCAGCCACGACGACTACTGGGGCCGGCCCATTCCCGGCTTCGGCGACCCTGGCGCCCGGCTCCTGGTGGTGGGGCTGGCACCGGCCGCCCACGGCGGGAACCGCACCGGCCGGGTCTTTACGGGAGACCGCTCGGGCGACTGGGTGTACCGGGCGTTGTGGCGTGCCGGGTTCGCCAACCAGCCCACCAGCGAGAGGGTCGACGACGGCCTGCGCCTCACCGGCGCCTGGGTGACGGCGGCGGTGCGCTGCGCCCCACCGGCGAATCGCCCGACACCGACCGAGCGCGACACCTGCCTGCCCTACCTCGGCCGGGAACTGGCTCTGCTCAGCGACCTGGCCGTGATCGTGGTGTTGGGCAAGTTCGCCCACGATGCCGTGGCCAAGTTGCTCGGGCTGCGCCCGCGACCCCGCTTCGCTCATCTAGCCGAGCACCCGTTGTCCGACGGCCGCACGCTCTTGTGCTCCTACCACCCCAGCCAGCAGAACACCTTCACCGGCACCCTCACCGAGCCGGCGTTCGATGCCGTGTTCACCCGGGCCCGGGAGCTGATCGAAGGGAGGTGACCGGCGCTGACTCCTCGGCTGGAGGTCTGGCTGACAACCCTCCATCGCGGATAGAATTGGATGTCAGCGGGAGGCGAATCTGACGGTAAAGCCGGGTTGAAATACCTTCACCGCATCGGCGGCGCTCCAGTCGGGCAACCGCTTGCGCGGAACCAGCCATATGAAGGAGAGGCCATGACATCGAGTGCGCCCGTCGACGATCGCGACACGCCGCTCCCTCGGCAGGAGAATCTGGATCTCCCGTCCGGGTCGGTCCGCGTTCCCGGCATCACTGCCGAGATCGTCGCGGAGTTCTTCGGTACGTTCATCCTCATCCTGTTCGGCTGCGGCGCCGTCGCCCAGGTCGTCGCAGGGGGGATCGGCGACCACGACAGCATCGCCTGGGCCTGGGGCTTGGGCGTCACGTTGGGTATCTACGTCGCCGGGCGCATCAGCGGCGCGCATCTCAATCCCGCCGTCACGCTGGCCCAGGCACTCTTCCAAGGTTTCCCGTGGCGCAAGGTGGCTCCTTTTGCTGCTGCCCAGACAGCCGGAGCGTTCATGGCCGCCCTGATCGTGCGTTGGAACTACACCGAGGTCCTGGCCAAGTTCGACCCCGGCCACACGATCAAGAGCCAGGGGGTGTTCTCCACCCTCCCCGGAAACGGGACCTTGCCCGTCAGTGACCTGGGGGCGCTACGGGACCAGATCATCGGAACGGCGATCCTGGTGTTCCTCATCTTCGCCATCACCGACGCCCGCAACGCCGCGCCGAAGGCCAATCTCACCCCGTTCGTCGTCGGCCTGCTCGTCGTGGCCATCGGCATGGCGTGGGGCACCGATGCCGGCTACGCCATCAACCCGGCGCGCGACTTCGGCCCGCGCCTGGCGTCGTTCCTCACCGGCTACGGAACCGCTTTCCGAGATCAGTACGGGCATCTCTACTTCTGGGTGCCCATTGTCGGCCCGTTCGTCGGCGGCGCCGCCGGAGGCGGCCTCTACAAGTTCTGTGTCGCGCGTTACCTCCCCCAGGCCGAGCAGATGAGCGCTTGAATGCCCGTTGACCATCAACCCTGACGGAGGAGCAATGGCCGATTTCGTGGGTTCCATCGATCAAGGCACCACAGTTCCCGGTTCATGATCTTCGACCACGCCGGCAACGAGGTGGGAAAGCACCAGCTCGAGCACGACCAGATCCTGCCCCGGCCCGGCTGGGTGGAGCACGACCCCATCGAGATCTGGGAGCGCTGCAACTCGGTGCTGCAGACAGCGCTCAACACTGCCAAGTTGCAACCCAGCGACCTCGCTGCCGTCGGGATCACCAACCAGCGAGAGACGTCGATCGTGTGGAACAAGAAAACCGGCCGTCCCTACCACAACGCCATCGTCTGGCAGGACACCAGAACCGACCGCATCGCCAGCGCCCTCGAGAGAGAAGGCAAGGGGGCGGTCATCCGGGAGAAGGCCGGCCTACCGCCGGCGACGTACTTCTCGGGAGGCAAGATTCAGTGGATCCTGGAGAACGTCGCCGGCGCAAGGGAGGACGCCGACAAGGGTGACGCCATCTTCGGCAACACCGACTGCTGGGTCCTGTGGAACCTCACCGGTGGTCCCGACGGCGGTGTCCACGTCACCGACGTCACCAACGCCAGCCGCACCATGTTGATGAACCTGGAAACGCTCGACTGGGACGACGAGCTGCTCGGCTTCTTCGGCATCCCGCGCTCCATGCTTCCCCAGATTCGTCCGTCCTCCGACCCCACCGGCTACGGGCTGACTTCACAGGCCCTGCCCTACGGAGGCATTCCCCTCACCGGCGATCTCGGAGACCAGCAGGCGGCCATGTTCGGACAGGTCTGCTTTGCCCCGGGGGAGGCGAAGAACACCTATGGCACAGGGAATTTCCTGCTCCTCAACACGGGGACGAACCTCTGCCGGAGCAAGAACGGCCTACTCACGACGGTGTGTTACCAGATGGGGACCGATGCACCGGTGTACGCCCTCGAGGGCTCGATCGCGGTCACCGGGTCGGCTGTGCAATGGCTGAGGGACCAGTTGGGGATCATCGGCGGTGCGAGTGAGATGGAACCGCTGGCCCGCCAGGTCGAGGACAACGGCGGGATCTATTTCGTACCCGCCTTCTCGGGGCTGTTCGCGCCCTACTGGCGCAGCGACGCGCGCGGCGTCATCGTCGGCCTGAGCCGCTTCAACACCAACGCCCATCTCGCCCGCGCCACCCTGGAGGCGATCTGCTACCAGAGCCGCGACGTCGCCGAGGCCATGGAGGCCGACTCCGGTGTGCACCTGGAGGTGCTGAAGGTCGACGGCGGCGTCACCGTCAACGACCTCTGCATGCAGATGCAGGCCGACGTCCTCGGCGTGCCCGTCAGCCGCCCAGTGGTCGTCGAGACCACGGCCCTCGGCGCGGCCTACGCGGCCGGCCTGGCCGTGGGTTTCTGGAAGAACACCGATGAACTGCGCCAGAACTGGAATGAGTCCCACCGCTGGACACCCACGTGGACCGACGAACAGCGCTCCGTCGGCTACGCGGGCTGGAAGAAGGCCGTCGAACGCGCCCTCGACTGGGTCGAGGTCGAATGACCGACGCGACGTTCTCGACACCGCTCAGTCCGTCCGCGCGCGCCGAGGCACTCCACAAACTCGGCTCCGAAGAGCTCGACGTGCTGGTCATCGGGGGCGGGGTCGTCGGTGCGGGGTCTGCGCTGGATGCCGTCACCCGGGGGTTGAAGGTGGGACTGGTTGAAGCGCGCGACTACGCGTCCGGGACGTCGAGTCGCTCGAGCAAGCTCTTTCACGGGGGCCTCCGCTACCTCGAGCAGTTCAACTTCGCCCTGGTGTTCGAGGCCCTCCAGGAACGGTCTCTGGCCCTCAACACGCTGTGCCCTCACCTCGCTCGACCGGTGCCGTTCATCTACCCCCTGGAGAAGGTCGTCGACCGTGCCTACGTGGGCCTGGGGATCGGGGTCTACGACCTGATGGGTGCCGGTCGAGGAGTGCCCGGCCACCTCAAGCACCTGAGCCGCAAGAAGACCATGGAGTCGTTCCCCTCCGGCAACCGGCAAGCCATCCGGGGAGCGATCCGCTTCTACGAGGGGCAGGTGGACGACGCCCGCCACACGATGATGCTCAGCCGAACCGCAGCCCAATTCGGCGCGTTGTGCGCGAACAGCGCCCGGGTCATCGGCTTCCTGCGCGACGATGACCGGGTCGTGGGGGCTCACGTCAGGGATCTCGAGAGCGGACGCGAGTTCGACATTCGTGCCTCCCAGGTCATCAACGCCGCCGGCGTCTGGACCGATGAGATCCAAGAAATGGTCGGCGGCCGGGGTCAGTTCCGGGTACGGGCATCCAAGGGCGTCCATCTCGTCGTTCCGAGAAACCGGATCAACTCCTCAACCGGTGTCATCACCCGCACCGAGAAGAGCCTCTTGTTCGTCATCCCGTGGACCAGCCACTGGATCATCGGAACGACCGACACCGACTGGGCGCTCGACCTCGCCCACCCGGCCGCGAGTCAGACCGACATCGACTACCTGCTGGCCCACGCCAACACCCTGCTGGCCGATCCGCTCACGCGTGACGATGTCGTGGGTGTCTACGCCGGTCTTCGCCCGCTGCTGGCCGGCGAGTCCGACTCGACGAGCAAGCTCTCCCGCGAACATGCCGTCGCCAGCCCGGTGCGCGGTCTCACCGTCATCGCCGGCGGCAAATACACGACCTACCGCATCATGGCCAAGGACGCGGTAGACGATGCGGTACACGGCCTGGACCGCCGTGTCCCCAAGTCGTGCACCGAGCGGGTCCCGCTCGCCGGAGCCGACGGCTACCCCGTCGCTTGGAACTCCCGCCACCTCATCGCCGAGCGTGTCGGGCTGCAGGTGTCGACGATCGAGCACCTGCTGGGTCGATACGGAACGTTGATGTTCGAGTTGCTCAGCCTGATCGCTGAACGACCCGAACTTGGTGAGCCCCTGGCCGATGCCCCGGAATACCTCAAGGCCGAGGCGTACTACGCCGCCAGCCACGAGGGCGCCCTGCACTTGGACGACGTGCTCACCCGCCGAACCCGGATCTCGATTGAGGTGCCAGATCGCGGAGTTGCCGCCGCTCGCGAGGCGGCCGACCTGATCGCGCCCGTCCTGGGATGGGACAACGCCGACGTCGAGCGGGAGCTCGAGCACTATGAGGCGCGCGTTGCCGCCGAGCGAGAGTCACAAGATCAGGTTGACGACCTGACGGCCGATGCCACTCGGCTCGGGGCGCCAGATGTTCGGCTCGGCGCGGCCGGAAGCGGCGGTGGAACCAGCCGGACGTGAAAGGAGCCCGGATGGGTCAGGCTTGGGCCGGCTGGGGCTCGGGTTCGGGTTCGGGTGGCTTCGGGGCGTCGGCCGCCGGAGGCTTGGGCTTCGGCGGGGGGATGAGCTGCGGTCCGGACACTGCGGTCTCGGGCCAACGCTTGCGCTGGTTCGTCGACAACTTGCGGAGCAGGGCGATCGCTCCGGGGTCGTCGTCGCCGGGTCGGCCCTCGAGGACGCCCTCCTGGAGCATTTTGACCATGATCTCCCGACCCAGGTCGGTACGGATGATGGTGAGCGTCCAGTCGCCGAAGGCCCCGATCCCGCCGGTGGAGATGTCGGCGTGCTCGGCGGCGAAGTCGGGGCACTGCTTGCACCCCTCGCGAGTCCAGGCGTGGCACTCCTTGAGCGGCACCTCGTGGAAGCTACCGTCGCGCATCCAGATCTGGAACTTGCCCTTGATGTTCATCTTCACCATGTCCTGCTTGCGCAGGCCGTACTTGGCCTCGAACAGCTCCTCGAAGATGGCGTCGTCGAACGTCTTGGAGCACAGCAGGCCGATGTTTAGGGCGAAGCGCCGGGCCGGCTTGCCTGCCTTGCGTACGGCCATCACGGGCGGCACCGACGATTGGCAACTCATCCCCACCAGGGCGAGCTTCTCCGCACCCCCGGCCACGGCCTCGGCATAGGCCATGGTGTTGGCCGAGTAGGTGTAGCGGCTGCCAGATGCGGCCAGGATGTCGGCCCGGTTGCGAGCCACGCCGGGAATGGCCTTCCAGCTGGTGCCGTCGCCCTCCAGGTAAGACACGAGGGCGGCGTCGATGTAGCCATGCTCGAGAGCCCACAGCAGGATGGCCGACACCAGCCCCCCGTCCTGGCCCCTCGTCTGGATCTCCGGGTCGGTGGCCCGGGCCAGGATGATGTCCTTGGAGATCCCGTCGACCTCCTCGGTACGGCGGGCCCGCCCGAACAGGTGGGTGTCGATATCGGGTTCCCAGGCGCGGAAGCGAGGACAGGCCCGGGTGCAGGACGTGCAGCCTCGGTCACCGTGGCCGCAGCCACCCGGTCCTTCCTCCTCCTCGAGGTGGAAGGGCTTGTACACGCCCTCGCCGTCGTCGTAGCCCAGAACATCGTGGGGACAGGCCACCACGCAGCCGGCGCAGCCGGTGCACAGGCCTGACGTGACGACCTCGGAGTAGAGATGGGCCCAATGCAGGACCTCCCGGGACATCCCCCCATGCTAAGCGCCCCCCGGTAGGGTGGCGGCGTGCCGGAGTTGGCCGAGGTGGAGGGGTACCGGCGGTTGGCCGAAGGCGTGGTGGGGCGGCGGGTCGCCAAGGTGGTGGCGCCCGACGACTGGTACCTCAAGCGGGGCCTCACCCCGACCGTGGTGCGCGCCGCCCTGCGGGGCCGGCGCCTGAGCAGGGCCCGCCGCATCGGCAAGCTGCTGCTGGTCGACACCGACGAGGGACCTGTCCTCGGTCTGCGGTTTGGAATGAGCGGCCGACTCGTGGTCGACGGCAAGGTCGGGGTGGACGATCTCGTGTACGCGAGTAACCGGGACACCTCCGCCTGGGACCGCTTCGTCCTGCGCTTCGACGACGGAGGCGACCTGCGCATGAGCGACTCGCGGCGGCTGGGCGGCGTCGAGCTGGATCCCGACGAGTCCCGTCTCGGGCCGGATGCCCTCACCGCCGGCCCCACTGCCCTCCGCCGGGCCCTCGTCGGCAGCCACGCCCCGCTGAAGGCGCGTCTCATGGACCAGTCGCTCCTCGCCGGGGTCGGCAACCTGGCCGCCGACGAGATGCTGTGGCGCGCCGGTCTCGACCCCGCCCGTCCCGCCGGATCGCTCACGCCGGCCGAGGTCCGCCGCATGCACCGCCACCTGCACACAACCCTCGCTGACCTGCTGGCAGGAGGCGGCTCGCACACCGGCGAGCTGATGGTCGAGCGCCGTCCCGGCGGTGTCTGCCCCCGCGACGGCACACCCCTGAAACGGGCGACGGTCGGCGGACGGACGACCTGGTTCTGCCCCCACCACCAGGCCTGAGCGGACACGGGCATAGTGTCTCGGTATGGTTGGGATCCAGCGCCTCATCGACATCGACGGGTTGCCGGCGACGAGAGCCCTGGCGTACGCCAATGCCGTTGTGGCCGGCGATTTCGTGTTCGTCGCCGGGCAGGCAGGGACCGATGCTGAGGGCCGTCTGGTGTCGGCCGAGTTCGAGCCGCAGGCCCGAAGGGCCTTCGACAACATCCGGACCGCGCTGGAGGCGGCCGGGTCCTCGCTCGAGGACATCGTCACCATGACGGTCTTTCTCACGGACTGGCGCTACGGGATGGACTTGTGTCGTGTTCGGGACGCGGTCCTCGGCGACCATCTCGCCGCCAGTGCGACCATCGGGGTCGGCCAGCTTGCCTATCCCGACATGCTCGTCGAGGTGCAGTGCACAGCACTGCGTCACGACAACTCCTGAGGGAAGGCCCGTCCGGTGCGACAACGACAGTTGGGCAGCGCGTGATGAGCGCGCGCGACTCCAGCCCGGAAGTGCAGGCCTGATGCACCAACGCAATCGGCTCTACGTCGGCGGTGAGTGGGCCGCGCCGGCCGGCACGTGCACGATCGACGTGGTCGACGCCGCCACCGAGGAGATCATGGGCACAGTGCCAGAGGGCACGGCGGCCGACGTGTCCCGTGCGGTGGCCGCGGCCAACCAAGCCTCTCCCGGCTGGGCGGAGACCCCGGTGACCGACCGGGCCGACTGCCTTCAGCGTCTCCAGGAGGGCCTGCTGGCCCGCACCAACGAGGTGGCCACGCTCGTCGCCCGAGAGGTGGGGACACCGCTTCCCATGGCCACCCTCGTCCAGGCCGCACTGCCTGCGGCGATCGTCGGGTCCTATGTCGACATCCTCAGGGAGTTCGCTTTCGAGGAGGAATGCGGATCGTCACTGGTCGTGCGCGAGCCCGTTGGGGTCGTGGCCGCGATCACGCCGTGGAACTACCCGCTCTACCAACTCGTCTGCAAGCTGGCTCCGGCTCTGTCGGCCGGCTGCACGGTCGTGGCCAAGCCATCGGAGGTCGCTCCGCTCACGGCCTACGTGCTCGCCGACGTCGCTCACGAGGCGGGGCTGCCTCCGGGCGTGCTCAACGTCGTCACCGGCTTCGGGTCGGTCGTGGGAGAGGCTCTCGTCGACCACCCCGATGTCGACATGGTGTCTTTCACCGGGTCCACGCCGGCGGGGCGCCTGGTGTCGGCGCGGGCGGCGGCATCGATCAAGCGGGTGACCCTCGAGCTGGGGGGAAAATCGCCGTCGGTGGTACTCGACGACGCTGACCTCGACGAAGCGGTGCAGGCCACGGTCAGCCAGTGCTACCTGAACAACGGGCAGACCTGCATCTCGTGGACCCGCCTGCTGGTGCCCCGCGACCGCCACGCCGAGGCCGTCGACATCGCCCGGCGGGTGGCCGCCGAGTTCACCGTCGGGGATCCGCTGGTTGGGGAGGCACGGATCGGACCTCTGGCCACGAAGGCCCAGCAGGAGCGGGTACAGGCCTGGATCCGTCGTGGGCGCAACGAGGGAGCGACCCTCATCGTGGGCGGTGACGAAACGCCACCCGGGTTCGACAAGGGCTTCTATGTGCAACCCACCGTGTTCGCCGATGTCACCGCCGACATGGCCATCGCCCAGGAGGAGATCTTCGGGCCCGTCCTCTGCGTCATGGCCTACGACGACGATGACCACGCGGTGGCCATCGCCAACGACACCATCTACGGTCTCCACGGCGCGGTGTTCTCTTCCGACCGGGACCGCGGCCTGGCGCTCGCCCGCCGCCTGCGAACGGGCCAGGTCGACGTCTGCGGCGGCGGCTACAACCCGACGGCGCCCTTCGGCGGGTACCGGCAGTCGGGCAACGGCCGCGAGCTCGGTCGCCACGGCCTCGAGGAGTACCTCGAGGTGAAGTCGCTGCAGCTGTAGCGATGGAGCGGGCCGAGCACAGCGAGCAGCCGCAGCAGCGGACGGTGACGCTGCCCGGCCCCGTCGACCTCCGCCTGATCCTCGGTCCGCTGCGCCGGGGGCGATCCGACCCCTCGATGCGCATCGGGCCCGACGGCGTGTGGCGCGCCAGCCGGACCCCGGCGGGTCCGGCCACCATGCTGCTCACCGTCGAGAGAATGACCGTCACCGGTCGAGCCTGGGGGCCAGGAGCGGAATGGGCCCTCGACGCCCTGCCCGCCCTCGTGGGAAAAGCCGATCCCGTCGGCGGGTTCGACCCACGCGACAACCCGGTGGTCACCGACCTCCACCGTCGCCTACCCGGCCTGCGCATCGGTCGTTCGGCCGCCGTGGTCGAAGCCCTGGTGCCCGCGATCCTCGAGCAGAAGGTGGTGGGCCTGGAGGCCCGCCGCTCCTACGCCCGGTTGGTACGGGCGCTGGGCGAGCCCGCTCCCGGCCCCGTCCCACTGCTGGTGCCACCCGCCCCCGCCGTGCTCGCAGCAACGCCCGCCTGGGCCTTCCACCGCTTCGGTGTCGAGCGCAAGCGGGCTGACACCATCCGGGTGGCCTGCTCGTACGCCCACCGGTTGGAGGAGATCAGCGGCATGACCATGTCCGACGCCTATGGCCGCCTCACCGCCCTACCCGGCGTGGGCCCGTGGACCGCCGCCGAAGTGGCCCTGGTTGCCCTGGGTGACTGCGACGCAGTGAGCGTCGGCGACTACCACCTGCCCGACCAGGTGGCGTGGGCCTTGGCCGGAGAGGCCCGGGCCGACGATGCTCGCATGCTCGACCTGCTCGAGCCCTTCCGCGGCCACCGGGGCCGGGTGATCCGCCTCATATCGATCGGGGCACCCAGGCCGCCCCGCTTCGGCCCCCGCATGCCGCTGAGATCCATCTCCGGGTCCTAACCGGCCGAACCCAGCACCGTCTGATGCGCCTTCCTCTCAGGTTGAGCCCGGGTTAGCCGATAACGGCTCCAGGGCTCCCCGAGGAGGTTGGGTTCATCGTGCGCAGGATTCTGTTGGCTACGGCGATGTTCATGGCCATGGTGGCCGTACCCGCCGTCGGTGTGCCGGCGCCGGCGGCGGCCGGGTCGGTGACAGGACCGGATCGCTACATCGTGGTGTTGAAGGACGGCAACGACCCGGGCCAGGCCGCCGAGGACCACGCCCGGCGCCTGGGAGCCAACGTCCGCCACGTGTTCCGGTCCGCCCTCCACGGCTACGCCGCGCGCGTGCCCGCCGACCGGCTGGCCAAGCTGCGAGCCGACCCCGGCGTGGCCTACGTGGAGCCCGACGGGCCCGCCTTCGTGGTCGGAGGAGCTCCAGGGGTGGCCATCACCGGCCTCAAAGTCCTCGACTGTGCCGGCGGTGGTTCCATGTCCGACGTGATCGCCGCCGTCGACTGGGTCACCGCCGCGGCGAGGAAGCCGGCGGTCGCCAACCTCAGCCTTGGTGGGGGAGTGTCCCAGGTGCTCGACGACGCCGTGCGCCGGTCGGCCGCCAGCGGGGTGCTGTACGTCGTGGCCGCCGGCAACAACGGAACCGATGCCTGCGCTTCCTCGCCCTCCCGGGCCGGCGCGGGAACGAACAACGGCATCATCACCGTGGCCGCCACCGACACCTCCAACAGGGAGGCCTCGTTCAGCAACTACGGACCGTGCGTCGACCTCTGGGCTCCCGGCGTCAACATCCTGTCGACCTCGAATACCGGCGGCACGGCCACCATGTCGGGCACCTCGATGGCCGCTCCCCACGTGGCCGGTGCCGGAGCGCTCTATCTGTCGAGGAACGTCAGCGCATCACCCGCCTCCACCGAGGCCGTCCTGAAGAACACGGCGGCGGCGCCGCCGACCCAGAGCGGGGACGGCCGGGCCATCAAGCTGGTGTACGCCGGCTGGTTCTGAGCCGTCGGTGCCGGAACCGTCACCCAAATGGGACGGGTTCGTCCGGGAGGGCTTTGGAAAAGGCGGCGGCCCAGTCGGCGTAGCCGGCGATGCCGGGGTGAAACCCGTCGGCGGCCAGCTTGCCGTGCCAGGGCGGGGCGGTGAGGGCCCACACGTCGGCCACGACCAGTCCGGCGGATGGGGCCTCCGCCCGGATGATGTCGTTGACCACCATCGCTCGGGCGGCGCGTAGACCCTGGGGGAGGGTGGCGATCAGCGACCCCTCGGGAAGACGGCGAAGGATCTCGCGCAGCGTAGAAAGAAGCGCGTCGATCGGCGTCCTGAGCATGTCGTTGGCCCCGATGGCGCACGTGACGAGATCGGGCGGGAGGTCGAGCGCCTCCAGCCGGGGGAGCTGCGTGGCCACGACATCGGCGGCCTTGCCTCCCGACCGGGAGAGGTTCAACACCCGCCACGGCACCGGCGACTGCTCGTCGAGCAGAACCCGGAGCTGGCCGACATAGCCCTGGTCGTAGGCCGGGGCACCGATGCCCTGGGCGGTGGAATCACCAAGGACCACCCATAGGGGCCCTTCGTCGCTCAGGGAACGGGTGTTGGCTTCCTCCCACGCTTTGGCGAACACCGCCACCTGGGCATGCATCTGGCGCACCCCGGGCACGAAGACCCGGGCAACCTTCCACACCGACGACCGGACCCGGCGGACCACGGTGCGGGCCAGTCGGTTGGCGCCGTCTCCGTGGCCGGCTATGCCTTCCGTCCCCTGTCCATCACGCGTCGCGCCGACGCGGGGGGTCCGCCGCGTCCCCGGGGGCGTTGCCGGCCAGGGCGTCGCGATAGGCGGCATAACCGGGGAGGCCGCCGATGTTCGTCCGTAGACGCTGACGAGCGTTGATCGCCTGGAGCGCCTCGACGCTGTAGCGGCGCCAGAGTCGACGGGGCTCGCGGGCCAGGCGCACGGCCCAGTTCAGTCTGAGGTCGTAGGCCCAAGGGGGGTAGTAGGACGCCTGATGGACCTGGTCGAAGAAGCCGCCACAGGTGAGCACCAGGCCAGTCGAGAGCTCCGCCGCAGCATCGAGAGCCCACTGCTCCTGGAGCACGGTGCCCAGGCCGACAATGACCACGTCGGGTTGGCACGACTTCATCCATTTTTCGAGATCATCACGGGCGGGGAGCTCCGAATAGCCGTCCCTGACGTCGACGAGCGAGGCGCCCGGTGCGAGCAGATCGTCGGCCACCACCTGGGCGGCCCGGTCGACCGATCGCCGATCAGAACCGACCAGGGCGATCCGCGCCCCCGCCAACTGGGGTAGCAGAACGGGAAGGACGAGGTCGGCGCTCGTTCGCTCATGGGACCCGCGACCCAACAGCTTCATGAGAAGCAGCCCGTCGATGCCGACGTAGTCGATCGGCGCCAGCGCCCGCGTCCGGGCGGCCATGTGCTCGAGCGCCCCGTGATGATTGATCCAGGTGGCAGTCGTCACCCGGCCGCTCGACCAGTCGCCGGCGAGGCGCTTGGCGAAAGAGGCGGAGGCTTCGTTGCCAGCCAAGGGTTGTCGTACTCGCACCATGCCCCGTTCGGAATCCCGCCCAGCGGTTCCTGGCCAGTTTGACTATTCGACCCGCCTCAATCAACCACAATCCCGGGGGGTCCATCCGCCGTCAAGCCTACTTCAATGCGTCATCTCCGGCGCATGAGGTTCCGGACCGGTCGGTCTCACGTTCCTTCGTTCCACGGTGGGTGGAAGCCGCCGGCGGAGACCGCGCCAGGGCCAACGACGGTCGCCTGGCTGGGGGGCCACCCTGCGCGCCCGGCGATGGCACCTCCGCGGAGTCAGTGGCGATACGAGCGGTAGCGCCAATGCCGGTGCCGATGCTTTGCGCTCTGGCACGGACGCGTCATTGCCGGATAGACCACCGCCGCCACCGCTACCACGACCGCCGCCACCACGAGAATCGCCACGCGTTGTCCCCTCGTCGTACGACCCCGACCTCGGCCAGCATAGGAGAATCTCGCCACAGGCGTGTAGCCCGTCTACCCGGCGGTCCCCGCATCGGCTAGTGCCAACGTTGCCTGATGGAGCACTAGTGCCCCGAGAGCCGGAGCGTCTCTCCCTCGACCGGGGGGCCGACATAGGTGCAGTAGTCGTCGTGGTCGAAACAGTGCAGCGCGAACATCTGGTCACACCAGGTTGCCGGCCAGATTCGCTTGCGCGTCAAGCCGTAGATGGGAGCAACCTTGCGTTGGGCGTTGGCCCGATTGAAGTCGGCCACCGCGGCGAGCTCGCCCACGTACTCGTTGTGCACCGACACATCGTCGCCGATGATGTCGTCGAGGTAGCACCAGACGCGGGGGAGCAGCCGGGCGGGCCGCGCCTCGAACAACGTGAACGCGTCGACCGTCGACGAGTAGTAGTCGACGTCGACGGCCACGAAGCCAACCGGTGGCGCCTGCGGCCGGGATGCGAACTCGGACACCGTCGCCGAAAGATCGCCCAGGATCAGCTCGGCCGTGGTCAACCGCCCTTTCAGGGCGTCGACGTCCATTTCGAAGAAGCCGTCCATCCAGCGGTACGGCAGGTCGCGGTAGCCATGGGCCTCAGGCAGGCCGACCGCCCGATCGAACCCGTGCACATCGACGCGCACCCCAAGGGCATCGGTGGCCAGCCCGGCGACGCGCTCGAGCTCCAGCAGGCCATTGCCGCCGGCCACCCCGAACTCCACGACGCTCACCGCCGGAAGGCGGAGGGACCTTGCCAGCAGAGCCGCCTGCTGCACGCCGTAGGCGTAGTGCGGGCGGGGGAACAGATCGAGGTCGCACCGGAGCTCGAAGCCGCCGACCGCCATCTTCTTGGCGGCGAGGCGCAACGGCAGCGACGGCTCCTGGATCATCCGGGCGACGTTGCGGACCAGGCCCGCCCGGTTGACGGCTGAGGTGCCGGGGCCTGCCCGCCACTTGATGGCCACGTGCCCCCTACCGCTTCGCTACGTTCGGATCGGTCAGGTGGGCGGCCTTGGCGAAGACGCGCGACGCCTGAACGAACCCCTTGGTGGCGAGGGCACGAGCTCGATCGCCGCGTGACAGCCCGGTCGGCCCGTCGGTTCGCCAGTAGGTGGCGGTGCCACCGCTGAACACCTCGGACTCCGAGCTCGTGTAGTAGTAGACCGCCATCGATCGCCTCGGTTCGGTCGTTCCCAGGACCGGGGCAACCCCGTGCAGGGACTGGTCATCGGTTCTGAAGATGACGCATCGACCGTAGCGGGGAGTGACGGAAACCTCGGGATCGGTGCTGCCCTTGTCGAACAGCTGGAGTTGGCCGCCGTCGGTGTCCTGCCAGGATGGGTTCAGGTAGAGCAGGACGTTGAGGCAGCGGTACACGGACAGGGCCTTGTAGTAATGGAAATCGATGTGCGCAGACAGCCGCCCGCCGGGCCCGGTGCAATGCAGGCCGGCGCCTTCCAGGTAGGGATCGACCAGAAGCTTCTCGGTACCCGTGATCGTCTCGACGAACTTGAGAAAGGCCGGTTCGTTCAGTTCCTGCAGCATCGCCCTGGGCACCGACGGAATCAGCTCCATCTCGGAACAGAATCTCTTGCCCTTCTGGTAGGAGTCGGTCAGGACGGTCCAGCCGTCCCAGTCGAGAGCCGGGAATCCGCCCATCACCTCGTCCTGATCGGCGACGATCATGTCATCGAGGACCAGATGGGAGAAGGGTCGTGCATCGGCGAACTGGCGGCTCAGGCGGTCGCGCGCCTCCTCGTCGTATCGGTCAATAGACAGGTAGCGCACGGAAGCTCCTAGGTCTCAGCGCCGGCGCCGGAGATAGCCACCGGCGTTGAAGCTCAGGTAGAACTTCTCCGGGTTGCGGTCGACGGCGAACGAGGAGTCTTCTCTGACAAATGCCTCGATCGCGGCAAGGGCGTCGGACCCGGCCCTCGAGGGTCCGACCTCAGCGGTTGTGTCTTCGACGATCAGGTAGTTTCCAGCCGTCACGAAGGGGCCGAGGCGGCGGAGTTCGGAGGGGAGATGGGCATGGCGGTCGCCGGAGCCGAGCACGACCATCACCCCGTGCTTCCCCCGTGCCAGCTCGGCGACCGTCTGGGGGTCGCCGTCGCCGTTGCCATCCCAGGAAAACACCTCTCCTCGTTCCTCCAGCCGGCAGAGCGTGCCCAGGTAGGCGGCGTTAGGTGTATTCCGGGCCACGACCAGCTCCGGTCGGGTGTCGTGGACGATCTCCTGGTAGCTCCACAGGTCGGTCGGTGGGGTCGGCGTCGACTCGCCCATCCAGGAGGTCTCGACCTTCGACTCGAGGTAGAGCCGCTGGAAGCTGTCCACGAGCGTGCGTTCTGCCGCGGAGCTCATGTACAGGCGTCGACCGGTCGTTCGCCATATCTCGGCCATGCGCACCTTGAGGCTGTCCACCACCATGTTGTGCGAACGTACCCCGCTCACAGGCGCCTGAGGAACCCACGCGGGTTCAGCGTCATGTGGAACTTCTCCTTGCTCCGGTCGACGACGAACGGCGGCTCGTCGGCGAGGAACTCGTCGACCGCCTCCATGGGCCCAGGCCAGAACTCGGGCTGGACGGGGTGACCGCTGACGTCGGTGTCCTCAACCACGACGTAGCCGCCGGCCGCCACCATGGGGCTGTAGGCGCGAAGTTCATCGAGGACATGGGCGCAGCTGTGGTCGGAGTCGAGCAACACCAGAACGCCGTCGGACGCTTCCGCCCTATCACCCACCTGGGCGACGATGCCGGGATCGGTCGAGGAGCCTTCGAGATACTGGATACGAGGGTGTACCGGCCGCGGGTCGCGGGGACGGAGGTCGACGGAAATCACCGAACCCTTCCCCAGGAGCTCGCACACCGAGGCCAGGAACAGAGCGCTGCCGCCGAACGCCGTTCCCGTCTCGATGACGAGATCGGGTCGCAGGTCGTACATCATCTCCTGGTAGACCCACAGGTCGAAGGGGGTCTTCCAGACGGGAATTCCCATCCAAAAGGTGTTCCTCCACGTGCCGCCGAACGACGCCGAGTCGAAATAGAGATGGTGGAAGTCATCGACGATGCCGTCGCCCTCGAAGCCGCCACCGGTCAGCCGTCGGCGCGCGATGGATTCGGCGAGCTTGACTCGATGTCTGACGTAGGGGAGAAGCTCGGAACGATGCACGTGAAGGCCGCCTCCGACGGTCGGCGCCACCCTAACGGACGACCGCGCTGACAATGCTGCCCACGTTCACGATCAGCGGGCTCAAGCGGAGGCTCTTGGCCGTCCAGCGCTCGACCGGCCTCTGGGCCCTCGGCGACCAGGGCGTCGTCAGCGTCGGCACCTTCCTCGTGACCCTGGTGCTCGGTCGCCAACTCCCTGCCGCCGACTTCGGGGTGTTCGGCGTCATCCTCGGGATCCTGGTCACCGCCAACACCGCCCATGCATCGCTCATCGGGATTCCCCTCATGGTGCTGACCGGACGCCGCTCTGACCGCGCCGCGCTGCCGACGGCTGCGTTGGCATGGACACTGGCGTGCGCAGCCGTGTTCAGCGTTGTCCTGACGATCGCCGTGCTCGTGCTCGGCCGGCCCGGCCTCCTCCTGTGGGCCGAACTGGCGCTCCTCGGGACCCAGCTGCAGGAGACGCTGCGCAGATCGCTGATCGGCCGGTTGCAGTTCCGGCGGGCCACCGGGGGCGACGCCCTCAGCTACCTCGGCCAGGCCGGCGCCGTGATGGTCCTGGCGTCCCTCGGCCACCTGACCCTCTCCGCCGCCCTGGGAGCCATGAGCCTGACGTCGCTGGCCGCCGCCGCCCTCCAGGCCGCTCAGGTGCGACCACGCTTCGCGCGTGGTGCACTCCACCGTGACGCAGTCGAACCGTTCTGGCGGATCGGAAAGGCCCTGCTCCTGACCAACGGCCTCGGCGCACTCACCATCCAGAGCGTGCTGTGGTTGCTCGGCGCGGTCGACGGGATCACCGCCGTCGCCTCGTTCCAGGCCCTGCTCACGGTCATGGGGTTCACCAACCCGCTCATGCTGGCGGTCAACAGCGTGGTCACGACCCATATCGCCCACTCCGACGAAGCCGACCCGGAGGCCCACCGGCGGGTCGAGCTCACCGTGGCTCGCCGCTACGGCCTACTGTTCGGGATCCCATTGGTCGCCTACTGCGCCGTCCTTCTCGCCGTGCCCGAGGTGGCCCTCCGACTGTTCTTCGGGTCGTCGTCGCCCTACCTCGCCCTGTCCAACGAGCTCCGTGTCCTCGTCGTCTTCTCGGTGATGCAGTACGTGTACTTCGTGCTGGCAGGAGTCCTCAATGCCCGGGAGGACACCCGGTCGTTGTTGCGGGCCTCGGTGGCCAGCGCCCTCACCGTCCCCCTGCTCGGGGTGCCGCTCACGGCCATGGCATCGGTTGCCGGTGCCACGGTGGCCGCCGTCCTGTCCGCCGCTACCCGGGCCCTCGTGACCTCTCGCCAGGTCCTGCCCCGGCGGACGTCATGAGCCTCATGCGCACCGAGGCGGTCACTGCCTGCCCGGTGTGCGGCGGTGGTGGCCCGGTGCTGCACCGCGGCGTGCACGACCGGGTGTTCCAGGTCCCGGGCCAGTGGTCGTTCCGGCGCTGCACCACGTGCGCGTCGCTCTGGCTCGACCCCCGGCCTGTCGACGAGGACCTGTCCATGGCCTACGACACGTACTTCACCCATTCGGCGGAGTCACCGCTGGCCGGGCCCGGCGTCGCCCACGCGGTGGCCCGGAGGATCCGGGTGATCCGCGATCTCGGGACCGACGAGTACGTGGCCAGGAGGTTCGGGTACGACCCGCCCGCGTCACCCTGGGGCCGGGCGGCGTCGCTGCTGGTGCGCCCGTGGGCCGGGCGTCGTCTCGACGCCGAGTTCAAGGTGCTGCGCCTGGGTAGCGACGAACGGGGCCGGCTGCTCGACGTGGGGTGTGGCGACGGCAGCCTGCTCGTCGAGCTGGCCCGCCGGGGATGGGAGGTGCGCGGCCTCGACTTTGATGCCGACGCCGTGGCAGTGGCGCGGGGGCGGGGCCTCACGATCGACCTCGGGGGGCTCCGGGCCCAGCGGTACCCGACGGCGAGCTTCGAGGTGGTGACCATGAGCCATTCCCTCGAACACGTTCCCGAGCCACAGTCGGTGCTGGAGGAGGTACTCCGGATCCTGACGCCGGGTGGCAAGGCGGTGATCCTCACCCCGAACGCCTCCAGCTGGTTGCACCGCAGAGCGGGCCGCGACTGGCAGCCGCTCGAGCCACCGCGCCACTTGCAGGTGTTCACCCGAGGGGCGCTGGGCCACCTCATGGAGCGGGCCGGCTTCTCGCAGGTGCACGCGGAGACGACCGCACGCGGCGCCAACGGGGTGGCCCGGGCGGCCTGGAAGTTCCGCCGTACCGGGCGTTGGGACATGGAAAGCCGGCCGTCGCTCGGCGAACGGGTGGCGATGGAGGTGATCCAGCAGTGGGAGGCGGCGCGGGTGAAAACCGATCCCGACGCCGGCGAGGAGCTGGTGGCCACCGGCATCCGGTGAGCGTCAGACGGGATCCTTCACCAGTGCGGCCACGATCGAGACGCCGAAGATCCGCAACGGTGACCGCTCGAGCCGGTCGAGCACGACACGCAGCTGGCGCCGACCCGGAGCCCAGTGGTCGAGCGGCGGCATCACCCAGTCCCACGCCTCGACCCGGAAGCCCCGGCCGGCGGCAAGACCGCTGAGGTCGCGGCGGGTGAAGTTGCGGGCGGTGGACAGTCGGCGGTGGAGAGGCTTGACGTAGGGGAGGAACGGGATGCCCCGGGCGGAGTACTCCCGGCCCGAACCGAGGAGGATGGTGTGCGTCTCGAGCGGGAACAGGCGGTTCGGGCAGGTGATGAGAAACGCCCCTCCCGGCCGTAGGACCCGGTGGATCTCGGACAGGGCCCGATCGAGGTCGACAACGTGCTCGATCACCTCGATGGCCGTGACCACGTCGAAGTGGTCGTCCGGGAACTCCAGGTGCTCGGCCGAGCCCTCGGCCACATGGAACTTGGGATCTCCCTGAACCTGGGCCCGGAAGACGTCGAGACGGTGGGGCTCCAGGTCGATGCCATAGACCTCACCGAACCCGTCCGCCATGGCGGTGGTGTAGGCACCGTTCCCGCACCCCACGTCGAGGAGCCGTTCTCCGCTCAGGTCCCAATGGCGGGAGAAGGCGTCGAGGCGCCTCTTCACAGCCGACGTGCCGTAGTCGACCGGGCACCCGAGCGACAGCGATCGCGATCCTTCAGGATCTATGGAGAACGCCTCAGGATCCATGGGGAGACCGATGCGTCGACGCCGGCGCGCCAGCTGCGGTGGGCGCCCGTCTCAGACCGGCGGGTCCTCGTGGACGCGCTGGCGGCGGACGAGCCAGAGCACGAGGCCCCCGAAGAGGACGACGACGCCGACAGGGATCACCCAGGCGGGCAAGCCTCCGTCACCGCCCTTGGCGGCCACGACAGAGGCGGCTTTGTCGCGCCGGTCGCCGGTGGTGTCGATGCTGGTGGACGTGGTGGCGTTGGCGGGATCAGCGGCCTTGGCCGGCGCGGTGGTGGCGGGAGCGACGGGGGCATTCGCGTCCGGAGCAACGGGCTTCCCGGTGTTCGGGTCGGCGGGCACGTCCTTGGCGCAGGGGTTGGCCCCGCACGGGCCCTGGTCGGCGGGCACCGTGCCACACGGGTTGGCACCACAGGGGCCCTGGTCGGCGGGCACCGTGCCACACGGGTTGGCACCACAGGGACCCTGGTCGGGCGGCACCGTCCCACACGGGTTGGCGCCGCACGGGCCATCCTCGGCCACGGCCAAGGGCGCGGTGACCGCGCTCGACAGGGTGAACCCGGCGGATGCCACGAGAAGGATCTGCAAAGTGATGAACAGCCGGGCGACGAACGCGGGCCGGGGGGATCTGGCGGTGGTGTGGTGGCGCATCTGGTCCCAATCTCTCTTCCGGCGCCCGATGTGCGCTCGTGCAAGAATCCCGACCTACAGGCTCCCCAGGTCGGCTCGCCTCCCCATTGCTGAAGCCAACCGCGCATTCGCCGGAATTCGCAGTCTCCCAGCTGACCGCACGGGAATCAAGCGCTGGCCGCCGGCCACGGCGTGACTCCCCACGCCCCGGAGAAGGTCTCCTCGGGCTGGAGGACGATGAGGCCCTCACCCGTCTGGAAGGCGTTCGGGGGGCACGTCATCGGCTCCACGGCCAGGCCGGTGCGGCGCTTCGAGGCGGGATTCAGGGAGTCTCCCGTGAACAACATCACCCAGCGATAGGCGGGCCCCATCCACAGTGTCACCGCCCGGGAGCCGTCGGCGGTGGCCACCTCGATCCGAGCCCGACCGGCGCGGTCGCGCTCGAGGTCGCCGAAGCCCGTATCGAGGGTGATGTCGCCGATCGGGCGGGGCGCCCGGAAGTCATAGGGGGTGCCGTGGACCGCTTCGGTACCGGCGGGGATCTGGCGGTCGTCGGA
The DNA here is from genome assembly GCA_038238185.1 of Acidimicrobiales bacterium. Lineage (GTDB taxonomy): Bacteria > Actinomycetota > Acidimicrobiia > Acidimicrobiales > AC-14 > DATAQC01. The sequence goes on from JBBRXY010000030.1 coordinate 29,854, forward strand.
TCGCAACCAGGTGGAGGCCGGCGCCCGCAGCACGAGGGGGTCGATCGCCGGGGTCCCGAGGGTGAGGTAGGGATGGGCGCCTGCTCCGAAGGGCAGCGGCGACGTCCCCACGTTGGTGGCGTCGAGGTTCACGGTGAGTCCGGTGCCGGTGAGGGCGTAGGACAGGCGGAGATCGAGGGAGAACGGGTAGCCGGGCTGGGGATGGAGCAGGTGGGCCATGACCACCCGGTCGTCGGCCGATTCCACCGGCGCCCAGTTGGCCCACCGCACCAGCCCGTGGATGGCATTCGATCGCTCGGGCTCGGACAGATCCAGCTGATTGTCCTGGCCGCCGAAGCGGTACCGGCCGCCGGCCACGCGGTTGGGCCACGGGATCAGTGACTGGCCGCGGCCACCGGTGCAGCGTTCGTCGCGCCCGTAGCCGTCGAGCACGTCGTTGCCGTCGACGGTGTAGGTGCGCAAGGCGCCGCCCACCTCGACCACGGTGGCTCTCTGTTCGCCATGGCGGAGCTCGTGTTGTCGCCCGCTGGGGGGCTCCGGCTGAGCCACGTGTTCCGGCGGCGTCAGAAGGTTGCGCTGGTCACGTAATAGAAGGGCGCGCCTGTGTTGTTGTTGACGCGAAGCACGAGCTGGCCACCGCCACCCTTGGTCCAGGTGCAGTACACGCTGCCGGCGGCACCCTCACACCCGGCGAAGGTCCAGGTGCCGGGCGCCCAGGACTGGGCGAACAACTGGCCGACCGCCGGCACCGTGGCGTTCTTCGTGGCGGTGACTTGGTTGTTCTGGGTCCACGCCTGAAACACCGCTTGAGCGGCGTTGTCGGCACTGGTCGCGGCCAGGAACCCGTTGACGAACGCGCTCCAGGTGTTGGGCCCGACGACGCCGTCGGCGGTCAGCCCGACCGGCCCCTGGAAGGAACTGACGGCCGCGCTGGTCTGGGGGCCGAAGTTGCCGTCGACGGCGAGCAGGTGTACCCGGGAGTTGAGCTGGCTCTGCACGGCCACGACGGCGGGGCCCGTGGCGCCGGCTTGGACCTGGACGATCAGCACCGGCCAGGTCTGGTTCCCCACGCTGCCGTCGGCCGCAAGGTTGTTGGCCGTCTGGAATTGTTGGACGACCCCCTGGGTTCCGGGACCGAAAGATCCGTCGACGGTGACGTTCAAGCCGTGGGCGTTCAAGAGGTACTGCACGCTCCGGACATTTTCGCCCGTGGAACCAAGCTGTTGCACGGGCCAGTTCGCCATGATCGAAGCCCCCTCGTCTGGACGCACCCGGCCATTGCCGACGCCGGCATCGTAGTATGGCAGCAAGCTGACGCGAAGGGGGCAGTGATGCGAACGAGGCCACGGTTGGCGGCGGTGACGGCAGCACTTGTCGGGGCACTGCTGGTCGTCGGAGGGGGCCCGATTCGGGCGACGGTCAATCCCGGTTACCAGTACTTCGCCGCCCACAGCGACCAGACCCTCGACGTGGCGGGGGAGTCCCTGAACAATGGGGCCGCCATCATCCAGTGGCCGATCAACGGCAAGAACAACCAGCGATGGGTGCCGCTGCCGTACGGGAACGACTACTGGATCCTGGTGAACGTCAACAGCAAGCTGGTCCTCGACGTGGCGGGCGCGTCGACACAGAACGGGGCGCCCCTGATCCAGTGGCAGTGGAACGGCGGCCTCAACCAGCTCTGGCGGATTTACCCCGTGACACCGGACTACTCGGTGTTCATCAATGCCGGCAGCTTCAAGGCCATGGACGTGACGGGAGCCTCCACCGCGCCAGGCGCCAAAGTCGTCCAATGGGACTGGAACGGCGGACCCAACCAGTTGTGGCGTGCTGACGCCATTGGTTGACCAGGCGTCGGGATCTTTACGCCGAGCTCTCCTCGCCGGTGACGCCGAAGGTGACGCTCACCGTCAGGTCCTCGGCGCCGCGAACAACGGCCAGCGGCAACGACTCGCCATCGCCCAGTCCGTCGACCACGGCGTGAAGGTCGTCGACCCCGGTCATTGGCACCCCGCCGGCCTCGGTGATCAGGTCGCCCCGGCGCAACCCGGCGCGACCTGCGGGGCTGTCGTCCTGCACGACCTGCACCAGGACCCCGTCTCGGTCGGGGAGGCCCACCGAACGGCGTAGGTGGCGGGCGGCCCGGCCCGGCACCAGGCCCACACCCAGATGGCGGGGCGAGGCCGACTCACCCCGGGCCAGGGCATCGACGCGGCTGCGGAGGTCGACGTCGGCGGGGATGGCGGCATAGAAGCCCTCGCCCAGGCGGTTCGTGTTGAGCCCGAGGAAGCGGCCTGCAGCATCGACCACCGGGCCGCCCGACGATCCCCGGGCCAGGGGAGCGGTGTGCTCTATCGAGCCGGTGACCCGGCGGCCGCGAGGGCCGCGGAAGGCCTGGCCCAGAGCCGACACCATGCCCACCGTCACGCGCAGCCCCCGCCCACCCGGGTTGGCGAGGCCGAAGACCACGGCGCCGAGCCCCGGCGCCTCGTCGGTCCAGGCCAGGGGGGCCACTCCGGAGGTGTCGACGCTGAGGACGGCGAGATCGCCGTCGAGGTCGACACCGGCCACGTGGCCCTCCACCGCCTGTCCGCCCTCTCCGAACGACACGGCCACCTCACCGCTGCGCACGTTGTGGGCGTTCGTGAGCACGACGCCGTCGGCCACGACGACACCCGAGCCCAGGCCCCAACCGCGCCCGATCCCCACGACCGCCGGTCCTGCCGACTCCGACACCGCCCGTACCGCCGCCTCCACCTCGTCCAGTCCCGACATCGTGTCTCTCCTTGGTAGTAACTTGTTACTTGCAAGTTACCAACACCTCAGGGACTCGGCAAGCGGTTTCGGTCGAGGCAAGGATGGTCGCCATGGAACCGAGGTCGGCCGGCAGGCCGCCGGACAGATCAAGGGCCAGTCGGCGGGCAGCGTCGGCAACGGACCCGCCCTCGGTCACCCCGCTCGGCGAGGCGGTGGCGCGCGTCGGCGACCGTTGGACGCTGCTCGTGGTCAACAGCCTGCTCGGCGGGCCACATCGGTTCAACGACCTGCTGGGCGAGCTGCCCGGCCTGGCGTCGAACATCTTGACCCAGCGCCTCCGCCACCTCGAGCGGGAGGGGGTGGTGGTGGCCACGCCCTACTCGCGGCGGCCGCCCCGGTTCGTGTACGAGCTGACCGCATCGGGCCGGGAGCTGGCCGGCGCCGTCCGCCTCCTCGCCCAGTGGGGGGCCGGCCAGGGCGGCGACAACGCAGCGATGGCCCACGACGCCTGCGGTACACCGATGGAGGCCCGCTGGTGGTGCCCGACCTGCGCCCGGATGGTCGACGACGGCCCGGAGGACGGGCTGCGCTTCGTGTAGCAATTGGCTTATGTGCGGCCCAGGGCCCGACAGAGAGCGGTAAATGCGAAATGGTAAATGCGAAATGGTAAATGCGAAATGAGACTACCGGACCTCTTGCCTGCAATGATACGGTTTCGTTAGCAGATCATCATTTCAATAGGATTTGTATCGGGCCAGTCCGATACGTAAGGGGAGAGCGGAATATGGAAACTCAGCGACGAGGTTTTCGCGCGTGGCGGCGCTCCGGAGTGGCAGTGATGACGGGGCTGCTGGCCGTGGCGGGTTTGGCCCTGAGCGCCGGCCCGGCCGCCGGTTTCGGCAACTCCTCACCTCCTCCGGGCCCGCCCACGGTGAGCGCCGGCGGGTACGCGAGCTGCGGCATCCGCGCCTCGGACCAGAATGCCGTCTGTTGGGGCAACAACCTCGGGGAGGGCGTCGGCGACGCCACCCCGCCCACGGGAGTCACTTTCACCGAGGTCAACGCCGGCTACAACCTGGGGTGCGGCGTGAAGACCGATCAATCGCTGGCCTGTTGGGGAGGGAGCACGACTCTGTTCCAGCCCATTGCGATACCGACGGGCACGTTCACCCATGTGGCGGGGGGCCTCAACTTCGCCTGCGGACTCAAGACCGACGGCAGCATCGCCTGCTGGGGGGTCAACACCGACACTCAGGTCTCGGGGGCACCCACGACGGGGACCTTCACCCAGATCGCCACGGGCCTCCGGTACGCCTGTGCCCTCGACACCGCAGGGACCATCACCTGCTGGGGGAGCAACCTGTACGGTCAGCTCAACGTGCCGGCGCTGACGGGCGGTCTCACCTACACGTCCGTCACCACCGGGTACTACGACACCTGCGCCATCCGTTCCGACGGCACCGTCGACTGCTGGGGCCGAAACTCCTTCCAACAGGACGCCGTTCCGGCGGGCGCGTTCACCCAGATCAATGCCGGTTTCGGCCACGTCTGCGGGCTGCGCCCCGACCAGACCATCACCTGTTGGGGTCTCGGCAGCGCGGTCACACCTGGGCCGCCACCTTCGGGTTCCAGCCAGAACACCGGCCAGGGCATCCCGCCTGCGGGCACCTACAACAACGTCACGACCGGCACCTTCCAGAGTTGCGCCATGCGCACCGACGGTGTCGCGGTCTGCTGGGGCAACAACGCCGCCGGCAGAGTGAGGCCGATCATCAATATGCCTTCGACCAATAACACCGGTGCTCCGCCGCCCCCGATCGTGCTGGGCACGCCCTACAACTACCAGCTGTCCACGTCGTACGTCTCGCCGGCGCTCACCTGGTCGGTGATCAAGGGCAGCCTGCCCCCGGGCATCACCCTCACGCCCGATGGCCTGCTGTCGGGCACCGCCACCGGCTCCGGTCGCTGGAGCTTCACCCTGCAGGCAGCCAACGGGCTCGCCCCGCCCATCACCAGGACCTTCACCACCAACGGTGACGCGGTCTTCCGCCCCTCGAACAGCACGTGGTACCTCCGCAACGGCCCGGCGGTGGCCTTCGGCACCACCGGTGACATCCCCGTGGCCGGCGACTACGACGGCAACGGCACCACCGACATCGCCGTGTTCCGCCCGTCCGATGGCACCTGGTACGTGGCTGGCGGGGTATCCACCAACTTTGGCATCAACGGCGACATCCCCGTTCCCGCCGACTACGACGGCAACGGCACCACCGACCTCGCCGTGTTCCGGCCACTGACCGGTCAGTGGTTCATCAACGGGGGGCCCTCGGTGTTCTTCGGTCTCTCCAGCGACATCCCGGTACCCGCCGACTACAACGGCGACGGTAAGGCCGACATCGCCGTGTTCCGCCCGTCCAACGGTACCTGGTACATCCAGCCCGGCATCGCCACACAGGGGAACTCGGCGGGGTCCACGGTGGGGGCCGGGAATGTGCCCACCGTGATCGCGTGGGGAACGAACGGAGACATCCCCGTTCCCGCCGACTACGACCACAACGGCCTCGCCGACCTGGCCGTGTACCGCCCGTCGACGGGTACGTGGTACATCCGGGGAGGCACCCCTAGCCTCACCGCCGCCCCCGACCAGACGATCCAGTGGGGCGCCCCCGGCGACATCCCCGTGCCCTCCGACTACGACGGCGACAGCAACACCGACGTGGCCGTCTTCCGTCCGTCGACCGGCCAGTGGCTGGTCTACAACGGGACCAGCACTACGTGGGGTGCCTCGGGCGACATGCCCACCCCTGGCTACTACTTCCCCTGAGCCA
>JBBRXY010000031.1:0-34490 GCA_038238185.1 Acidimicrobiales bacterium
CATCCAGGGAGGCGCCACCGTCGGCTTCGGTGCCACCGGCGACATCCCTGTGCCGGGCGACTACGACGGCAACGGCACCACCGACATCGCCGTGTTCCGGCCCTCGACGGGCACATGGTTCGTGCGGGGCGGCATCACCGTCGCCTGGGGCGGCGCCGGCGACATCCCCGTGCCCGGCGACTACAACGGTGACGGCCGCATCGACACGGCGGTGTTCCGGCCCTCGACCGGCGTCTGGTACGTGCGTGGTGGCGTCACCATCGGCTGGGGCGGCTCGGGCGACGTGCCGTTGCCGCTGCCCGACGCCATCCGGCGCTTCTTCTTCACGCCCCTGTGACCTGACGGGCCCTAGCCGAGGTTGTGTAGCAACCCGGCCATCTCGCTGTCCAAAGTCGCCCGATCGTCGGTGTCGCAGTGATGATCAGGAACGTCCCGTCCTTGTAGGCGAGCAGGTCGGCGGTATCGCCACTCTCCACGTACACGGTTTTCTGGGCACCCACAGTTCCTTCGTCGATCGCGACGATCGATGGGCGGCACGAATCCCGGCCGAGGAGTTTCCGGTCGGGATTCGAGGTTCCGGGAGCAGAGCTTCCTGGTGCGCTTCCATGAACGGGCCAAGGTCCTCGCCTACCCACAGCCGCAACGCAGGTTCAAGGCGACCCTGGCGTTCTGGCACATCAATCGGGGTATCGCTCTCGCCGCCACCGGCGATGTCGCTGGTGCCCGGTCGGAGTTGAGGGCCACCGAGGACGTGCTGGCGTCGCAGGACCCGCCGCATCTCGCTGACGCCCGTTACGAGTTCCAGAACAACCCGGCATCGGCGCTCGTCGAGCTCGACATGGATCTTCTTCGTGGACGCAACGCCGAGGTGGGCGGCGATGCTCAGGCGGCGGATGCCTCTTACCAGTCGGCGGTCCGGCGGTCGACATCTTTTACTACGACGAACCGCCGCCCTTCTACTATCCGGCACGGGAGACCTACGGAGGGTTCCTACTGCGAGCCGGGCGTCCCCAGGACGCCGAGTCGGTCTTCCGCTCCGACCTGGAGGCCTTTCCGAACAACGGACGTTCCCTCTTCGGGCTCTCGCAGGCACTCGACGCCCAGGGCGAGCCGAGCGCCGACGCTCGGGCCCAGTTCGATGTCGCCTGGCGCTGGGCCGATACGCCATTGAGCGTTGACTCGCTCGACTGAGGCGGCCCAGGTCTGATTCCACTTCGGCGGTGACGTCAACACACCGCGACAGCGAGGGCCTTCCCTGATCGCGACCAGGTGGTGAGGGTCGACTTCACGAGGAGAATCGCGCCTGATCCCGCTTCTCATGCACGAGAACGGCGCCGCAGGACGCCCGCTTGACCGCCCGGCCGGGCGCGGTCAGGCTGCGGTCACCGTGCCCGGCCCCGCCCATGACGACGCGCTACGCGTCGCCCTCCTCGCCTACCGGGGCAATCCCTACTCGGGGGGCCAGGGGGTCTACGTCCGCCACCTGAGCCGGGAGCTGACCGCCCTGGGCCACCGGGTCGAGGTGTGGAGCGGCCCGCCCTATCCCCCGCTCGACCCCGGCATCTCCCTCGTCCGGGTCCCCAGCCTCGACCTCTACCGGTCGCCCGACCCGTTCCGCACCCCCGCCCTCGGAGAGTTCCGCGATGTAGTCGACGTCGCCGAGTTCGCCCTGATGTGCAGCGCCGGCTTCCCCGAGCCCCTCACCTTCAGCCTGCGGGCCTGGCGGGCCCTGCGCCGGCGGAAGGGCGAGTTCGACCTCGTCCACGACAACCAGTGCCTGGGCTACGGCATCCTCGGCATCAGCCGGGACGTCGCCCCCGTCGTGGCCACCCTGCACCACCCCATCACCGTCGACCGCGACCTCGAGCTGGCCCAGGCCGAGACCTGGCAGAAGCGCCTGAGCCTGCACCGGTGGTACGGCTTCGTCCGCATGCAGAAGCGGGTGGTGCGGCGACTGCCCCGGCTCATCACCGTGTCGTCGTCGTCGGCTCGCGACATCTGCGCCCAGATGGGGGCGCAACCCGAGCAGCTGGCCGTGGTGCCGGTGGGTGTGGACACCGCCCTGTTCCGGCCCCTGTCCGACGTGCGCCGCGTTCCGGGGCGGATTATGACGACGGCCAGCGCCGACGTTCCCCTGAAGGGACTGCTTCCGCTCATCGAGGCGGTGGCCAAGGTGCGCACCGAGCGCCATGCCGAGCTGGTGGTCGTCGGTCAGCCGCGGCAGGGCAGCGCCGTGCCTGCGGCCATCGGCCGCCTGGCCCTGGAGGACGCCGTCCGCCTGGAAGGCGCGGTCGACGATCGCCGCATGGTCGAGCTCTACGCCGAGGCCGAGGTGGCAGTGGTGCCTTCGCTCTACGAGGGCTTCTCGCTTCCCGCCATCGAGGCCATGGCGTGCGGGGTGCCTCTCGTGGCCACCACGGGGGGCGCCCTCCCCGAGGTGGTGGGCAGCGGCGGCGACACCGCCCTGCTGGTGCCCCCGGGCGACCCCGGCGCTATGGCCGCCGCCATCGGCAGCCTTCTCGACGACGCCGACCGGCGAGCCCGTGTCGGTGCCGCCGGGCGGAAGCGGGTGCTCGAGCGTTTCACCTGGCCGGCCACCGCCCGCGCCACCGTCATCCAGTACCGGCGGGCCCTGGCCGACAGGTCCGCCGCCCACATCCCACCGTGCTGACCGTCGACTTCACCCGGCTCGGCCTGGTGGCCGGGGACCGGATGCTCGACCTGGGCTGCGGCGGCGGACGGCACGCGTTCGAGGCCCACAGGAGGGGTGCCCACGTGGTGGCCCTCGACCGCTCAGCGGCCGAGACCGGCGCCGTTGCCGGCCTCCTCGGCGCCATGCGCCTGGCCGGGGAGGCGCCCACGATCGCCCTCGGGACCGCCGTTGGCGGCGACGCCGTGACTCTCCCGTTCGCCGACGACACCTTCGACCGGGTCGTGGCCGCCGAGGTACTCGAGCATCTCGACGACGACACCGCGGCGATAGCCGAGCTGGCCCGGGTACTGCGGCCCGGCGGCACGATGGCCGTCACCGTCCCCCGGTGGTTCCCCGAGCAGGTGTGCTGGGCCCTGGCCGACGATTACCACGCCCCGGCGGTGTCGGGCGGCCACGTCCGCATCTACCGGGTCGGTCAACTCGCCGAACGACTGCAGGCCACGGGGCTGACCATGACCGGCTCACACCACGCCCACGCGCTGCACTCGCCCTACTGGTGGCTGCGGTGTTTGGTGGGGGTCGACCGCGCCGACGCCCTCCCCGTGCGCGCTTACCACCGCTTTCTCGTGTGGGACATCACCACCCGGCCCCGTCCGGTGCGATTGCTGGAGCGGGCCCTCAACCCCGTCATGGGCAAGAGCCTCGTGCTGTACCTCCAGAATCCCGTAGCCAGGTCGAGAACCGAGCAGGCGCTGCCGGCACCCCCCGAGGCCGTGCTGAGCGGGGCCCGGTGAGACCGCGACCCGACGCCGGCGCGGCCGTCGCCGGGACGCTCGCGGCCGACGAGGTGGCGGCCACGGTGGAGTCGATCGCCGCCGTCCAGCTCGACGACGGGATGGTGCCATGGTTCGTCGGCGGCCACGCTGATCCGTGGAACCACGTCGAGGCGGCCATGGCCCTCGACGTGGGCGGTCGGCGGGCCGAAGCGGAAGCGGCCTACCGGTGGCTGGCCGCCACGCAGCGCGCCGACGGTGCCTGGCACCAGTACTACTGGTGCAACGCCCGGGTGAAGGAGACGACCCTCGACGCCAACGTGTCGGCCTACGTCGCCACCGGCACCTGGCACCACTACCTCACCACCGGCGACCCTGGGTTCCTGTCCGAGATGTGGCCCGTCGTGGAACGGGCCGTGGGGTTCGTGCTCGGCCTCCAGGCACCCGGTGGCGAGGTCTTGTGGGCCCGCCATGCCGACGGCACGGCGTGGTCGTTCGCCCTCCTCACCGCCTCGTCGAGCACGTACTTCAGCCTGCGCCGGGCCCTGGCGATCGCCGAGCGCCTGGGCCACCAACGTCCCGACTGGGAGGCGGCGGCGGAGGCGCTGGGTCGGGCCGTCGCCGAGCGGCCTCGGGCGTTCCTACCCAAGGACCGTTGGGCGATGGACTGGTACTACCCGGTGCTTTCCGGCGCAGTTGTAGGCGAGGCTGCGCGGGCGCGCCTGGCCGAGGGGCGCGGCCGGTTCCTGCTCGATGACCACGGCATCCGGTGCGTGGCCGACCGCCCGTGGGTGACAACGGCCGAGACGGCCGAGTGCGCCATGGCCCATGCGGCCGCCGGTGAGGACGGGTGGGGACATCGCCTTTTGGCCGCGACCCGACACCTGCGCCACGAGGACGGGAGCTACTTCACCGGCATGGTCCACCCCGAACGGCTCCACTTCCCGGGGGGCGAGCGCACCACCTACTCGGCCGCCGCCGTGGTGCTGGCCAACGATGCACTCCGCGGCAACAGCCCGGCGTCGGGCCTGTTCCGCGCCTCGGAGTAACCACCTGCGCCTGCCAGGATGGGCGCGTGACCAATGCACTCGACGGGCTGGTCGAACTGCTCGACCTGGAGACCATCGAGGTCGACGTCTTCCGCCCCCTCACCCGATGACCGGCCGGCGACGCCTGGCCGCCGCCCTCGTCGCCGCCGTTGCTCTGGTGGCCGGCGGCTGCGGGAGCGACGGCGGATCGTCGTCGCCGGGCACGACCACCCCGTCGTCGGCTGCGGACGATACGACCGCGGCCGGCTTGACCGCGCCGGGCCCCAACCTGAAAGCCGTGAAGTTGAAGCTGGCCAAGATCGACGGGCTGGCCGGGCCCGTCGCCATGGCCTTGCGGCCCGACGACGATGCCCTCTACGTGGCCGAGAAGAAGGGCCGGGTGCGCCGGGTCGTGCACGGCCAGACGGGAGGCAAGACGTCGGTCGATGCCACTCCCGTCCTCGACCTGTCGGGCGAGGTCTCCACCGGAGGAGAACAGGGCCTGCTGGGCCTCACGTTCGCGCCCGACGGTGCGACGTTCTACGCGAACTACACCAACCGCGCCGGGGACACCCAGGTGGTGGAGTACGCCTTCCGAGACGGAAAGGCCGACCTCGCCAGCCGCCGGGTGGTGCTGTCGGTCGACCAACCCTTTCCCAACCACAACGGCGGCCAAGTGGCGTTCGGGCCCGACGGCAAGCTCTACGTGGGCCTGGGCGACGGTGGAGGCCAGAACGACCCGAACGGGAACGGCCAGAACCTGGAGACACTGCTGGCGAAGATCCTGCGCATCGACCCGACGCCTTCGGGAGACAAGGGCTATACCGTTCCCCCGGACAACCCCTTCGTCGGCCGCCCCGGCGTGGCACCCGAGACCTACGAGTGGGGCCTGCGCAATCCCTGGCGGTTCACGTGGGATCGCGAGAACGGCGACCTCTGGATCGGCGACGTGGGCCAGGATCGTTGGGAGGAGATCGACTACCGCCCCGCCGCCGACGCCGCCGGGGCCAACTTTGGCTGGAGCCTGATGGACGCCACCCACCCGCTCCACGGCACGAATCCCCCTGACGGCGTGCTCCCGATCGTTGAGTACACCCACGACAATGCCAACTGTTCGGTGATCGGCGGTCACGTGTACCGGGGCGAGGACATCCCCTCCTTGCGAGGCGTCTACGTGTACGGCGACTACTGCTCGGGCAAGGTATGGGGGCTCATCCAGGCCGACGGCAAGGTCATCGACCAGGCGGAGCTGAACCTGGGCGCCAGTCATGCGATCTTCTCGTTCGGCGAGGACGCTGCCGGCGAGTTGTACCTCCTGGCCGCCGACGGCCTCTACCGCATCAAGGCCGCCTGAGCCGAGGGAGCGGGAGCGCCGCCGGAACCGAGGGGGCCGACACCCCGGTCTGAGGTCGAGCGGTGATCAGTCGGCCACGTTGACGAATCTCACCGACACGAGATTCGGCACCCATCCGGCCACACATGGAGCCCGGTACGGGCACGGGCTGAACTGCACCCTGCCCTTGCCGTCACATGGCACCCGCACCGCTTCGGGAACCGGTTGACCCACGCCGTAGTCGGTGAACTTGAGCATCTGCGGTGCCGGCGCCGAGGCGTCCTGCACGAACCAGGCGTACACCTGGCTCAGGGGGCCGGTGGCCCCGTGTCGTTTCGCCACCCGGGCCACCGCAAGGGTGCCGCTGACCACAGGCCCGGTGCGACCAGGCCAGATCGGCCCGGCGCAGGCGGTGTACACGGTCGCCTGGTAGTTGCTGCCATTCACCAGGCCGAGGAAATGCTCGCCCGGCCCGATCGGGTCGGCGGCGAACGCGCCGGCCACGCCGGATCCGCCCGCCAACGTGGCCGCCATTACCAGCGCGGCCACTGCTCCGGAGCGGGTGAAAAGGCGCATGTGCACCCACGACGGTACCCCCTCAACCGGGGCCCGTCTACGGGAAGAAGACCTGGCGGATCGCCGACAGGAGCGGGAGGGGTCTGTCGCCGTTGGTCCCCCACGGGACGACGGGGTTCCCGTTTCCGTTCAGGAACCAGGTTCCTGCGCCCGGTCGGAAGACGGCGATGTTCGCCTTCCCGAGGCCGAAGTAGTCGCCCGGGACAGGGATGTCGCCGGACGTCCCCCAGGTCAGGCTGGGGCCGCCCGAGACAAACCACGCGTTGGTCGAGGGCCGGAAGACGGCCAGTTCAGTCTTGCCGTCACCCACGTAGTCGGCCGGAACGGGTATGTCGCCTGTGGCGCCGAACTGGGTGGCCGTGCTACCGCCAATGGAGTTCAAGATGTACCACGTGGCGGTGGAGGGACGGAAGACGCTGATGTCGGCCTTGCCGTCGCCGTCGTAGTCGGCCGAGACGGGGATGTCGTTCAGCGCGCCCCAGGAGACGAAGAACTCGAGCCCGTTGGCGCGCTTGATGTACCAGGTGCCGGTCGAGGGACGGAAAACGGCGAAGTCGGCCTTGCCGTCACCGTCGTAGTCGGCGGGCACCGGGATGTCGGTCGTGTCTCCCCATTGGACAAAGGACTCGCCCCCGTTGGAGAGCTTCAGGTACCAGGTGGCATTGGAGGGGCGGAACACGGCCACGTCGGTACGACCGTCGCCGTCGTAATCGGCAGCCACAGGAATGTCGGTGCTGGTGCCCCAGGAGATCGCGGTGTCGGGGTTGGTGCCCGTGCCCTTGACGTACCAGAACCCGTTCGAGCCCCGGAACACGCTGATGTTCGTCTGTCCGTCGTTGTCGAAGTCGTCGACGGGCGGCTGGATCTGCGTTCCGCCGGCGGTGGTGCACACCGGCGAGGCCTTCACGTAACGATTCCCGGCCCACAGGTTGTTGTCGCAAGGAGTGGTCGCAAAGGAGTCCCACAGATCCCACACACCGTTGCCGGTGGTCGTGTTGTCGAAGATCTGGTTGTTGCGGCCGTTCGGCGCGGCGAGGTCAGCGACCGTACCGGTCCTCCGACCGACGCTGATCCCGCCGGCCTTGTTGTTGAGCGAACGGTTGCCGGAGACGGTGTTGGCGTACCCGAAGATGCGGATCCCGTCGCCGGGTACGGCGCCGAGGAAACCGTTGAGGCTGAGCTTGTTGTTGGTGATCGTCACGCCGCTGGTCTGGCCGAAGATCGAGATGCCGTCGAGGCCGTTGCCCGTGATGGTATTGGCGTCGATGGTGTTGCCGGGTGAGACGCCGGGCTCCACGCGGATGCCGTCGGCTTCGCAGGTACCCGTGCCGCCCGAACGACACGCGGTGTTGTTGAGGATGCGATTGCCCCGAATAAGGTTATTGATGGCGGGAGCAGTCGGGAAGCCATGGTCGCCGTCGGAATTCTGATAGATGGCGATGCCGGAGAACGGCCCATTGGTGGCCGCGGTGTTGTTGAGGATCGAGTTGTCGCTGGAGCCCTCGATGGCGATTCCGTCACCGAGATCGGAAAGCCCGACGTTGTCCTTGGCGGTAATGCCCGTGACGACGTTGTGGTCACCGTTGCGGATGAGGACACCCCCGTCGAAGAGGCGCACAGTGCCGTTCTTGACGGTGACGTTGGTGTGGCTGCTGACGAGAATGCCCGCCCCCTCGCCTGAGGTCGGCGTGCCGAAGACCTGGTGGCCGTTGAGGTCGAGGGTGATGCCGTCGGCACCGATGATGATGCCGTTGGCCGGGCACGGCCCGACGTCGCCATCGAGGACGGTGTTGACGGTGATGGTGTCGCCGCATGCCACCATGCCCACGGCGGGCGGGGCTTGGGCGACCATGGCCAAGGTGAGCCCACTGACCGAGAGCACCCCGGCGACCGCCGAAACACCGATACGACGACCGAGCCTGCGCTCCATGATTCCCCCGCTTTCCCTAATTGCTACAAGCTAAATTGGTACATGCCCGCCAGAATTGATCGAATCATGCCGCGACGCCCCGCCGCATGTCAAGAAGGCCTGCCCAAGGTGGTCGGCATACAGCCAAAAGGATCAGAAAGCCGGCTGCGGCGATATCGCTCCGGGCGACTCATCATGGTCGTCGGCATCTGACCGCACCGGCGGCCAGAGTTTCCACGCCACCAGGGCCACGGCCACCCCAGCGCGGCACCGGCGAAGACGTCGCTCGGGTAGTGGCTGCGACTGCGCACCAGGGACCACTCCGACACCAGGGTTGCCGCGTACAGGGGGGTCGACCCCTTCTTCGTACCCTCGCCGACCAGCTTCTGCATGAGGACGTTTTCCGCCCGCTGCCAACCCATCGCTGGCACCTACCCTGGCTACGGGGAGGTGAATCTGGCGACCGCGGTCGGCCGTTGTCCTGGCCGACCCGCTCGATCGAGATCATGCGCCGTCAGGGAGTCATCGTCGATGTCGTGCGCTCCATCGACCACGACATCGCCACCGGTGGCGCGCTCTACGTCGCGCAACCCCAGCGGGCTTCCCTCATTCCGAAGGACGCAGGCGATCGAGACCCTCGGTGATGAACGCCCGGGCAGACCCCACGGGTTCGCCGGCGCCGGCGAGGCGTGCATACGGAAGGAACGCGCCGAAGGGGGCGTTCCAATACTCGCCGCTGAGACCGTCGGTGTCGTGAGGGCCGATGTAGGCGTACGGCTCGGCGTTGAAGGTATCGCCCGGCGAGAAGCCGACGTTGACAGTGGCGCCGGTGGCCAGCTCGACGGTCACGGCCAGGTCGAAGTGCTCGGGCCAGAGCTGGGCCTGGCTGATGGTTCCGGCGAGGAACCCGGCGCCCACCCTCTCGATCACCTGGTCACCGAAGGCGTACCAGGAACCGAGCGCCAACGAGGCGTCACCGTCGACGGCGAGGTCTGCGTCGGGGGCGAACGGGGGTAGGTCTTGGCCCACACCGGGATCGTCGGAGAGCTCGACGCCCACGAACCGGGCCGCGTTGCGGATGGTGCTGAGCGCAGCCGACGCGCCCGGCATCCAGGCGATGGTGTCCCCTCGTATGACGAGGCGCGAACCGTCGTCGAACGGCGGCGTGCCGAACCCGCCGCCGACCGGACGGAGCCCGATTCGGCCCGTTCGTGCCTTGCGGGCGGGCGCCACGACGTAACACGCGACCGCTCGCAACGACTCCCGTGCGGCCGCGAACGTGGCCGGCAACGGGGGCAGGACCACAGCCCCGGACGACCCGGTCACAGCCCGTACCCCTCGAGGAGGCGCAGCCAGACCTCGCTCACCGTCGGAAACGACGGCACCGCATGCCACAGTCGGTCAAGGGGAACCTCGCCCACGATGGCGACCGTAGCCGAGTGCAACAGCTCCTGGACGCCCGGCCCGACGAAGGTGGCACCGACGATGACATGCCGCGATTCGTCGACGACGAGCTGGCTGCTCCCGACGAGTTCATCGCCCAACACCGAGGCGCCGGCGACGCCGCCGGTCGGGTAGCGGACCACGCGGACGTCGACGCCGGCGTCCCTCGCCTGCGCCTCGGTGAGCCCGACGGCGCACACCTGGGGGTCGGTGAACGTCACCCGGGGAACGACGCCGTGGTCGGCCAGGTCGGAGGCGTCCTTGCCCAGGATGACATCGGCGGCGATCCGCGCCTGGTACTTGCCCATGTGGGTCAGCAGGGCCCGGCCGTTGCAGTCACCGACGGCGTACAGCCAGCCACCCTCCACCCCGGTGGCGCGGAGTTGGTCGTCGACGGTGACGAACCGCCCAGGTTCGAGGCCGACCGCTTCGAGGCCCAGGTCGTCGGTGGACGGCCGACGCCCGGCGGCCACCAGCAGCTCGTCGCCGGTCAGTTCGACGCCTCCGTCAAGGACGACAGTGACCGGGCCGTCGCCGGAGCGACGCACCTCGTCGACGGTCACGCCGACGTGGATCCCGATGCCTTCGGCCTTGAGGGCAGCATCGACCTCGTCGCCGGCGAAGGGCTCCTCCCGGAAGAGCAGGCGACGGGCCGCCTCGATGACCGCGACCTCCTCGGCGCCGAGCCGCTTGAACGCCTGGGCCATCTCCAGCCCGATGGGCCCGCCGCCGATCACCAACAGGCGGCGCGGGACCTCTTTGGCCGCGGTGATGTCGCGGTTGTCCCAGGGATGGGCGTCGGCCAGACCGGGGATCGGTGGCAGCGACGCAGCCGTGCCGGTGGCCATCACCACGGCGCGGCGCGCCACCAGCCGGCGCACAGACCCCGGCGGGCCGCGGCCAGCACGTCGCCCGGTCGCACGAGCACCTTCGACGGTATGCACCCCCAGTAGGAGCACTCGCCACCGACCAGCTCTCGCTCCACCACCGCGACCGACAGGCCGTTCTCGGCGCACCGCCCGGCCACGTTCTCGCCGGCGGGACCAGCACCGAGCACGACGACGTCGAAGGTATCGGGCTCGTCCACGGTCTCATTGTCCAACGGCGGGCGCCGCGTGACAACCGGTGCGCACGGGTGCCAAAGGTCCTTCTTCGACCGCGGAGCCGACCGTTGACAGTCGCCATGCGTCTGCCTAGCGTCGGTCCCCACATCGACGGGGGAGCGGGAATGCCTGATGCGGTTGACAATTCAAGTATCCAGCCACGGAAGATCCAGCGGTACGGCTGGAAGCCGTCGCTTCCCGACCTGCGCGACCACATCGCCGACGCCTCCGATCTGCCGGTGCTCGAGGAGGTCGACCCCCGCAACGATCTCCCGCCGGTGTTCGACCAGGGCCAGCTGGGAAGCTGCACGGCCAACGCTGTGGGCGCGGCCGTCGAGTACGACGCCAGCCTCAACGGGACCGACCCCGGCCTGCTGTCGCGCCTGTGGATCTACTACTACGAGCGCAAGATCGAGGGCTCACCGGCCAACCAGGACACCGGAGCCTTCGGACGGGACGGCTTCAAGGTCTGCAAGACCCTCGGTGTACCGCTGGAGAGCGACTGGCCGTACGTCATCGACCAGTTCGACGACGAACCGCCCGCCACGTTGGCCGACGAAGCCGCCGCCCACAAGATCACCAACTACCGGGCCGTCCCCCGCAACCTCGACTCGATGAAGGCCGTGCTCTCCAACCGCCAGACCATCGCCTTCGGTTTCACCGTGTACGACTCTTTCGAGGGTGCCGAGGTTGCCAAGACCGGTATGGTCCCCATGCCGTCCCGTGGGGAGAAGGTGCGGGGCGGCCACGAGGTCCTGGCCGTCGGATATCTGCGGGCCGAGCCCAACCACGCGCTCGTCCGGAACTCCTGGGGTGCCGACTGGGGCCTCGGGGGGTACTTCCTGATGCCCTGGTCCTACATCCTCGATGCCAACCTGGCCAGCGACTTTCGCACCATCCGGAGGGCCGCCGCCGCTTGAGTCGTGACAGGGTGGACCATGAGCCTTCCGCGCATTGGATCACCCGACGAGTGGCTGGTCGCCCGTAAAGACCTTCTGGCCAAGGAGAAGGAGCTCACCCGCCAACGCGACGCGCTCAACGCCGAGCGGCGTCGGCTGCCGATGGTAAGGATCGACAAGGAGTACGCGTTCGAGCCGGCCCGACGCTCGCGGACTCAAACCCGCTTTCAGGTCCCGCCCGACCAGCGGTAGACGTTCGTCTCACGTTCCTCGAAGCCGAGGCGCCGGTACATGCGGTTGGCCACCTCACGCGAAGGCCGGGACGTGAGATCGACGGTGCGGGCCCCCGCGGCCGCGGCTCGGCGCAGGGCGTCACGGCCGAGGGCTTCGCCGATCCCCCGGCCCCGTACCGACTGGTCGACCACCACGTCCTCGATCCATGCCCGTACACCGGTGGGGATGCGGAACATGACCAGGGTGAGGGAACCCACGACGGCACCCTCGGGCGCGCGGGCAAGGAGCAAAGTGGTGGCGGGCGAGGCCACGATCTCGGCTACCGCGCCCCGGCTGGGAACGGGGCTGGTGCGGGACAGTTGGGGAACCAGGCCCTCGAAAGCGACCATGAGCTCGTCGGTGACCGAGGTGGCCTCCTCCACCACAACCGCACCTTCTGATCGCCGCGGGGCGTCCTCGCTCAATCGGGGTCGGGGACGGGCACGGGCGGCGGCGGCCCGTGGTAGTGGGCGCTGGGCCGGATGAGCCGGTTGTCGGCCGCCTGCTCGAGGACGTGCGACGTCCAGCCAATAACCCGGCTCGACGTGAACGTGGGCGTGAACAGGGTGCGCGGGAGCCCAACGTTGCTCATGACCACGCCGGCATAGAACTCCACGTTGGCGTAGAGCTGGCGGCCGGGCTTCAGCTCGGCCAGCACCGACACCACCGTCGTCTCCACCTGCTTGGCGAAGTCGACCATGGGCCCGCCGAGGCGCTCGGCCACGCCCCGGAGCATCACCGAGCGGGGGTCGTCGGTCTTGTAGATGCGGTGGCCGAAGCCCATGATCTTCTCGCCGGCCATGACGTGCTTACGAATCCACGCCTCGGCCTGGTCGGGCGTTCCGATGGCGTCGAGCATGTCGAGGGCCCGGCTGGGGGCGCCGCCGTGCAGCGGTCCGGAGAGCGCACCGATGGCACCAACCACGGCCGAGCCGAGGTCGGCACCGGTGGACGTGATGACCCGGGCGGTAAAGGTGGAGGAGTTGAACCCGTGGTCGGTGGTGGAGATCAGGTACTGCTCGATGGCGCGGGCGTGACCGGGCTCGGGCACCTCGCCGGTGAGCATGTACAGGTAGTTGGAGGCGTAGGACAGGTCGGGGTGGGGGTCGATGGGCTCCTGGCCCTGGCTCAGCCGGTAGAGGGCCATGATCAACGTCGGCATGACCGCGCTGGTGCGCATGGCGTCGGCCCGGAGCGCAGCCATGTCGATGTCCATCCACGACTTGAACCCGAGGCTGGTGGCCAGCATCGAATAGGCGCTGCGCAGGGCGTCGAGGGGGACAAAGTTGTCGCCGGCGCTGGCAATGGCCGGCAGCAGCTCCTTGACCGCCGGGGGGATCTCCCGGAGGGGGCGGACCTCGGCGATGAACCGTTCCCGCTCGGCCCAGTCGGGCAGGTGGCCCTCGTAGAGGAGGTGCCACACGTCTTCCATGGAGCGCTTCTCGGCCAGCTCCACGGCGTTGTACTGGCGGTAGTGGTAGAAGCCCTCCGTGCCGCGAACGTCGCCCACCGCCGTCTCGGCCACGACCACGCCCTCGAGGCCGCGACGTGACTCGGGGATGCCCGGGTCCTCGATCTGCAGGATGGGGGCCAGCTTCAGCAGGTCGCGCATCGAGACGATGCCGACGAGGCGACCGTCATCGATGACCGGGAAGTGGCGATAACCGTGCTTCTGGAGGCTGAGGAAGGCATCGTTGACCCCGAGCGTCGACGAGACCGAGTCGGGGTCGCGTGTCATGCAGTCGGCAACGAGGGCAGTGGCCAAATCGGTGCCATCGGCCGAGATCCTCACCAGGTCACGCTCGGTGAGGATGCCCACCGGCCGCTCGCCGTCGACCACTACCGCCGAGCCGACACCCTTGTCGAGCATGCGCGCGCACACGGCGGCCACCGTCTCGGGGGGCGTCGCAGTGAGGACCTCGGTGGTCATGAGATCGGCGACGGTGCGAACCTTCGCTGGGTCAGCCACGCGTCACAACCCTTCCCGTGTTCCGGTCACAGCCATGTGCCACCCGGGCCTGGCCGGGGTCCTTCCAGACCCGGTGGCGAGTATACGAGCCGTTGACGCCACCTCCGCCGGGCCTCAATGTCCGGCCGGTCAGGCGAGCCGCCCGGTCACGTCGATCAGGACATTGTTGCGGAGAGCGTTGGACACCGGACAGGACTGCTCGGCGGCGGTGAGGGCCTCGTCGAACGCGGCCTCGTCGGCGTCGGGCACCTCGGCATCGACGTCGAGGCGCATGGTCGTGATGACCCCGCTATCGAAGGTGGCGGTGGCCGCCACCCCCACACGCGTCGGGACATGGCCCCGCGAGCTCAGTTCATTGGAAAACGCCATGGAGAAACACGCCGCGTGAGCAGCGGCGATCAGCTCCTCGGGGCTGGTCTTGCCTCCCGACGCCTCGGTTCTCGAGACCCAGGTGACCTCGGCGCCCGCGAACAGGCCACTGCTCTGCGTGGTGACCGTGCCGCTCCCCTTGAACAGGTCACCTTCCCAATTTGCGCTCGCCTTGCGATCGGCCATGTTGTTCTCCTGCCCTCGTGTGGATTTCGACGGTAGTCGTCTGTTCGACGGGGACGGCGGGACCACCCCGTCAGGACCGAGCCGTCCCCAGCATGGCGATGAGCTCGGCCCGCACGCCATCGGCGCTCACCTGCTCGCTCGGGAAGCCGATGCGCAGGGCCGCCCGCCGGTCGCCGCCCAGTTCGCCGATCACCTCGAAACCGTACCGGTCGACTGCCGTCATCGACGCCTTGACCACGTCGGGACGGACGGCGAAGTGGTGGCACAGCGTGACCAGGGCCTCCGAGTGGTCGGCGTTCATGTGGCCGATGATCGCCGACGCCGCTGCGGCCAGCGGGTCCGGTTGAGCGCCCGCGAAGGCGTCGCCGTCGACCCAGCTCATGCGGCCGAACCCACCCACGTAGCGGATGTCGGTGACCGACAGCCTCATGCACCGGAAGTCGCCGTAGTCCACGTAGAACGCACTGGGGTTGGCGGCCAGGTAGGCGGCCCGGGCGTCGGACCGGGCGTCGGGATCGGTCACCCCGGCCACCCTTCCCAGCATCGTCACCCGCCCCGACGCCAGCGGATCGGCGCCCCCGGGAGTGTCCTCCACCACCAACAAGCTGGCCCGGGGGTCGGCGTCGAGGTTGCGGGTGTGTTCAGCCAGGGTGCTCACGAAGAACACCGGGGCACCGACGGGGTCGAGCCCATAGGTGACTACCGAACCGAACGGTGTCCCCGCCGGCTCGACGGCGATCGTCGACAGCGCGCCCCGGGATTGGCCGGCGACCAGGGTCCGGGCTCGTTCGGCGTGGCTCGGCTCGGGAGCGGCCGGCGTGGCGTCGTTGCCATCAGTTGGGACGTCGTCGCCCGCGTCCGCTCCGGGAATGATGTGACCTGCGCTCATCCCCCCGTGCTAGCAGAACCCGGACACCGCTTGGTCTCTGGACCCTTACCGGGGCGGTGGTCGCGCCGTGCCGCCGGCGGCGTCGTAGGCCCACAACTGGGGGGCCCAGCGGTGGATCAGGCCGACGCCGAGCATGCAGGCCACCCCGCCGGTCACCACCGAGATGGGGGCCGAGGTGAGGGCCGCCACCGCGCCCGCCTCGGCGTCGCCCAACGACGGGCCGCCGGTGACCACGGCAATGTGCACGGCCGACAGGCGGCCGCGCAGGGCGTCGGGGACGTTGACCTGGAGGATGGTGTTCCGGAAAACGGCCGAGATCACGTCGGCCGCGCCGGCGGCAGCCAGCAGGACCAGCCCGAGCGGCAGCCAGTGCACCAGCCCGAACGCGGCGATCGTCGCGCCCCATCCCAGCACCGACACGACGACCGCCCGACCCTGGCGACGGACCTGCGTGACCCAGCCGGTAAAGAGGGCGCCAATCAGCGCCCCCAGGCCGGGCGCGGCGTAGAGCAGGCCGACGGTGGCCGCCCCACCGCCATACAAACCGGTACCCAGGGCGGGGAACAGGGCCCGGGGCATGCCGAAGACCATGGCGTCGATGTCGATGACGAACGTGCTCAGGAGCAACCGACGACCCCGCAGGTAGTTGAGGCCTTCGCGGACCGACGCAAAGCCGGCGCGGGTCCCGCCCCCCTCCGGCGGCTGCGGATGCAGGGCGGAGACCGCGGCGATGGACACCACGAAGGTGGCGACATCGAGCCAGTAGGCCGACGCCAGGCTGACCCGGGCGATGACCAGTCCGGCGAGGGCCGGTCCCACAACGAAGCCGACCTGCATGAGGATCTGACCGAGGGCCGACGCCGCAGGTATGGCGTCTCGGCCCACCATCCTCGGGATCATGGCGTTGCGAGTCGGGAGGTCGATCCCGGACAGGCCGGCGGCGAGGGCGCTCAACACGTAGATGGGCCACACCAGGGGCGACGCGGTCGAGGCGTTGAGGGCCAGGCCCACGCTGGTGAGGCAGAGCAACAACTGGGTGACCAGCAGCAGCTTGCGCCGGTCGACGGCGTCGGCGATGGCTCCACCGGCGAGGGACATCGCCCCGAGGGGCAAAAGGTTGGCCAGGCCCAGGAGGCCGACGGCCAGCGACGACCCGGTGAGCACGAACACCTGATACGAGATGGCGACGACGGTGGCCTGGCGGCCGAGCCAGGACACCGCCTCGCCGCCAAAGAGAAGCCGGTAGTCGCGGGATTCCCGTAGGGGCGAGAGATCGACGAAGAGCCGTCGACGCCCCGGGGTGACCGGCTCGGACGGGCCGGCACTGTCCTGGGGGCCGGACGGGCCGGCACTCATGGGTCGAACGGAGGGACGGAACTCCCGACCGCGGGTTGGCACGTCGGGCACCAGTAGGCCGTTCGGGCCTGTTCGCCCTGGCGACGGGCGACCACGATGGTCCCGCAGCGCCGGCACGGCCGCCCTTGGCGCTGGTAGACCCACCGGCTGAACGGTCGCCCCGACGGGACGGCATCGCTGAACCCGGGCCTCGGCTCGGGGATGATGCCGGCGCTGGCCCGCATGAGCCGGCTGGCCCTCGCCACCAGGGCGTCCAGCTCGTGGTCTTCGAGCTGCACCTGCGGCTTCCAGGGGTTGTGGCCCTCGGCGAACAACGCTTCGCACCGCCAGATGTTGCCGATCCCGGCCACGAGGGTCTGGTCGAGGAGCACCTCGCCTAGCGCCAACTCGTCCGGGCGGGCCCGGATGCGGCGGCGGATGGCGTCGAGGTCCACATCGTCGGCCAGGACGTCGGGGCCGAGCCGGGCAAGCGCGGGATGGACCTGCTCCGCCCGCGCCGCCAGCAACTCGACGACCGGGGCGTTGAAGCACACCGCCGTCCGATCGCCGCAGGTCAGTACCAGGCGAGCCTGACGATGCGGACGAAGCCAGGGGTCGCCCAACGAGTACACGTGCCACGACCCGCTCATGCGCAGGTGGGAGTGCAGGGTCTGACCCGACGCGAAACGCACGAGCAGGTGCTTGCCCCAGGCCTCCACTCTCTCCACCCGCTGGCCCACCAGGCGTCCGGCCGGAAGGCCCGGGACGGTCGTGCTGGCAGCCGTCACGTCGCGGCCTGCGAGCCATCGATGCAGGGTGGCCGCGGTCCGGTAAAGAGTGTCGCCCTCAGGCACAGCCGACCCGATACATACCCCCGAGGGTACCGACGACTGCCGCAATTACGGGTCCATGTTTTCTCCAGGCGCGATCCTCGTCCCCGGACCCGGGGTTACCCTGCCGGATGCGGTCGCTGACCCCGCCCGGGCGTACTGGTCACGCTTCACCGCGCCAGGGCCCGCAAAACCGTGACCGGAACGGGTGGGTTGGCATCGTTGGCAGCGTCGTCGCCGTCGGCGCGCTGCTCGTCGCCGCCGCATGCAGCTCGTCGCCCTCGGGCACGGCGGTCAAACCGGCCCGGCCGGCTCGACCCGCGCCTCCCACGACCTCTGCGTGCCGGCCCGCTCCGCTCGCCGAACGGGCGGGCCAGGTGCTGATCGCCGGACTCTCCGGGATCACGACCTCGTCCGCTCCCCTGGTCGACGAGTTGGCCGACGTCGGCGTGGGCGGGATCTTCGTCGCCCGGGGCGACGTGGAGTCGAGCACCCAGGTCACCCGCCTCGTCGCCGACATCCGCGCCCGGTCGCCCCACCCCCTTGTCGTCGCCACCGATGAGGAGTCGGGACGGGTCTCGTCGTTCGCCACCGTGTTCGGGCCCAGCCCCTCAGCGCGGCGACAGGCCGCCGAGCACACCACCGTCGAGGTTCGCCAGCTCGCCCACGACCTTGGATCGAAGCTGTCGGCTGTGGGCGTCGACCTCGACCTGGCCCCGGTCGCCGACCTGGACGGCGGGCCCTACAACGGCACCATCGGCGACCGGTCCTTCTCGGCCGATCCGGCCACGGCCTCGCGGTATGCCCTGGCCGACGCCACGGGGCTGGCCGACGCCGGCGTCCGCTCTGCGGTCAAGCACTTTCCCGGCCACGGGCGTTCTGTCGGCGACCCCGAAGTGGCCCGGTCCCAGGTCGACGCGCCCCTCGCCGACCTGAAGGCAAGCGACCTGGTGCCGTTCGGAGACCTGATCAAGGCGGGCGTTCCCGTGGTGATGGTGAACCACGTGGAGTACACCGCCCTCGACCCCGACGTGCCCGCCAGCCTGTCTCCCGCGGTCTACCAGCTGTTGCGGGACATGGGCTTCAAAGGCGTTGCCATCACCGATGCCGTGGGGATGGGCGCCGTCAATGTCCGCTGGACCTACGAGGAGGCGGCGGTGAAGGCCGTGTCGGCCGGGGCCGATGGCGTGCTCACCACCGAGGGGGAGTCGGCCCGGGCCATGCGCGACGGCCTGGTGGCCGCCGTCGAACAGGGTCGGCTGAGCGAGGACCGGCTCAACCAGGCCGCGGCCCGGATGGCCGCCCTGGGTGGCGTCAATGCCCTCCGCCTGACCTGCCAGACCGCCGAGGTGCCGCATCTGACAGGCTCAGGCCGATGAAGGTCCATCTGCTCGACGGCACCTACGAGTTGTTCCGCCACCATTTCGGGGCACCGCCTGCCGACCACGACGACAAGGACGACGTGGCCGCCACCCGAGGCGTGATGTGGAGCGTCGTCAACCTCCTGGAACAGGGCGTCACCCACCTGGGCGTGGCCACCGACAGCGTGGTGGAGTCGTTCCGCAACGACAAATGGGACGGGTACAAGTCGAGCGCTGGCATGCCCGAAGCCCTGCTGGCCCAGTTCCCCCTCATCGAGGAGGCCCTCGCCGCCCTGGGCGTCGTCGTGTGGCCGATGATCGAGCTGGAGGCCGACGATGCCCTGGCCGCGGCGGCGCGCACTGCGGCCGCCGATCCGGCCGTCGAGCAGGTGGTGATCATGACGCCGGACAAGGACCTGTCCCAGTCGGTCGTCGGCACCCGGGTCGTCCAGCTCGACCGTCGCAAGAACGCCATCACCGACGACGACGCCGTGGTCGCGCGCTACGGGATCCACCCCGAGTCGATCCCCGACTGGCTGGCGCTGGTGGGCGACTCCGCCGACGGCTTCCCGGGCCTGCCCGGGTGGGGCAAGACGGCGGCGAGTGCCGTGCTCGGCCGTTACCCCCATCTCGAGGACATCCCCGTCGACGCCACCCGGTGGGACGTGGCCGTGCGGGGCCGGGTGCGGCTGGCCGCGACGCTGGTCGACAATCTCGAGCTGGTGCTGCTGTTCCGCGACCTGGCCACCCTCCGGGCCGACGCCCCGGTACTCGACGACGTCGACACCCTCCGGTGGCGGGGCCCGACCCCGGCGCTCGACGCCATGGCCCGTCGCCTGCGGGCCTGGCGGATGCCTGAGCGGGTCGCCGCCCTCACCGCCGAACCCTGACCCCACCCGAACTTGTCGCGCTCACCACGCCCGGACGTCGATGAGCGCGACAGGAACGCCGGGGTAGCCTCGACGCCGATGGAACCGACCACCACCGACCGTCTCGACGATCTCCGGCGGCGGCGCGACGAAGCCCGCAACGCCGGGTCCGAGGCGTCCGTCGAGCGCCAGCACGCCCGGGGCAAGATGACCGCCCGGGAGCGGGTCGACTACCTCCTCGACGACGACAGCTTCACCGAGCTCGACCTGCTGGCCCGCCACCGGGCCGAGGGTGTCGGCCTCGACGACCGGCCCTACACCGACGGCGTGATCACCGGCTGGGGCACCGTCGGCGGTCGCCAGGTCTTCCTGTTCGCCCAGGACTTCACCGTGTTCGGGGGTTCGCTCGGTGAGGTCTTCGCCGAGAAGATCCACAAGGTCATGGACCTGGCCCAGCGGGTGGGCGCTCCGTTCATCGGCCTGAACGACGGGGCGGGGGCCCGCATCCAAGAGGGGGTCGTCTCCCTGGTCGCGTACGGTGAGATCTTTCGCCGCAACGTCGAGGCCTCGGGGATCGTCCCCCAGATCAGCGTGATCATGGGGCCCTGCGCCGGCGGTGCCGTCTACAGCCCGGCCATGACCGACTTCGTGTTCATGGTCGAGAAGACGTCGTACATGTTCATCACCGGGCCCGACGTGGTCCGCACCGTCACCGGCGAAGACGTCACCCTCGAGGAGCTGGGGGGCGCCATGACCCACGCCACCCGTTCGGGTGTGGCCCATTTCACCGCCCCCGACGACAAGGCCTGCCTCGACGAGGTGCGCCACCTGCTCGGCTTCCTTCCCCAGAGCAACCGGGACGAGCCTCCTCGGGCGACGGTCACCGACGACCCCGAACGACGGTCGCCGGAACTGATCAAGATCGTCCCCGCCAGCCCCAACAAGCCCTACGACATGACCGCGGTAATCAGCGCCGTCGTCGACGACGGCGAGCTCTACGAGTACTCCCCGTTGTGGGCCCGCAACCTGGTCTGCGGCTTCGCCCGTATCGACGGGTACACGGTGGGGATCGTGGCCAACCAACCGCAGGTGCTGGCCGGCGTGCTCGACATCGACTCGTCGGAGAAGGGGGCCCGCTTCGTCCGCACCTGCGACGCCTTCAACATCCCCCTCGTCACCTTCGTCGACGTGCCCGGGTTCCTTCCCGGCACCGATCAGGAACACGGCGGCATCATTCGCCACGGCGCCAAGCTTCTCTACGCCTTCTGCGAAGCCACCGTTCCCCGGATCCAGGTGGTCGTGCGCAAGGCCTACGGCGGCGCCTACGTGGTGATGAACTCCAAGTCGATCGGCGCCGACCTGGCCTTCGCCTGGCCCTCGGCCGAGCTGGCGGTGATGGGCCCGCACGGCGCCGTGGAGATCATCAATCGGCGCGACCTCGAGCAGTCCGACGACCCCACCGCCCTCCGTGCCGCCCTGGTGGCCGACTACGCCGAGCACTACGCCAATCCCTGGATCGCCGCCGAGCGGGGCTACGTCGACGACGTCATCGACCCGGCCCTGACCCGACCCGCCCTCGTGCGGGGCCTGGCCATGCTGCGCTCCAAACGGGAGGACCTGCCTCCCCGCAAGCATGGCAACGTCCCCCTCTGACCCGCCCGGCCAGGAGGTCGTGACCGGGCCCGCCGGCCGAGAGGCAGTGATCGTCGGCGGCGGCACCCCCTCCCCCGAAGAGGTGGCGGCAGTCACGGCTGCCCTCGAAGTGGTGCTCGGCCACGACGCACCGCCGAAACAGACGCCGCCGGCCTGGCGCTGGTCGGGACGCCGCTGGGGAGGGTCGGGTTCCTGGGGGTCTCCGTCGGCCGGCCGGGGAACGCGGCCGTGACCGTGGAGGTCACCACGGTGGCCGACGACGCCGCCGTGCTCCACGACGGGACCCACGTGATCCGACACGACAACCTGGAGCCGGACACCTCCTACCAGCTCGACGGTGTCGAGTTCCGCACCCTCCCCCGCCCGCCCGGCGGGCACCTGGCCACACTTGCCAGCGTCAACGACGTCCACTTCGGCGAGACCGTGTGCGGGGTGCTCGCGGGCGTCGACCTGGGGCCGCCCATGAGCGCCGAGCCCGGCGAAGCGCCCTACCCCGAGACCATGAACCGGGCTGCGGCCGGCGAGATCGCCGGATGCCGACCCGACGCCGTCGTGGCCAAGGGCGATCTCACCTCGACCGGCACCGTCGAGCAGTTCGACGCCTTTATCGACTGCTACGGCAACGTGTTCGGCGATCGCCTGCACTGGGTGCGCGGCAACCACGACGTGCTGGTCGAAGGGGCGGTCGCCGACCACGGGCCCACCGAGGTGAAGCTGGCCGGTGTCACCCTGGCTCTGCTCGAGACTCCCGTCGCCGGGCGGGCCGGTGGGGCCCTCGGGGAGGCTCAGCTCGAATGGCTCGACGACCTCGGCAGCCGCGCCGACTGTCCGGTGCTGATGTTCGGACACCACCCCCTGGCTGACGGCCACAGCGACGCCTTCGGCATCACGCCCGACGACTCCCGACGTCTGATCGACGTGGTGGCCCGCCGGCCCTCCCTGGCCGGTTACTTCGCCGGACACACCCACCGCAACCGCGTGCGTCACATGAGCGAGACCGGTGACGTGCCCTGGGCCGAGGTGTCGTCCACCAAAGACTTCCCCGGGGGCTGGGCGGAGTATCGAGTGTTCGAGGGGGGGATCGTCCAGGTGTTCCACCGCACCTCCACCCCCGAGGCGCTCGACTGGTCGGAACGCACCCGGTCGATGTTCGGCGGCCTCTACCCGGCGTACTCGTTCGGGACCATCGAGGACCGCTGCTTCCCCATCTGGCCCCGGCAGGCCCGGTAGAGGGCCGCTCGGGCCGTGCCGGGTCCGGCTGACCAGCGCACGCGATTGCACTTCGCGCTACATTCCCAGCATGCTTCTCGGAATCAGCGAAACGCTCAGCCTTATCGGCGCCCCGATCATCCTGATCCTTCTTGGCATCATCGTCTTCGTGGTGATGGGCAAGGGCCTGTAGGTCCCACCGCCACAGTGCCACCAGATCCGCCGCAGTGCGGCGCTAGGTTGGCCGAATGAACGGGCCTTTGATGTTGGTCGGCGGCGGGGAGTGGGGCGACGGCTGCACGTTCGACCAAACCCTGTTGGCCGAGGCCGGTGACCCCGAGGTTCTCGTGCTCCCCACCGCGGCCGCCTACGAACACCCCGAGCGGGCGGTGACGACCGCCGAGCGGTGGTTCGCGAGCTTCGGCGGCAAAGCCCGAGGTCTGATGGTGCTGCACCGCAGCGAGGCCGAGGATCCCGACATGGCCGCCGTCGTGCGCGAGAGCCGGTTCATCTACCTGGCCGGCGGCTCGCCCATGCACCTGCGCTCGGTGCTCAAGGACTCCCCCGTCTGGGACGCGCTGGTCGCCGCATGGCAGGAGGGCGCCACCCTGGCCGGCTCGTCGGCAGGCGCCATGGTCCTCTGCGACCCCATGGTCGACCCTCGCGGCGGCGCCTTCACGCTGGGTCTCGGTCTCCTGGCCCGGATGGCGATCATCCCCCACCACAACCACTGGTCGGCCGAGAAGGCCAAGCGCACCATGTCCCTGGCTCCGCCCGGCCTCCCCGTCGTGGCCGTCGACGAGAAGACCGCGGTCATCCTGCGGCCCGACGGAACGTGGTCGGTCGAGGGAGCGGGCAAGGTCGTGGTGTTCGTCGACGGCGTCGAACACGGCCTGGAGGCCCTGGCCCGGTACTGAGTAGCGGGCCAGCTCGTCGGCGACTCAGTTCTCGGTGATCGTGACCGACTCGATGACCACGGGCGCCTTGGGTGCGCCCGACGGCGAGCCCTGGGCCTCGATGGCCGACACCACGTCGAGGCCGGCCACCACCTTGCCGAACAGGGAGTAGCTGGGGGGCAGGCCGACGCCGCTGGGGCCGCTCACGATGAAGAACTGGCTCCCGTTGGTGTCAGGCCCGGCGTTGGCCATGGCCAACGAGCCCACCTCGTAGCGGCCGGGCTTGGGCAACTCGTCGGCGAACTTGTAGCCCGGACCGCCGCGCCCGGTGCCGTCGGGGTCGCCGCCCTGGAGCATGAACCCGGGGATGATGCGGTGGAACCCCACGCCGTCGTAGTAGTGGTAGCGCGAGAGGAACACGAAGTTGTTCACCGTGTTCGGCGCGGCACCGGGGTCGAGTGACACGGTCATGGTGCCGTGAGAGGTGACCACGGTGGCGCCATAGGTGCGAGACGGGTCGATGCACATCGGCGGAGGACCGTCGAAACGCTGACGCTTGGCGCTGGAACCATCGGCGGCCGGGCACTCGGTGGGCATCTAGGTCTCCTTGATCGTGACTGACGACATGGTGATGGGCTCCTTGGGCTTGCCCGACTGGTCGTCCGGGTTCCCCAACGCATCGATCTTGGCGACGACATCGAGTCCGTTGGTGACCTGCCCGAACAGGGAGTACTTGGGGTCGAGCTTGGCGCCCTGGTCGCCGCTGATGATGAAGAACTGGCTCCCGTTGGTGTCGGCCCCGGAGTTCGCCATGGCCAACGACCCGATCTTGTACTCGCCGGCCTGGGGCAGCTCGTCGGCGAACTTGTAGCCCGGGCCACCGGCGCCCGTCCCCTCGGGATCGCCACCCTGGAGCACGAATCCAGGCACGACCCGGTGGAACGTCAGACCGTCGAAAAAGTGGTTGCGGGCCAGGAACACGAAGCTGTTCACCGCGTTCGGCGCCTTCTTCTGATCAAGGTCGACGTCGATCACGCCCTTGTCGGTGGTGATCTGAGCCGTGTACGTGTGGGTCGGGTCGATGCAGATCGGCGGGGCGCCGGTGAACTTGGTCTGGCGGGGCGACGAGCCGTCGGCCTTGGGGCACGCGGCCTGCTTCGGCGCCGCCTTGCCGCTCCCACCACCGCCGGCCAGTACCACGATGCCCCCCACCAGCAGGAGGGCCAGGAACGCCGACACGATGATCCGGTTCCGCTGGCTGCGCCGACGGCGCGCCGCCAGGAGGGCCGCCTGACGGGCCTGGCGGCCTTCCTTCTGTCTCGCTCGCTTCTGGTTCTGCGTAGGCACGGCCGCCCACGCTACCGGCTGGCCGGCATGCCACAGTGACGACCGGCCGCTAGCCGCTGGTAACCTGAGCGAGCCGTGCGATGGACCCGACGCCCAGTCCGATGAGCCTCGTTGTCCAGAAGTTCGGTGGTACGTCGGTTGCCGACCCCGCGCGGCTTCGGGCCGTCGCCGCCCACGTCGTTCGCACCAAGCAACAGGGCCACGACGTAGTGGCCGTGGTCAGCGCCATGGGCAAGACCACCGACGACTTGCTGCGCCTCGCTCACGAGGTCTCGCCGACGCCAGCCGGTCGCGAGCTCGACATGCTCCAGACCGCGGGCGAGCGCATCTCCATGGCCCTGTTGTGTATGGCCGTCTGGGACAAAGGCGTGCCGGCCACGTCGTTCACGGGCAGCCAGGCAGGCATCGTCACCGACTCCGAGCACGGACGGGCCAAGATCCTCGAGGTCAGGGCCGACCGGTTGGTGGAGGCGCTCAGCGAGGGCCACGTGGTGGTGGTGGCCGGGTTCCAGGGCGTCTCGCGCCAGCGTGACATCACCACCCTCGGACGGGGCGGCTCCGACACCACGGCGGTCGCCCTGGCCGCCGCCCTGGGGGCCGACGCCTGCGAGATCTACACCGACGTGGCCGGGGTCTACTCGGCCGACCCCCGCGTCGTACCCCGGGCTCGGTTGCTGTCCCGGGTGTCCTACGAGGAGATGCTCGAGATGGCGGCCACCGGGGGGCGGATCCTCAGCCTCCGATCGGTCGAGTTCGCCCGTAACCACGGGGTGGCCCTCCACGTGCGTTCCAGCTTCACTTGGGAGCCGGGCACCCTGGTCGTCAAGGAGGCAGGCATGGAACAGGCCATCATCTCAGCCGTCACCCACGATGCGTCGGAGGCCAAGGTCACCGTCGAGCGGGTGCCCGACCAGCCGGGCATCGCCGCCAGCCTGTTCCGGGCCCTGGCCAACGAGTCGGTGAACGTGGACATGATCGTGCAGAACGTCTCCGCCCACGGAGCCACCGACATCTCTTTCACCGTCCCCTTGGCCGACCTTCCTGCCGGCCTCAAGGTCACCGAGGCCCTGGCCGCCGAAATCGGCGCCGCCGGGGTCACCCACGACGCCGAGATCGGCCGGGTGAGCCTGGTCGGAGCGGGCATGAAGACCAACCCCGGTGTGGCTGCGGCCATGTTCGAAGCCCTCGCCGATGCCGGCATCAACATCGAGATGATCTCCACCTCGTCGATCCGGATCTCCTGCGTGGTGCGGGCGCCCGACGTGGAACCGGGCGTTCAGGCCCTGCACACCGCGTTCGGACTCGACCTCCCCGACGAACCCGAATGAACCCGGCGGGTACTCTGGGCCCGATGAACGTCGGGATCGTGGGGGCAACGGGAGTCGTCGGGCAGCTGATGCGCTCGGTGCTGGCCGAACGCCACTTCCCCGTCTCCGACCTTCGTCTCTTCGCCTCCGCCCGCTCGGCCGGCCGGCGGCTCGACTGGCAGGGCAGCGAGATCACCGTCGAGGACGCCGCCACTGCCGACTGGGGGGGCCTCGACCTGGTGCTGTTCTCGGCCGGGGCCACCACGTCTCGCGCCCTCGCCCCGGGGGTGGCTGCGGCCGGAGCCACCGTGGTCGACAACTCCTCGGCCTGGCGCATGGACCCCGACGTCCCCCTCGTCGTCGCCGAGGTCAACGCTCATGCCCTCGGCCGCGTACCTAAGGGCATCGTGGCCAATCCCAACTGCACCACCATGGTCGCCATGCCCGTGCTCAAGCCCCTCCATGACGAGGCCGGCCTACGCCGGGTGGTGGTGAGCACATACCAGGCGGTGTCGGGCGCCGGGCGCAACGGCATCAACGAGCTCGACGAGCAGATCGCCAAGGTGGGCGACCAGTCCACCGAACTGGCCACCCTGGGCCAGAGCGGCCCTCCGATCGGAGCATCCGGCTCCGGGCCCGCCGGCGTGCAGTTCCCACCCTCTCGCGTGTTCCCCGAGCCGGTCGCCTTCAATGTTGTCCCGTTCGCCGGCAACCTCGTCGACTCGGAAACCGACGAGGAGCACAAGTTCCGCAACGAGAGCCGCAAGATCCTCGAACTTGTCGATCTTGGCGTGTCGTGCACCTGCGTACGGGTGCCGGTGTACACCGGGCACTCGCTCTCGCTCAACGTCGAATTCGACCGCCCGCTTTCCCCGGTACGGGCCGCGGCCATCCTGTCCGCAGCCCCGGGCGTGCGCCTGGTCGACATCCCGACACCGTTGAAGTCGGCCGGTACCGATCCCTGCCTGGTCGGACGCATCCGGCCCGACCCGGGTGTGGCCTCGGGACTGGCCCTGTTCGTCTCCGGTGACAATCTCCGGAAGGGGGCGGCGCTCAACGCCGTCCAGATCGCCGAGGCGATCGTCGCCCGTCAGTGACCTCCTCTCTCTTCGTCGCCGCCGGTCCGGGTCCATGCACGGGTGGTCATCTTTCTGACCTGCAGCCCAACCTCGAGGAACAGGTGCAAGTGTGATTCCCCTGACCAAGGAGCAAAAGATCATCTCCTGTGTGGTGCTGGCCATCCTGGTCCTCGCCGTGGGCTACACCCTCATCCCGTTCCGCTTCGCCGACGCAGTCAACTGCGGCCCGCCCCTGTTGGGCGCCAAGCCGGGCAAGTACAACGACCGTGGCCTGGGCTTCATCAAGCCGGCGCGTGACTGCCACAACGCCGCCCGCAGCCGGCTGGCCGTGGCCGCCGTCACCTCGTTCGTGGCCATGGGGGTGGGGGTGGCCGCCCTGGCGTCCAAGAACGAGAGCCAGAACTGCGTGAACGGCAACCACGAGGACTGCACCGAGTTCTGGCCGGCGGAGATGAGCGAGGCCGCGTCTGGCTACGCCTGTCAGTGCAGCTGCCACTACGGGTAGAAGGCTGTCCCCTCTCGGGGAGCTACGAGGCTCGGGCGGCGAGGGCGTCGAAGGCCGGAGCGCTCGGGGAAAGCCCGAGGCGGCTGGACAACTCGCTGCTCTCCCGTACGAGCCGGGCCGCGCGCCCGGGGTCGCGCACCGCCAGGCTGCGGCCCCACTCGCCGAGGGTCCGGGCCAAAAGGACCTCGGCACCGAGACGGCGATGGGTCTCGGCGGCGGAACGGAAGAACCCGTCGCTGGCGTCGCCGTCTCCGGCCGTGGCGGTAACGAGCGCCTGGTAGCGGGCGACCGACCCCTTACAGACCCAGGCGGTGCCGACAACCGCGAACGGCGCCTTCGCCGCTCGGTCCAGCCCACGACGGGCCCGGTCGCACCGGTCGGCGTCGCCCAGGATGGCGGCCGCCTCGGCCAGGTCGGTGGCCAGGTCGAGCCACCCTGCGTCGCAAGTTGTCACGCGCATGACCGTGTCGATCCCGGTGTCGAACTCCCGCCTGGCTTCGCTGCTGCGGCCCAACAGGGCCAGGAGCAGGGTGAGCCGACCATGCCAGGCGGTGTCGCCGTGGCAGTAGGCCCGCTCCCGACAATGGTCGAGCACCTCGTAGCGCTCGTATTCGTCGCCCCGGGCCACGGCCAGCGCGAACCGTTGGACCCAGGTGCGTTCTGATCGGTTCGGAGTGTCCTCGAGGTTCGGCGCCGCTGAGTCGTCGATGCCGGCCCGGGCGACCGAGGCCCGACCGGTGAGCAGCGCACGCATGACCGCCCACCCGCCGGCGTCGGCGCGGTGGTCAGCCCGGCCCGACGCGTGGGCCAGTTCGGCGTGGGCGACGATGTGCAGATCGGCCTCGGCCAGCTTGCCCAGGGCGACCAGGTCGACCACGGCCCGGGCGTGCTGTTCGAGGTCGAAGTCGTCCCAGACCGCCTCGGCCGGGGCCAGCGGTGACGAACGAGGGGGCGAAGAAGGTCGGGGCGACGGCCGGGGACGCGACGCTGCGTCCCCGCTCGTCGATGGGCCAGGGTGAGGAGCTACCACCTCGGCTGCGGGAGGGCCTCGCACGACGGTGGGCGGGGCCAGTTGGATGCGAAGCTCGTCGACCAGGGTCTGGTCCAGGTCGGCGTCGAAGCGCTCCATATCGATCACTGCCGGCCCCCCTCGTGCACCACAGCAGGAGTATCGGCCGCACCGTCGATCGGCTTGAGACGATGGGTGAAGTATACTGAAATAACAGGATATTTGCCCACCCTTCCCCCCCGGGTCCGGGTCCTCGTCGGGGACCCACGCTGCGAGCTGGAGGAACGGGAACGGACGACGTCGCTGCGTTCGGGAGTGGGATCACGTTGCGCCGCAACGAGGTCTTCGACGTGGTCGCCCGGTGTGACGAGATCGTCGGGCACGCCGCAGCCATGGGGGACCTGGGCGTGGCCTTCGGCGTCGACTCGATACGCCAGTTCCTGCTCGGCCGGCTCATGGGCGAGCCTGGCGGCCTCGACGACTGGCCCGCCGGTCCCTAACCAGGCGGGCGGGGGCCACCGAAAGCGTCGATCTCGTCGGCCCGGAGGCGCAAATCACGCCCGCCGTTGTACGCCCGAAGCACCCCGGTGTCGATGAGGCGGTAGAGCTCACGGGCGGGGACGGCGAGCCGTGCGGCGGCCTCCCGGGTGTTTATCCAGCTCGTTCCAGCATTCTCCATAGTTTTTCACTCTACCTGATTCGACGCGAATGGACGGGCCGGCCTCGACCGGTGGGCCCCTCCTTCCCTCGATCTGCCAAAGAGGTCCGAACCTACGGACGGCTGACGCGGGCGGGGGAGCTCCCGGGCCACAATGGACGGCGTCGCCACCATCGTCCCCGTCCAAGACCCGACCGACGATTGGGTCGGCGATTTCCAGGGTCTCAACGACCCTGAGGGGCGCCGCCGGCTGGAGCGGCCGTCGCGGTCCGACGACGGCTTCTTCGTGGTCGAGGGTCCGCTCGTCGTGCGCCGGTTGCTCGAGTCCGACTACCGGGTTCGTGCCCTGCTGGTGACCGACAGGGGGCTTCGATCACTCGACGGGGACCTGGCTCAGGTCGACGTTCCCGTCTACCTGGCCACCCAGGCCGTGATCGACGCCATCGGGGGCTTCAACTTCCATCGGGGAGCCCTGGCGTCGGCCGACCGTCGGCCCCTCCCCGACCTCACGTCCCTGACCGACGCTGCCGATCTGGCCGTGATGATCGAAGGGGTCAACGACCACGAGAACCTCGGGGCCCTGTTCCGCAACGCCGCCGCCTTCCGGGCCGGCGCAATCATCCTCGACCCGACCACGGCCGACCCCCTCTACCGCCGGTCGACCCGGGTCTCCATGGGTCACGTGCTGGGCCTGCCCTATGGACGGGCGCAGGAGTGGCCCGGCGCCATCGCCCGGCTCCAGGCGCTCGGCTTCGAGGTGCTGGCCCTGACGCCATCGGCCGAGGCCGACGACATCCGCACCGTCGCCATCCGGGCCCGCCAGGCCGTCCTCGTCGGTGCCGAGGGACCCGGCCTGTCGGCGGCCGCCCTCGCCGCCGCCGACCGCCGCATCCGGGTCAGGATGGCTCCGGGCGTCGACTCCCTCAACGTGGCCACCGCCGCAGCCATCGTCCTCCACCACCTGGCGTCGGGTCGGACATGACCTGGCCCGTCAGTCGGCCGACGGACTCCAGGCGCAGCTCGCCGCCAGCCCGGACAGTCACTCGGCGAGTACGTCTGAGGTGAACTGAGCGTAGGGCGAGGGCCATGCGGAGGACCGCAGCGCGTGGTCCGTTCCGGTCCGGCTTCTGCGAGAATCCACCATCGCCTTTGACGAAACGGACCCGCCCGGCCTCCTCCGACCAGCCACCGTAGACTCCTCCTCGCTGTGCCCGCCGCGGTTGGAACCACCGCCTGGCCGCGGGTCGATTCGCGCGTTTCTCCGGGGCCGCCGACGCACCACGGGGTGAAACTGGCTCTTCGGGCGCGGGCCATGCTTGTCGGCATGAGCAGCGCTGGGCTCCATGAGCGACCGATCTCCGAGGCGGACACCGCCGGGCTGCCCGGTCCGATCGCCGCCGACCTGCTCGAGGCCTCCCGGTGCTGCACCTTCGGTGCCTACCGCGCCGCCGGCCTCCTGGTCCGCCGCGCCGTCGAGCAGGTCGCGGTGCTGCGACGGGTGCCCCTCGAGATGCGAACGCTCAACCAGAAGCTGGCGTGGTTGGTAAAGACAGGCCATCTGCCGCCCGATCTCGTTCCGGACGCACGTGCGGTCCGACACCTGGGCAACGCCGCCGCTCACGGAACCGAAGACGTCACCATGGACGAGGCCCTTGCCGGAGTCTGGTCGGCTCTGGCCGTGGCCGTCGGCGCGCTACCGGGATAGACCTCGGGGGCCCCCCCGTCCCCGTGCTCAGGCGTGGAGGTGCAGGCGCTCGCCTTGGGGACCGAGAATGGCGATGAGCTCCACCGGGCCGGCGACGGCGCCGAACCAGTGCGGTGTCCAGGTGGTGAACTCGACGGCCTCACCTGGGGAGATCCTGAGGTCCTCCTCGCCCAACAGCAGCCGCAAGGTCCCGTCGAGGACATACAGCCAGTCGTGGCCCTCGTGCACCGCCAGCACGTCGGGCGGCCGGCGCCGCTTCGCGTTCACGCGCACCTTGAAGGCGTGGAGACCGGTGGCTGGCCCTCGGCGGGTGAGGGGCCACAGCGTCATGCCGTGGCGGCGAATCGGCTCGCCGCGGACGCGGGGATCGTCGGGGGGCGACGAGGCCAACAGCTCGTCGGCGCTCACTCCCAGTGCGGCCGCCAGGGCGGGGATGTGATCGAGGGCCAGGCGGCGCTTGCCCGCCTCCAGGCGGCTCAGGGTCGAGACGTCGATGTTGGCGCGCTCGGCGACGTGCTGGAGCGTCAATCCCCGTTCGGTGCGAAGCTCCCGGAGCCGTCGACGCACCCGGACGTCGACGGGCTCCTCGGCCGTGTTTGCCTGCATGGCAACATATCTTGGCAGAACCGGGATGGCATGTCACCATGGCGCGATGGAAACCCAAT
Organism: Acidimicrobiales bacterium; assembly: GCA_038238185.1. Taxonomy (GTDB): domain Bacteria; phylum Actinomycetota; class Acidimicrobiia; order Acidimicrobiales; family AC-14; genus DATAQC01. The sequence continues at coordinate 31,832 of JBBRXY010000031.1, forward strand.
GGGACTGCATCGTGGTCGGCGGAGGTGCCGCCGGCTTGAGCGCGGCGCTGGTGCTCGGTCGCGCCCGTCAGCGGACACTCGTCATCGATGCCGGGCGCCAGAGCAACGGCGTCGCCCACGGCATCGGGGGCTTGCTCGGCAACGACGGTCGCCCACCCGCCGAGTTCTACGCCACCGGCCGCGCCGAGCTGGGTGCCTATCCGACGGTGGAGCTGCGCTCCGGCGAGGTCGTGGCCGGCGAGCGCCACGACGAGGGCTTCCTGCTGGAGTTGGCCGACGGCACTCGTGAGATGACCCGGCGCGTCCTGCTCGCCTCGGGGATGGACTACCGCTACGCGGCCGTGCCCGGGATCGCCCAGCGGTGGGGCCGCTCGGTGTTCCACTGCCCGTTTTGCCACGGCTGGGAGGCCCGTGACCAGCCGCTCGCGGTACTCGACCCCGGGCCCCGGGGTACCGAGCGGGCGCTCCTGCTTCGTGTCTGGAGTGACGACGTGACGCTGCTCACCAATGGGGCCGCCGGGCTCGATCCGGAGGACGTCGAGCGGCTGCGGGCGGCGGGGGTCGATGTCGACGAACGCCAGGTCGTCGACCTACGCGGCCCGGGCGCCACCCTGACGGCCGTCGTCTTCGCCGACGGCGAGGAGCTCCCGTTGGGCGGACTGCTCGTGGCCGTCACCATGCACCAGCGCTCAGGACTGGCGGAACAACTCGGCGCAGCAGCCAGCGCCCCCGGGCCGGTGGCCGTCGATGCCGTCGAGGTGGACCCCATGTTCCAGACCAGCGTGCCCGGCCTCTTCGCCGCCGGCGACCTGGGCTCGCAGATGCCGTCGGTGGCCAACGCGGTGGCCGCCGGCGCGAGCGCCGCGGCCATGATCGTCCACGACATGGTCGCCGAGGCTCACGGCCTCAGGGGGCACTAGTGCAGCCAGCTGTTTCATGGCCTGCCTCCTCCCAACGCTGCCCGCCACGGTAGTCCTGACGGCAGCGACCAGCCCGGCCGACGCCGGCGTGCTCAAGGAAGAGGAAGACGATGCCGACCGACAAGTGGGTGCCCATCGTTCGTACTCGACGACCCGGCGCGGTGACCGTCGTCGCAGCCGTCGTCGCCGTGGTCGCCCTCGCGCTCGTCCAGCCGAGTGAGGCCAGCCCGGTCCCGGGCGCTCCCGCCTGCCCCATCTTTCCCGCCAACTCCTTCTGGCACGCCGACGTCTCCGCACTTCCTGTCCACCCGCAGTCGGCGACCTGGGTGACGAGCGTGGGCACGGCGGCCAAGCTCAAGGCCGACTTCGGCAGCGGGATCTGGAACGGCGGGCCCATCGGCATCCCCTACACCACGGTCGCCGGCACCCAGCCGCAGGTCCCGGTGAGCTTCGGCTATTACGACCAGAGCGACCCGGGCCCCTACCCGATCCCACCGGACGCGCCCATCGAGGGCGGACCCGCCTCGACCGGTGACCGCCACGTGCTGATCGTCGACCGGGATGCCTGCCGGCTCTCGGAGCTGTACAGCGCCTACCCCCAGAACGGCGGGACCTCGTGGACGGCGGGCTCAGGCGCCAGATGGGACCTGGGCTCGAACGCCATCCGGCCGCTCGGCTGGACATCGGGCGACGCCGCCGGGCTGCCGATCCTGCCCGGGCTGGTGCGCTACGACGAGGTCGCCGCCGGCGACATCGACCACGTCATCCGCTTCACCGCGCCCCGGACGGCCAATGCCTACGTCTGGCCGGCCAGCCACAAGGCCCAGACCGGTGGCGCCTCCGACCCGCCCATGGGCGCGTGGTTCCGCCTGAAGGCGAACCTCGACATCAGCGGGTACTCGGCGCACAACCAGGTGATCCTGCGGGCGCTGAAGAAGCACGGGATGGTGCTGGCCGACAATGGCTCGCCCTGGTTCATGAGCGGCGCTCCCGACCCGGGCTGGAACGACGACGACCTCCAGCTGTTGCGTGCGATCCCCGGCTCGGTGTTCGAAGCGGTCGACGTCTCGACGCTCCCGGTGTCGTCGACCTCGTACGCCGTCAAGACGCCGACGCGGACCGTGAACGACTTCAACGGTGACGCCAGGACCGACATGGGCGTCTTCCGTCCCTCGACCGGCACCTGGTACCTCAAGAACAGTGGTGGCGGCACCACCGTCACCGCTTGGGGGGCGTCCGGAGACATCCCCGTGTCGGGCGACTACAACGGTGACGGTAAAACCGACCTGGCGGTGTTCCGTCCCTCGACCGGCACCTGGTACGTCAACAACAGCGGCGGCGGCACGACGGTCACGGCCTGGGGCGCGTCGGGCGACATACCCGTCCCCGGTGACTACAACGGCGACGGTAAGACCGACCCGGCGGTATTCCGTCCCTCCACCGGCACCTGGTACGTCAACAACAGCGGCGGCGGCACGACGGTCACCACCTGGGGCGCGTCGGGCGACACTCCCGTGCCGGGCGACTACAACGGTGACGCCAAGACCGATGTGGCCGTCTTCCGTCCCTCGACGGGCACCTGGTACGTCAACAACAGCGGCGGCGGCACGACGGTCACCTCCTGGGGCGCGTCGGGCGACACTCCCGTGCCGGGCGACTACAACGGTGACGCCAAGACCGATGTGGCCGTCTTCCGTCCCTCGACGGGCACCTGGTACGTCAACAACAGCGGCGGCGGC
>JBBRXY010000032.1:0-31319 GCA_038238185.1 Acidimicrobiales bacterium
ACGGCTACCGCCACCGGCCGTGGGACACCAGGGTCGGCTCGATCGATCTGGCCATCCCGAAGCTGCGGGAGGGTTCGTACCGCCCGGACTGGTTGCTGGTCCCGCGCCGCCGGGCCGAACAGGCCCTGGTGGCGGTGATCGGCCAGGCCTACATCGAGGGGGTGTCCACACGCCGTGTCGACGATCTGGTGCGGGCCATGGGCATCGACGGGATCTCCAAGTCCGAGGTGTCGAGGATGGCCGCCGAGCTCGACACCAAGGTCACCGAGTTCCGTGAGCGGCCCCTCGGCGCCGGCCCCTACCGCTACTTGTGGATCGACGCCCTGACCCAGCGTGTGCGCGAGGGCGGCCGGGTGGTCAACGTCTCGGCGGTGATCGCCACCTCGGTCAACGCCGAGGGCCACCGCGAGATCATCGGCTTCGAGATCGTCACCACCGAGGACACTGCGGCGTGGACGGCGTTCCTGCGCTCGCTGGTGGGCCGTGGGCTCGCCGGGGTGGAGCTGGTCATCTCCGACGCCCACGGCGGCATCAAAGCCGCCATCGCCGCGGTGATGGGCGACGCGTCGTGGCAGCGGTGCCGGACCCACTTCATGGCCAACCTGGCCACGAAGATCCCCAAGGCGTCGTGGCCGATGATCGCCACCCTGGTGCGGTCCCCTGAATGTCCTTGAGGTTGGAGCCGGGCCAGAGGAGCTCGCGCGCCTGGTCGCGTGGGCGTCTGGCTTCGACGGCGAGCGGCTGATCGCAATCGAGGGCGCCACGGGATTCGGCCTAGCGCTCACACGAAGGTTCCTGGCCGCAGACGAGAGCGTTGTCGACATTGCCACCCACCTCACTGCACAGGGTCGGCGCTCTAACGGCCGGCGGGGCAAGGACGACGAGGGCGACGCCATAGCCATCGCCCGGATCGCGCGGCGCGAGCCGGACCTGCCCCGGATGAGCGTGGCGCAGCTCGATGCCGACCTGAAGCTGCTCGTCGACGCCCGTGACCAGCTCGTTGCCGAGGCGACCCGGGTCCGCAACCGCCTTCACGCCTTGCTCTTGGCCATCGCGCCCGGCTATCGCGACGACACGGGTGCGTTGTCCAGCAAGGCGAGCCTGGCGACGGCGAAGAGACTCGTGTTCAAGGGACGGTCAGCAGAGCCGGTCCGGGCGAAGCTCGCGCTCGCCGCCATCACGCGGCTGCACCAGCTCACAAATGAGGCGGACGAGCTCGAGGCCGACATCACCTCCGCGGTCAAGGCCCGGAACCCCTCGCACTTACTCGCCATCTGCGGTGTTGGGCACATCATCGCCGCCAAGATCCTCGGGGAGACCCGGGTGTCGAGCGGTTCCCGTCGTCCGCCGCATTCGCCGCCCATACAGGCACCGGCCCTATTCCAGCGTCGAGCGGCCAGACCAGCAGGCACCGGCTCAATCGGGGGGGCAACCGTCAGCTCGATCGAGCTCTCTTCACCATCGCCATGGTCCAGGCGCGATGGAACCCTGATGCCCGCGCCTACCCGGCACTCCCACATGCAGTAGGACCAGTTCTGCTCGTGGTTGGTGTAGATGAGGATGACGGCTCCGGCGCGCCAGAGGGCTTGGCGCAGCTCCTGGCTCAGGTTCTTTCCGTGCTTCGGGCCGTCGGCGTTGGCGGACGATGACTGGTACACGCTGATCCGACCGCTCGTGCGGGCCTGCACGAACTTGCGAAGGGTGTCGGCAATGGCCCTGTCGGCGTGGCGGTGGCTGATGAACAACACCGGCTTCTCGTCGAGCAAGGGGGATGACTTCCGCCTCGATGGTCTGTTGCTCGCTCATGCGCCTCTCCTGGCCTCAGTTCTCCTCCTTTCAGAGTCGCCCGGGCTCGTCGTGATACACGAAACGGGGCCGACATCTCTCTCTGCACCACCGAGAGGAGCGAGGTAACCTTTTAGGAAAAGAGGGGGATTGACCATGCGGGGCACCAGGAACTCACGGGGGCTGGCCGGCGTCGTGTTCGCGGCGGCCACGATGGGAGCGACGCTGAGCGCCGTTTTCGCGGGCGCCGCACCGGCGGCGGCGGCGGTGTGCCCGCCGATCTACGTCTCGTCCAGCGGGACGGGGGGTGCAGCCAGGTTGCTCGAGTTTGCCTCGGGAGCGAACGGGAACGTCGCTCCTGCGGTCATCGTCGGCGGCCAGGCGAACTCCCAACTGTTCACCGCCTCTGGTATCGCCCAGGACACGAGCGGGAACACCTACGTGGCCATGCCTATCCCCAACGCCATCGTCGTCTACGCGCCCGGTGCCAGCGGCGACGTCGCCCCGATTTCCAGGCTGGACGGTCTCAACACCGGTCTCATCAGCCCGAACGGCATCGTGGTCAAGAACAACAAGCTGTACGTGGCCAACGGACCGTTTGCCGGCGGGGGGTCATCAGGGCCCCAGTCGATCTCGGTGTTCAACCTGCCGCTCGCCCCCGGAATCAACAATGTTGCCCCGGTCGCGGTGATCGCCGGGGCGAACACCGGCCTCGACGCCATCTTCGGGCTGGCCGTCGACTCGTCAGGAAACATCTTCGTGGCCAACCTCAACAACAAGGTCCTCGAGTTCGCGCCGCCACCCCCGTCCAGCTACGCCTCGCCCACCAACGTCGCCCCGATGTTCACCATCACCACGCCCGCCCCCCCCGAGGGCCTCGCCCTCCGCGGCACCACGCTGTACGTGTCGAACGACAACAGCACCATTACCGAGTACTCCCTGCCAGGGGGCGCCCTGATCAACACCATCTCCGGTGGGAGCACCGCCCTAGCCTCGCCGCTCGGGATCGATGTTGATTCGTCGGGGAACCTGTTTGTGGTGAATACGAACAACCAGGTGCTCGAGTTCGCGCCGGGCGCCACCGGGAACGTCGCACCGATCGCCAACATCGTCGGTCCTGCTACCCAGATGACCAGTCCCCAGTTCGTCTTCATCGCGCCATGCGGCCCGGTCAGGCGGCCTCCCGCCGACTTCGACGGCGACGGCAAGACCGACGTGTCGGTGTTCCGGCCGTCCAGCAGCATCTGGTACATCCACGGGTCCGGGGGCTCCGACAGCGCCACCAACTTCGGAACCACCGGTGACATCCCCGTCCCCGCCTACTACGACAACAACGCCACCACCGACATCGCCGTGTTCCGGCCCTCGACGGGAGTCTGGATTATCCAGGGGAGCCCGGCGGTGAACTGGGGTGGCGGCGGCGACATCCCCGTGCCCGGCGACTACGACGGCAACGGCACCGCCAACGTGGCCGTTTTCCGGCCCTCGACGGGGGTCTGGTACGTCCGGGGAGGGGCAACCGTCGGCTTCGGCACCTCGGGTGACATCCCCGTGCCCGGCGACTACGACGGCAACGGCACCACCGACATCGCCCTGTTCCGTCCCTCGACGGGTACCTGGTACGTCCAGGGTGGCGCCACGGTCGGCTTCGGTGCTTCGGGCGACATTCCCGTGCCCGGCGACTACGACGGCAACGGCACCACCGACATCGCCGTCTTCCGGCCCTCGACGGGAGTCTGGTACGTCCGGGGCGGCATCACCGTCGGCTGGGGTGGCGCCGGCGACGTTCCCGTGCCCGGCGATTACAACGGCGACGGCAGCATCGACACCGCCGTCTTCCGGCCCTCGACCGGCGTCTGGTACGTGCGGAACGGGGTCACCGTCAGCTGGGGTGCGTCCGGCGACGTCCCGCTGCCGCTGCCCGATGCCATCCGGCGCTTTTTCTTCACACCACTTTGAGCTCAGCCCTTCCGTCGACTGACAAGGGGCCTCCAGGCCCGGATTGTTCCAGCCGAGAAACTGGAAAACGCCGGGACTAGGGGGACTGGCCGTCAGCGAGGTAGTCAGTGAAGGCATCAACGCGGCGCGCCCTGAGCGCGGCGATCAGTGTCGTGGTAGTTCCCCTACCAACGACGTGTCCCCCGAGGTGTTCACCACCACCGATGCCCAGCAAATAACCGACTTCGCCAACCAGCACCACATCGGGCGGATCGCCATGTGGTCGGTGAACCGGGACAGCAAGTGTTCGGGCCGCGTGGGATCGTGGCCCGAGAACACCTGCAGCGGTGTGCTCCAGCAGTCGTGGCAGTTCTCGAAGACCTTTAACCGGTTCGCCGGATGAAACCGGTCGGCAGGCGACAGCGGCGTGTCAGTTCGCCGGCGGGGGACTGATCTCGGGCGAGGCGGGTACGGACGTGCGAGCCACGTCGGGCTCGATGTAGATGAGCCTGGCCTCGGGCGCGGCGGCGCGGACCCGCCGCTCCAGGAGGTCGATCGCCTCGGCCAGGGCGGGAACGCCCAAGCCCGTGTCGAAGGCCACCTTGGCCGCCACCAACAGCTCCTCGGGGCCCAGGTGCTCGGTGCGCAGGTGGATGACGGACAGCACCTGGTCGGACGACTCGATGGCCTCGGAGATGCTGCGTACCGTCGCCGGTGAGGCCGCCTCGCCGATGAGCAGGCTCTTCATCTCCACCATCAAGGTGGCGGCGATGACGCCCAGGAGGAGGCCGATGGCCACGCTGCCGGTGGCGTCGAAGCGGGGGTTGCCGGTGATCTCGGCCAGTCCCAGGCCGACCAGGGCGAGGCCCAGGCCGACGAGCGCCCCGACGTCCTCCAGGAGCACGACCGGCAGTTCGGGGGTCTTGGAGCGATGGATGAACGTCCACCACGACTCGCCACCCTTGAGGGGCCGGGACTCGCCGACGGCGGTGCGCAGCGAGAACCCCTCACAGCCCACGGCGAGCGCCAAGATGGCGATGGCCCAACCCACAGACTCGAGCTGGTGGGGATGGATCAGCTTCTCGACTCCCTCGTACAGGGCGAAGAGCGAGCCCAGGGAAAAGATCACCAGGGCGACCACGAACGACCAGAAGTAGCGCTCACGGCCGTAGCCGAAGGGGTGGTCGGTCGTGGCCCGCTTGCGGGCCTTGGCCCCCCCGAGGAACAGCAGCCCCTGGTTGGTGGTGTCGGCCGCTGAGTGCACCGCCTCGGCGAGCATCGATGCCGCCCCGGTGAACACGAAGCCGACGAGCTTGGCCACGGCGATGGCCAGATTGGACCCGAAGGCGGCGGCGATGGCCCGCCGGCTCCCGTCCTGCATGTGGCCGGATAGTAGGCGGGCCGTGGCATGAGTCGGTCCCACCGGCATTTCGAGCCCCGCCGGACGATGACGTTGGTTAGCGTGTCCGTCGTCGTCGACCGCCTGGTGGTGGAATTCGACGAATGGCGTCCCCGATCACGACGGCAGGGGGCTCGACGCGCCTTGCCACCGGGCCGCGGCCTTGTCGGCGGCCACCGTGTTTCCCTTCCGGGTGTACAGCTCGAGGGCATCGGCCACGAGGGCCACGGCATCGGCCTCTCGCCCACTGCACCGGTAGACCTCGGCCAGGTCCATGAGCGATTCGCCGTGGAGTTGGAGGCAGTCGGTACCCTCGGCCAGTCGTACCGCCTCCAGGCCCACGGACTCCGCTCGCGCCGTGTCGCCGCGGGCGCAGAGCACCTTGGCCAGCGCGCCGCGGCCCACCACCTCGGAGAACACGTCGTCGCTGCCGGCCGCCTCTCCGCTGATCCCGGCCAGCTCCTCGGCCTCGGTGTACTTGCCCTGGGCGTAGAGGGAGTGGGCGAGGATGCCGGCGACGGTGGACGACAGCCAGCTCCGGTCGCCCATCCGGCGTAACGCCTCGTGACCGCAACGGAGCTCTCGCTCGGCGGCGGCCGCCTCGCCGGACAGGAGCTCCACCCAGCCCGTGAGGTAGGCGACCGGGCCGGCGATCCAGAAGCGCAGTCCGAGGTCTTCGAACGTGTCCCGTGCGCTGGCCAGTGACTCCCTCGCTCTTCCGAGCTCGCCGCCCATTGCTTCGAGGGTGCCGCGAACCAAACGGGCGCTGGCCTCCACCTTGCGATCACGGTCGGCCCGTTCGATGATCTCCTGGCAGCGACTGATCCCCTCCTTGGCCGGCACCGGCCCGGTGAACAGAGCCAGGGGGAGCCACGCCAGGCTCTCCAGCTCCTCCCGACGGTTTCCGGCTCGATGGGCGTACGTACCGGCCCGGTCCACGGCCTCCCCGGCGGAGGCGCACTGGCCCCTCACGAACTCGATCAGGCCCAGGAGACGCCAGCTGCGGGCCAGGCCGTTCTCGTCCGACAGCTCCTCGAAAACCGGGATCACCCGTTGCACTTCCTCGCGGGCCGCGTCGGCCCATCCCGTGGGTTGGGTGAACAGCCGTTGCGTCGTGCGGAGGAGCAGGACGTACGCCTCCACCGCCCGGTCGCCCTGCTGCTCGGCCATCTGCCAGGCCTCGTCGAGTGTGTCGCAGGCCTGCTGCACCCGGCCCGTCACCATGAGGCACTCGCTCAGAGCCGGGAGGATCGACAGGCGAAGCGGGTCTTCGCCAGGGAGCAACTTTGCCGCCCGCAACAGCAGGTGGCCGGCCGCCACCACGTCTCCCCGGCTGTGAGCTTTGCTGCCGGCCGAGGCGAGTTGTCCACCGCCACGCAAGGCAAGTGCCCGGCCGTGGTCGTCGGGCGGCCTCAACTCCTGCCTCAGGAGGTGGGCGTGCTCGAGGTGGTAGCCCACGACCTCCTCGTACTCCCCGATGCGGCCCTCGTCCCGCTCGCGTTCCAGCCAGTCGGCGAACCGCTCGTGCAGCTCGGCACGGGTTTCCTTCGATATGCAGGCGTAAGCGGCTTCGCGGAGCAGGGCGTGATGAAAGCCGAGTGCGTCTTCCCAAGCTCCCGACGAGTCGGCCTGCAGCAGGTCCTTGTCGATGAGGCGCCGGAGACAGTCGAGGGTCTCGGCCTCGGGCCGGTCGACGACGACGTCGAGCAGGGCCCGGCGTGAGAACACCGCACCCATGACCGCTCCAACCTCGATCACCTCGCGCTCGGCGAGCTCGAGGCGGTCGAGCCGGGAGACGAGCAGCGACTGCAGGGTGAGGGGAAGGGGCACGTCCTGAAGTTCGGAGACGGCGAGCGACCGGCCGTCCTCGCGGTGGATCAGCCCATCGTCGATCAACATCGACATCATCTCTTCGAGGTAGAGGGGGTTGCCCTGTGTGGCCTCGACGATGCGGTCCTGACCCGGTTGCTCGAACCGCTCACCGTGCAGCAGGTTCTGGATCAGGCTGAAACTCTCCTGGCGCGTCAGTGGCTCGAGCTCCATGAGGGAGACACCGGAGCGGCCTTGTCCCCAATCGGGGTGGCGTTGGAGGAAGTCCGACCGGCCCGCGCAGCACACGAGGATCGGTACGTCCCTGGACCACTCGCCGATGTAGTCGACGAACTCCAAGAAGGTGGGCTCAGCCCAGTGCACATCTTCGAACACCACGACCAGCGGCCGGTTGGCGGCGGCCTTCTCCAGCAGCTTGCGGGCCGCCCAGAAGATCTCCACGGAGGCGACCGTCGGCTGCTGGAGGCCGAGGAGCTGACCGATTTGTTCGACCACGGCGTCGCGGTCGTCGTCGTCGTCGTCGAGGAGGGCCTCGAGCCTGGCCTGAACCTCTTCGCGCGAGTGATCCCCTTCGATCCCGGCCATCTGCCTGACGACTTCGGCAACCGGCCAGAATGTGATGCCTTCGCCGTAGGACGGACAGTGACCCTGGACCAGATCGATGTCACCGGCGACCGACCGAACAAGCTCGCCGACGAGGCGGGTCTTGCCGACCCCCGCCGCCCCCACGATCATCACCGTGTGGCACGAGCGCTCGGTCCGGACGCGATCGAGGAGAGACCGAAGCTGAGCGAGCTCCTTCTCGCGGCCGACCATCGGGGTGTCGAGGCGTCGTGGGCCGACGGAGGCGTCGCCGCCCAGGCCGAGGAGGCGGAAGACGGGGACCGGCCCACCCTTGCCCTTGAGCGATATCGCCGACAGGCGTTCGGCGTCGACCGCCCCCTCGACCAGGCGATAGGTCGTCTCTCCCAGGAGGATCTCCCGGGGATCGGCCGCTTGCTGCAGCCGGGCGGCCACATTGACGGCATCGCCCAGGACGAGCGTTCCGTCGACGCCTGCCGCGCCGGTGGCCACCTCTCCGGTGTTGATCCCGGTGCGCACCCGAATGGTGACGCCGCGCTCGCGCTCGAGGTCGTCGTTCAACCGTACGAGGGTCTCCTGCATCTCCAGGGCCGCCCGCACCGCTCGAAGGGCGTCGTCCTCATGCAGCCGGGGAAGGCCGAAGACGGCCATGATCGCGTCGCCGATGAACTTCTCGACCACGCCTCCGTGGCGTTCCACCACCGAGCGCATCTCGTCGAAGTAGCGGGTCATGACCCGCCGCAGCCGCTCCGGGTCGAGACGTTCGGTCAGCGCGGTGAAGCCGGTGACGTCGGTAAAAATGATCGTGACCGCTTTTCGCTCCGCGCGGGGCCCCGGCGGAGCCGAGCCCAGGGCGGCGCCGCAACTCGAGCAGAAGCGTGCTCCGCCGGTACAAGCTGCCCCGCACCTCGGGCATTCCCCCACGTTCGACATGCTATCCCCAGGTCTCGCGGCCCAGGGGTTGCTAGGCGGGTGTGGACCTCCTTCAGGTCTCGATTGGAGTCCGCACCCCCCTCCTGAACGGCCACGTTCTCCGACCTGTGACGAGGGTTCACAGAGCGTTCTCGGTGCTGACTTGGTTTTGTAACGCCGGTGAGGCTCACTATGGGGGTCCGAAACGTCGGGGACGGGCAACTGCCCGGGTCCGACGGCGAGCCCGAGGAGTCATGTGGCCTACAAAGCTGAGTACATCTGGATCGACGGCACCGAGCCGACCGCCAAGATGCGGTCGAAGACCAGGATCATGACCGACGGTGGCGACCTGCCCATCTGGGGCTTCGACGGATCGTCGACCAATCAGGCCCCAGGTGAGTCGTCGGACTGTGTGCTGAAGCCGGTCTTCTCGTGCCCCGACCCGGTCCGCGGCGGTGACGACCTCCTGGTCATGTGCGAGGTCCTGCTCACGGATATGAGCCCGCACCCCACGAACACCCGGGCGGCCCTGCGAGAGGTGTCGGAGAAGTACGCCGCCCAGGAGCCCTGGTTCGGCATCGAGCAGGAGTACACCTTCTTCGAGGGCAGCCGCCCCCTCGGCTTCCCTCCGAAGGGTTTTCCGGCCCCCCAGGGCGGCTACTACTGCGGCGTCGGTGCCGACGAGATCTTCGGACGCCCTGCGGTGGAGCGCCACATGCAGGCGTGCATGGACGCCGGCCTGCTGATCTCGGGCATCAACGCCGAGGTCATGCCCGGGCAGTGGGAGTTCCAGATCGGCCCCGGCAGCCCCCTCGAAGTGTCCGACCACCTCTGGGTGGCCCGCTGGCTGCTCTACCGCACGGCTGAGGAGTTCAACATCTCCGCCACCCTCGACCCCAAGCCCGTCAAGGGTGACTGGAACGGTGCCGGCGCCCACACCAACTTCTCCACCAGGGCCATGCGCAAGGACTACGACCCGATCATCGCCGCCTGTGAGGCCCTGGGTGAGAAGGTCATGGAACACGTCCACCAGTACGGCCACGGTATGGAACACCGCCTGACCGGGCAGCACGAGACCGCCCCGTGGAACGAGTTCAGCTATGGCGTCTCCGACCGGGGGGCGTCGGTGCGCATCCCCTGGCAGGTCGAGGTCGACAAGGGCGGCTACATCGAGGACCGTCGCCCCAACGCCAACTGCGACCCGTACCTGGTCACCAAGGCCATCACCGAGACGGTCTGCTCGGCCCTGGAGTCGAAGTACATGGTGTAACCCCCGCCGTTCTCGTCGCGCTCATCACCCCATGGGTGAATGAGCGCGCCAAGAACAGAGGTATCGGCTACGCCTCGGGGCGCAGCAGCCAGGGCAGAGCTGCGGCCACGGCCAGGCCGACGGCCACGATGATCGCCGGTTGACCCGTGGCCCAGATGGCGAACAGGGCCACGGCGGTCACCTCCATGCCCAGTGCCGCGACCGACGTCACCGTGGCCCGGCCCGGACCCGTGACCCGCTGCTGGAGGCGGATGTCGGTGACGACCAGGACGAGCTGGTAGAGGCCGTAGGCCACCGCGACCCCGGCCACGCCGACGGGCTGGCGCAGCAGGGCGGCGCCACCCACGAGGGCGACCGCGACCGCGAGGAGGACGGCGAGGGTCAGCGGCCTGAGCCGACCGGCGGCCCCACCGAGGGCGGCACCCGCGGCGCCGAGCACGGGCATGCCCAGCAGCACGAGAGGAACCGCCGACGTGGTCACGCCCCACTGGTGAGCCAGGAGCGAGCTGTACTCCTCCAGGGCCTCGAGTCCGCCGAGGACGGCCACGGCCACCACCGCGGCGCGCACGATTGGCTGGCGGGCGGCCTCGGTTACGCCGGCGCGCAGCACGGCCACGTAGCCGACCGCGATGAGGGGGTCACCCTCGGCGTCGGGGGGCGCCGGCGCATGGCACCGGGCCTCGGGCAGGAGCGTGGCGACACCTGCGGTAGCCAGGCAACAAGCCACGCTTACCCAGCCGACCAGGTCGTACCCCCCGGCGGTGAACAGGACGGTGGCGGCGAGAGCGACGGGGAGCTGGGACAGGAGGCGGACGGCCGTGATGCGGCCGTAGATGCGCGGGTAGTGCTCCTCGGCGCCGGCCGAAGCCAGGCCGTCGTAGAGCAGGGCTTCCAATGCGCCGGAGCCGAACGCTCCGCCGAGGCCCCACAGCACGAATCCGGCGGCGAAGGCGGGATAGCCGGGCGCGGCGATCCAGGCCACGTACCCCGCAGCCTGGAGCAGGCCGGACGCCGTCAGCGCGGCCCGGCGGGAGAACCGGTCGGCCAGGGCTCCCGATGGCACCTCGGCGACGATGCCCACCGTCGACCAGATGAGGAAGAGGGTGGAGATCTGCGCATCCGACAACCCGGTGTCGGCGAACAACAGCGAGTACAGCGGGTAGATCGGGACGCTGTCGGCGAGCATCGCCCAGCCGACCACCAACCGGCCGAGCCGGTGGACCTCAGGAGGAAACGGGCGTCAACGGTGCCGCATGGGTTCAAGGATACCCGCCGGAGGCTTCCCGTTCCGGTCACATTTCGGTAAGCCTGGCCTGTCGAACGTGACCGGAACGTCGGGGTCGGTGGATCCCATTAGCGTCGCTGGAGTGATGCAGGGCGTGTGGGCCATCGTGGTGGCGGGTGGGAGCGGGAGTCGCTTCGGGAGGCCCAAGCAGTTCGAGGACCTCCTCGGGCGCCGGGTGCTCGACTGGTCGGTGGCTACCGCCCGGGCCACGTGTGAGGGCGTGGTGACGGTGCTTCCCGCCGAGCGCCTCGAGCCCGGCGCCCGGCCTGGCGGTGAGACCCGCTCGGCCTCGGTGCGGGCCGGGTTGGCCGCGGTCCCCGCCACCGCCGAGATCGTGGTGGTGCACGATGCCGCCCGGCCGCTCGCCGGCCCCGAGCTGTTCGAGCGGGTGGTGGCCGCTGTCGGGGCCGGGGCCGACGGTGCCGTTCCCGGAGTCGCCCTGTCCGACACGGTGAAGCGGGTCGACGGCCACCGGATCACCGGCACCGTCGACCGCCGAGGCCTCGTGGCCGTGCAGACGCCTCAGGCCTTCCGGGCCGAGATTTTGCGCCAGGCTCACGCCGGCGCACCCGAGGCCACCGACGACGCCGGCCTGGTCGAGGCCGTGGGGGGCACGGTCGTCGTGGTCGAGGGCGACAACCGCAACCTCAAGATCACCTCGCCCGACGACCTGGTCGTGGCTCGGGCCTTGCTCACCGGCGGCCCGGTCCCGATGACCGGGGGTTCCTGATGGCGACGCGGGTCGGCATGGGCTTCGACGTCCACCCTTTCGTCGACGATCCCGGCCGTCGCCTCGTGCTGGGCGGTGTGGTGGTCGAGGCCGAGCGCGCCCTGGCCGGTCACAGTGACGCCGACGTGGTCGCCCATGCCGTCGCCGACGCCCTTCTGGGCGCCGCCGGCCTCGGGGACCTGGGCCAGTTGTTCCCGGACACGGATCCGGCGTGGCGCGGCGCCGACAGCTCGGTGTTACTGGCCGAGGTTGTCCGCCTGGTGACCGACGAGGGGTGGGCGGTGGCCAACGTCGACTGCTCGGTGGTGCTCGACGCGCCCCGTCTGGCGCCCCACAAACCGGCGATGGAAGCCGCCCTGGGTGAGGTGGTGGGAGCACCGGTGTCGGTGAAGGCCAAGCGGGCCGAAGGCCTTGGCGCCCTGGGTCGCGGCGAGGGTATCGCCTGCTGGGCCGTGGCTCTGATCGAGCGGTAAGCGAGCGCCATTGGCATCTCGGAATGGGATGTGACACATTCGGTGACGTCCGGGGTCGGGGGTGCGTCCGCCGCGCACCTCCGCCCCGACTCTCGGTGCTGCGGGCGCCGAGCGCCGCCGTCGGGGTGTTTGGCGCAGCCGGGGCCTGGGAACCCCTCCAGTACGGGACGGCACACGTCCGAACATTGGAGGATTCATCATGGGAATCGGGATCAGCGTCTTTCTCATCGCAGTAGGCGCCATCCTCACTTTTGCGGTGAACGTGGCCGTACAGGGTGTCGATGTCGGCACCGTTGGCGTCATCTTGATGATCGCCGGCGGCATCGGCCTGCTGTGGAGCCTGCTCTTCCTGAGCCGGGGGGTCGGGCGCGGCCCCGTCGCCGCCGACGGCTACGTGGACGAGCCCGTCGTGGAGACCCGTCGCCGGCGCTTCTAGTCCCACGCCGGCCGGCTTGCCCCGGCCGACGTAGGCCCCATCACCGTCCCGACCCCTGCACCGTGCGGGGGTCGGATCGCGTTGAAGGGCCCGCTACCCGATGATCTCCAGGGCGTTGATGAGCGCGTTCCAGGTCAAAGGGCCCACGATGCCGTCGACGGCGAGGGGTGGTTCCAAGCCGAACTGTCCCGACGCCTCTTGGAACGAGCGCACCTTGGCGTCGGTCAAAGGGCCGAAGATGCCGTCGAGCCGGAGGAGATGTGACGGTTCGCCCGACGCGTCGCGGGCGTTGATCTGGCCCTGCACTCCGCGGACGGCGCCCCCCTCGCTGCCGAGCGAGACCTGAACGATCAGGGCCGGCCACGTCTGGTTTCCCACGATGCCGTCGACATCCAGCCCGTGGGCCCCCTGGAACGACCGGACCGCTCCGGCGGTGATGGGCCCGAAGATGCCGTCCACGGCAACAGGGTGGCCGTGTTGGCCGAGCAGGTGCTGGACGGTCCTGATCGGTTCCTCCGTATCGATCGTCGGGGACGGACTTCCTTCTCTCTCGATCGGCCACGTCAACGCCATCGGTGCCTCCTCGGAGTCTGGTCACGAATCTTCGCGACCAGGGGGGAGCCTAACGAGACGGTGACCGGCCTGCGGGCACGGCGAGCGACCGGTGGGCGGCCCCCACGTCGGCTATGACCTGGCGCGCCGCGAGGGCTGCGGCCACCAGCTGCACGGCGGGCACCACCAGCAGGACCCAGCCCAGCGTGGTCGACACCAGGGCGCCGAGGACGACCACGAAGGTGGCCACGAAGCCACCCACGATCCAGAGCAGCCACCACCGCAGCACGTGGGCGCGGGCGGGGTCGCCGGGGGGGAGGAGGTCGCAGGTCGACTCGTAGGGCCACCACAGGTTGACCACGGGAATGACGAAGCTCGCCGTGGCCACACTCGGGTCGCGCCGTTGGGGCAGTCCCAGAGCCCGGGCATCGGCACAGGCCCGATGGAACCAAAGGAGGAACAGGACACCGGCGACAAGGTTCCCGATGCCGCCCACCTGGGCCAGGAGCTCTCGGCCCCAGAGGCCGGCGCGAAAGTTGGACGACGAGCCGTTGGCGAAGGAACTGTCGTTCACCCCGTCGATGACGTAGCGGACGATCGACACCAGGGCCGCCTGGCCGACGAGGGCCAACGGGATGACGGCGAGCAGGGCCACCCGTGCCCGGGTTGCGTACCGCCCCTCCTCGTCGAGGCGCAGGGCCCCGCTCGGACTCGGACCCGGCGCGGCGGTGTAGCCGGTCCAGGCTGTGCCGTCCCACCAGCGCTGGTTGCCCTGCTGCCAGGGATCGGGGTACCAAGCCGCCGGTGGTGCCTCCGTGCTCATCGCGGCGAGGCTAGTTCCGCCTTCGCCGCGTCGAACGGGTTTGTCCCCGGCGGGGGGCCTCGGTCAGGCGCCCCGATCGGCCAGCAGCGCCTTGGCTGCCCGGCGGCCAGGCGTGCCCGAGATGCCGCCAGAAGGGTTGGTGCCGGCGCCGGAGACGTACAGCCCGTCCACGGGGGTGCGGTGGCGACCCAGCGCCCGGGTCGGGCGGAACGGGCCGAGTTGGTCGAGGGCGAGGTCGAGGTACATGGGGTGGCCTCCGGGCCAACGCTCGACCCGCTCCATGTCGTCGGGCGTCCACGTGGTGACGCCGCGGATCGTGCCCGAGAACCCTGGGGCCCGTTCCTCCATGGTGGCCAGGGCGCGGGCCACGAACTCATCGCGCACTCCGTCCCAGCCTCCGACCACGGTGGAGGGGGCGGCCGGGCAGGCCAGGTAGACGGTGTGGTGACCGGGCGGGGCGAGCGAGTCGTCGATGGCCGACGTGGTGAAGGCGTACAGGGGAAGCGGGTCGGGGAGATGGCCACTCTCGGACACCGCCCAGGCCGCGACGAGGTCGTCGAGGTGGTCGACGTAGCTCTGCAGGCCGTTCCAGTCGCCGGTGCGGGCGTCGGGGTACTGCGGGAGCCGGTCGGTGGCCACGTGGACCAGGGCCTGCACCACGTTGCCCCGGCGGGCAGCGGCCAGGTCGGCTCCCACAGTGCCTCCGAGGGGTGGGTCGAGCAGGTCGAGCAGGGCGGTCTTGGGGTCCATGGCGGTGATCACGGCCCGGGTGGCGATGCGGGTGCCGCCCTCGCCCACCACGGCCGTCACCCGTCCGCCGGGCGCCTCGATGCGGGCCACCGGGGTGGAGTAGCGCAGCTCTCCACCGAGGGAGTCGAGGCGGGTGACGAGGGCGTCGGTGAGGCCCTGGGCCCCACCGCGGGCGTGCCACTGCCCGAAGAGGTGGTAGGCGGCCTGCCAGAACGCGTACATGGCACCGCCGGGCAACGACGGCCCGGACGCGGCGTGGGCGGCGAAGGCGGCGACCGGGCCCCGGGTGAGGTCGCTCGGGAGCCGTCGCCGCAGGAGCGAGTCGTACGGCCCGAGGACGTCGCGCTGGGTGGTGGCGGGGCGGTGGCGGAAGGAGCGGACGAGGTTGGACAACCGCTGGGGCACCTCGCGGGCCGTCATCTCCCCCCGCAGCGCCGGCAGCACCGTCTGCACCACGGGCATGGCCGTGTCCATGAACGCCCGATAGGCGAGGGCCTCGTCGGGGTCGGACTCGGCGATGGAGTCGACGGTGGCCTCGATCGACCGGAAGAACCGGACCCGGCGACCGTCGGCGTGCACGGCGACGGAGAAGGGGTCCATCTCCAGGTAGTCGAGGCCGGCGCCGACCAGGTCGAGCTCAGCGGGGATGTCGGTCATGTTGATCATGTTGTGGGCGACCGAATGGAGGTCGAACCGGTAGCCGGGGACCGTTTCCTCGGTCCGCGATCCCCCTCCCGGGCGGTCGAGCGCCTCGACGACGACCACATCGAGCCCAGCACGAGCCAGGTAGCAGGCGGCGATCAGGCCGTTGTGGCCGGCTCCGACGACGACCGCGTCGGGCCCGTTTGCCTCGGTGGACGGGCGGGAAGGCATAACCGACAGTACGACGCCGGTCGTCAAGTGTGACAACGGGCTCCGAAGCACCATCCTCGCAAGAGGGTTTGCTATTGTTCGACGATCACGGGATGAGTCCCAGCTACGAGCACGCCGGTGGGCGGGCTCGACGTCCAATGGCGTCCCACGTATCGAACGAGTGGCCCGGTGACAGGGCCAGATATGCGATGACCCGCTCCGGCGGGCAGATAAGGGAGATGCCCACATGAGGACTCGGATCTCGGTCCTGCTCACGGTGCTGCTGACGTCGGCGGGGGCGCTCATGGCCATCCCGGCCACGCCTGCCGGCGCCGCCCCGCTCGCCGACCAGGACTTCGCGGCCTACAGCACGGGGACGGTGATCTCCTCCAACGCCCTGAACCTCGGCACCACGACGATCGCCAAGCTCGGTGCCGCGGTGTCCGGCGATTCGGTCGACTCCAAGGGTCTCGGCGATCCCATCACCGACGAGCTGGGCCAGAACGTCCAGCCCCCCCTGCCCGCCAAGAACGCCTACGGGCGCGGCACCGGCCTCGAGGCCGGCCTCGTCGTGCCGCCCGACCAGCCGGTCGACGTCAACCAGATCCTCCTGTCCGGCCTGGCCGAGGCCGCGGCCCCGCCGCCCGAGGGCGTACCCGACCCGATCGTCAAGTCGGTTTCCCTCGACGTCCCGCCTGTCATCACCACCGGGCTGCTGACCGGCACGGCCCAGGCCATCTACGACCCCAACACCTGCGCCATCGGCCAGCCCATCTCCTACGGCAAGGGCGAGGCGGCCGACCTGAGGCTCGTGGGGGCGCCCGACTCACCGTTGGTCGGCACCGCCACCCCCGCCGACCCCACCGCCAGCACGGTGTCGAAGTCGGAATCGTTCTCGTACTTCATCCCCAACCCCGACGGCTCCTTCGGGCTGGTGAGCGAGACGCACCAGATCGTCGCACCCATCTCCCTGCTCAACACGCCCCTCGGGCCCACGCTCACCATCGAGGTGGCCGGTGAGTTCATCCTCCGGTCCACCGCCACCGGCATCGCCGGCGACCCGCGAAACGGCGTCACCTACCCGGGTAACCCCCTCATCACCATCAAGGGCCCGTTGGGCGTCCCGCTGCTGTCGGTCAGCCTCTCCAGCGTCCTCGGGCCAACCGGGGTCACGATCGCCCTGGGCGCGGTCGGCACCATCAGCCTCGGCCAGGCCCCCCGGGCCATCGGAGGGCCCCCGGGCTCGCCCGTGGCCAACGAACCTGACGGCACCCTGGCTGCCGGCGCCGTCGACGCCATCGGCTCGGTCAGCCTCCTCACCCTCATCCCCGGAGCGCCTGTCGTCGACCTGCGCCTCGGCCCCATGGAGGCGGGTGCCACGGTGCCGGCCGGTGGGGTCCACTGCACCATCCCCGTGGCCAAGACGGCCACTCCCAACCCGGCCTCGGCCGGCCAGGAAGTGACCTGGACGATCAGCATTCCGTCCGACCCGGTTTTCTTCGAGACGTTCTTCGCCTGTGACCTGATCGGCATCAAGGCCACCGACGTCCACTCGGTCGAGAGCGGCAACCCGAAGTTCGAGATCACCAGCGCCGACCACGGCGGTGTTATCAACGGTGACACCATCACCTGGGACAACCTCGGCAACTACACACGGGGTAGCCCACCGATTCTGCTCATCCTCAAGGGCCGGGTGATCGGCGGTACCGGCGTGTTGAAGGACACCGTGGATGTCAGCGCCACCCTGGGCAACTGTGACGGGGGCATCACCGGCGACACCATCGTCGGCCAGGGTGCCTTCGAGAACGTCGCCCTCACCGGCAACGTCACCCTCATCGGACCTGACGTCAAGGCCGGCAACCTGGCCGCCACCGGCGGCGACGCCCGGTACCTGCTGCTCGGTGGGCTGTTCCTCCTGGCCGCCCTCGACATCCGCCGTCGGTTGCACAACCGGGGCAACGTCAAGGCCTAGCCACACCGACAGCTGAACTGCTGAGTCCACGATCCGCCGGGTCCCGTGCCCGGCGGATCGTCGCGTGCGGAGTCGGTCCTTGAAGGCGATTGGCCCCCGGTAGCCTGCACGTAATGACCACTCCCCGGCGCCGGTTCCGGTTCGGGGCACAGCTCGCAGGATCGTCGTCCGGGGCGGAATGGGCGGCGCTCGCCCGCCGGGTCGAAGGCGACGGCTATTCCACGCTGGTCATGCCCGACCATTTCGACGACCAATGGGCGCCGGTTCCGGCACTCGCCGCGACGGCGGCGGCAACCACCACACTGCGCATCGGCACCATGGTGCTCGACCACGATTATCGTCATCCCGTCGTGGTGGCCAAGGAGGCGGCCACGCTCGACGTGCTGTCCGACGGTCGTCTCGAGCTGGGCCTGGGTGCCGGCTGGCAGCGACGTGACTACCAACAGTCGGGCATCGCCTACGACGATGCCGCCACCCGGGTCGAGCGCCTGGCCGAGGGCCTGGTGGTGATCAAGGGCCTGATGGGTGACGGGCCCTTCTCGTTCGCCGGGCGTCATCACACGGTGACCGATCTCATCGGCACGCCACACCCGGTACAACGACCTCACCCGCCGATCCTCGTGGGCGGGGGCGCCCGACGGATCCTCACCGTCGCCGGCCGCGAGGCCGACATCGTGGGCATCAACTTCGACCTGCGCACGGGGGCCATCGGGCCCCAGGTCGGGCCCAGCGGTACGGAGGCGGCCACCGTGGCCAAGCTGGGGTGGGTCCGCGAGGCGGCCGGGCCCCGATTCTGCGAGCTCGAGCTGAGTGTTCGGGTCTACGTGGCGGTGGTCACCGACCAACGCCTCGAGGTCGCCGCCGGCCTGGCCGCCGGCTTCGGCCTCACGACCGAGGAGATCCTGGGCACGCCTCACTTCCTCGTGGGCACGATCGACCAGATCGTCGACGACCTCGTCCGCCGGCGGGAGGAGCTGGGTCTGTCCTACGTGGTGTTCAGCGGCGGCGCGCTCGACGACATGGCGCCCGTCGTCGCCCGACTGGCGGAAACCTGATGCCCGACTACGGCGGGCGGTTGGTCGTGGCCTCGCCCGCTCTGCGCGACCCCAACTTCGAGCGCACGGTGGTGCTCGTCGTCGAACACGGTGACGAGGGAGCCGTGGGAGTGATCCTGAATCGGCCGTCCGAATCGGCGGTCTCGGAGATCCTGCCCATTTGGGAGCATCTCGCTGCTCAGCCCTCGGTGGTGTTCCTGGGTGGGCCGGTGGCCCAGAACGGGGTCATCTGCCTGGGCCGGTCGGGGCCCGGTGGCACCACCGGCGCCGGAGCCGGGTGGCGGCCACTGTTCGGAGGGCTCGGCAGCGTCGACCTCGACACCGATCCCGACGACCTGGGCCCGAGTGGCCCCCAGAGCGGGGTATCGGGCCCGAGTGGCCCCCAGAGCGGGGTACCGGGCCCGGGTGGGCCGGGGACGGTCGTCGGTGGCATCCGCCTGTTTGCCGGTCACGCCGGGTGGGGCCCAGGTCAGCTCGAGGGCGAGGTGGAGGCGGGGGCCTGGTTCGTACTCGAAGCCCTGGCCGACGACGCCGTCGTCTCCGCGCCCGAAGACCTGTGGCCCATGGTGCTGCGCCGCCAAGGGGGCGCACTGGCCAGGGTCGCCAACTTCCCCGACGATCCGTCCGCCAATTAGGAGAGAGGGGCCATGGACACCACTGAACTCGCTGTCGACACCTCGGGAGCCCACGTCATCGATCTCACCGAGTCGGTGACGTCGTTTTGTCGGTCGCGCCAAGACGGCCTGGTGCATGTGTTCGTCCCCCACGCCACCGCCGGGGTGGCCCTGATGGAGACGGGCTCGGGATCGGAGGCCGACCTCGAGCTCCTCCTCGGCGATCTCGTCCCGCGCGACGACCGGTGGGCTCACCGCCACGGGGCCCGGGGCCACGGCGCTGACCACGTCCTGCCGGCGCTGATCAGCCCGTCACTGTCTGTGCCGGTGGTTGCGGGGAAGCCCCTTCTCGGCACCTGGCAGAGCGTCGTGCTCGTCGACTTCAACGACGACAACCCCCATCGTCGGGTACACCTGTCGTTCCTGCCCGCCGACTGACGTCAGGGCGACGTCCAGCCGGCGTCGAGGTAGGGGAGCAGCGAATGGATCAGGTCGTAGTTGGTTCCCGTCGTGCCGGCGTCCGGGTCGTAGTGCGTGCCCCCTTTCTCGATCAACGTGGCCGGGAAGGAGTTGGCGGCCAGGGTCGCGAAGCTGGATCGGACGGTGGCGATCGGGTACGTCGTGTCGCCGGTGTGGGCGACATGGGCAATGTTGATCTTCCACGACGCCGCGGCCATGAGCGGCCCCGGGGCGACCCCGGCGTCCATGAACGGGTCACTGTTCTCGACGAGGATGCCGGCGAAGGTTCCCGCGTTCTGGAAGCCGTGCCGGTAGGCCATGTCGCCACCTGACGAGTACCCACCGAGGTAGATTTTGCGGGGGTTGACGTTGAAGTACCGCTGGATGTCGGTGACTGCGGTCAGGATCTTGGGGCCGTCGGAGTTGACGTCCCAACACGTGCCGTCACGCCCACCCAGGGAAATGGCGATGTAGCTCTGGGTGGAGCGGGTTGGCGGAGGGGCGATGGACCACATGTCGCCCTCGGCGATGCCGCCGCAGCCGTGCATCCAGACGAACAGATCAATTGGTGTGGCGACGTTGTAGGTGTCGGGCTTGTAACCGACGTACGTGCTCGTACCGCTGTTGAGGTGAAAGAAGCCGTTGGCGTCGTACGTCGTGGGGAGATAGGTCGGGGCAGGTGCACGCCTCACCTTCCCGATGGGAATGTCGCTGGAGGCACCCCAAGCGGTGACAGTGGTGCCACCGCCGCTGAGGTTGATGAACCAGACACCGGTCGAGGGACGGAACACGGCGACGTCGGTTCTGCCATCACCGTTGTAGTCGCCGGGCAGGGGCTCGTCGCTGGACGCACCCCAGGCGGTGACGGCGCTACCGCCCCCGCTGAGGTTGGCGTACCAGACGCCGGTGGAGGGGCGGAACACAGCCACGTCGGTCCTACCATCGCCGTTGTAGTCGCCGGGCACGGGAACGTCGGTCGACGCACCCCAGGCCGTTACGGCGCTACCGCCCCCGCTGAGGCTGGCGTACCAGACGCCGGTGGAGGGGCGGAACACGGCCACGTCGGTCCTACCGTCGCCGTTGTAGTCGCCGGGCACGGGAACGTCGGTCGACGCACCCCAGGCCGTGACGGCGCTACCGCCCCCGCTGAGGCTGGCGTACCAGACGCCGGTGGAGGGGCGGAACACGGCCACGTCGGTCTTGCCGTCGCCGTTGTAGTCGCCGGGGACGGGCACATCGGTCGAGGCGCCCCACGCCGTCACAATCGAGCCACCACCAGTGAGGTTGGCGTACCAGACGCCGGTCGAGGGACGGAACACCGCCACATCGGTCTTGGCGTCGCCGTTGTAGTCGCCCGCAACGGGCACGTCGGCCGATGCGCCCCACGCCGTGACAGCAGAGCCACCGCTACTGAAATTCTCGTACCAGACGCCGCTGGAGGGGCGGAACACCGCGACATCGGTCCTGCCGTCACCGTCGAAGTCGTTGACGGGACGGGCGGTGGCGGCGGAAACTCCCGACGATCCGAGAGCCGACACCATGGCACTGACGAGCAGCACCGTCGCCACCACGACTGCCTTGGCGACATGAGTGGCGCTCGTGGTGGAGCGCGGGCGAGTGCTCGGTCGTTGCGTCTCGGTGGTCATGGCGGTCTCCTCGGTGACGGGTGGTGTGGCGTCGACATCAGATAGAGATATCGGCCGGGCGGTCTGATACCTCGAGGGTGCAGTGACCTCACCGGAAGCTGCGAAGGCTGGAGCCGCGATCGCTAGTCGACATGGAACGGAGCCGGCCGTTCCATGTGGCCTACTCGTGTTCGGCGAAGTCGGGCACGATGATCGAGCCATCGGCGGCAAAGGTGAAGCCCGGGTTGTGGGCGATCTCCCAGACGTGGCCCTCGGGATCGCGGAAGCACGCGGCGTAGCCGCCGTAGAACGTCTCCGAGGGTCGTCGCGTGACCGTGGCCCCTGCGCTCTCGGCGGCCCCGACCACCTGGTCGACCTCTTCGGGCGATCGCACGTTGTGAGCGAGCACGACGCCGCCGAATCCCCCGCCCCCGGTGGCTGCGACGCCCGAGTCGTCGGCCAACTTGTCGTAGCCCCACAGGACCAGAACGACACCACCGGCCTGGAAGAACACCGTCTCCTCGACCTCCTGGCCTCGCCAGCCCAACTGCTCATAGAAGCGGCGAGCGCGCCCGAGGTCGGCCACACCCAACGTGATCAGGCTGACCCGCTGTTCCATGCCAGCAAGGTACTCGCAGTGTCGCCCGGATCGGCTGCCGGACCAGCCCCCAAACTGGCTCCGCACCAGTCTCACACCAGGTTGAGCACGCCCCGCAGGTCGTCGACGCGGTAGACGCCCGGGGTCACCTGTGGCGGCAGCCCCGACACGTGGTCGTCGTCGGGCCGCCAGACATGGACGGGACGCAGGCCGGCGGCCAGCGATCCCTCGACGTCGGGATACCAGGTGTCACCCACGAACAGAGCGTCTTCAGGGACCACCCCGCACGCTTGCAGGGTGAGCTCGAAGATGCGGGGGTGGGGCTTGCGCACGCCGACCTGCGCCGAGGTGACCACCACGTCGAAGGCGGTGTCCAGGCCGGACATGGCTATGGCCCGATCGAGATCCCAGCCCCAGTTCGAGCACACCGCCACGATCAGCCCTCGTCGCCGTAGCTCGGCCAGCACGGCGGGGGCCTCGTCGTAGGCGGCCAGAGTGAAATCGCCGAGGGCGACGTGCAACTCGGCGGCCAGCTCTTCGATGTCGTCGGCCTCGACGCCGCTCCCCCGGGCCAGGCGACGGAGGCGGTCGCGCTCCCACTCCAGGTAGTGGTCGCGAGTGGCCGAATGCTCGAGGTGGTCCATGCCGTCGAACACCTCGGCCTGCCAGGCTTCGTAGGCCCCCTGCTCCAGGCGATGGCCCCGCTGGGCCAGGACCACGTCGACGGGTGAGCCCCACGACACGGCCCGGGCCAGCGTGCCGTAGAAGTCGAAGAGAACGGCGCGTGCCACGGCCGGACTCTACGGGGTCCACCGGGCCCGACCCGACGCGGCGTCGCGAAATGCACGATCCGCTCGGCCCGGGCCTGAGCCGGCAGAGTCTGAGCCGGCAGAGAGTCTCAGCCCGCACAGTCTCAGCCGGCACAGTCTCAGCCGGCACAGTCTCAGCCGGCACAGTCTGGGGGTGGCAGAGTCTGACGATGATCGACACGGAGACGACAAGAAGAATCGTCGAGTTCCACGGCCACATGTGTCCGGGGCTGGCCATGGGCATCCGGGCCGCCGAGGTGGCGCTGGCGGAGATCGGGCCCCACTCGGCCGACGAGGAGGTGGTGGCGATCGTCGAGACGGACATGTGCGGTGTCGACGCCATCCAGTTCCTCACCGGCTGCACCTTCGGCAAGGGCAATCTCATCCACCGCGACTACGGCAAGAACGCCTATACGTTCATCCGCCGCTCCGACGGCAGGGCCGTCCGCATCAGCGGCCGCAGCATTGGGCCCCGGTCACCCGAGCCCGATGCGGAGCGCGAGGCGCTGGGGGCGGCGATGAGCTCGGGCCGGGCGTCGGACGAAGACCGGGAGCGGTTCGCGGCGGCGATGCAGGAGCGCTCTCAGGCCGTCCTGGCCGTCCCCCTCGACGAGCTGTACGAGGTACGGGAGGTGGACGAGGTCGTCCCCCCGACGGCCCGGGTGTTCACGTCGATCGACTGCGCGTCGTGCGGCGAGGGGACCATGGAGACCCGGATCCACCTGCTCGACGGTCGCCAGCTGTGCCCGCCCTGCTTCGACCGGGCCGTCGCCGAGGAGTGACCATGCTGCTGGCCGAGATCGTGATCACGTCGGGGGCGGTGGCGTCGACCCGGGCTCGATCGGCGAAGGTGGTCAGCCTGGCGACGCTGCTCCAGCGTCTGGCGCCCGAGGAGATCGAGCCCGCCGTCGCGTTCCTCGCCGGCCACCCCCGGCAGGGCAAGATCGGCATCGGGTGGGCAACGCTGCGGGCCGTCGACCCTCCGGCCGCACCCGCACCCACGATCGAGGTGCTGGAGCTCGACGCCGCCATCACGACGCTGCAGGCGCTGGCGGGGCCGGGGTCGGCCACAGCGCGCCAGGACCTGCTCGGCCGTCTGCTCGCCCGGGCCACCGAGGCCGAGGCCGACTTCATCCGGCGCCTGCTCATCGGCGAGCTCCGCCAGGGCGCCCTCGAAGGGGTGATGACCGACGCCGTGGCCCGGGCTTCGGGCCTGCCGCTGGTCGCGGTGCGGCGGGCCGTCATGCTCGCCGGCGACCTGGCCCGGGTGGCGGCCGTCGCCCTCGTCGACGGTGGGGCGGGACTGTCCGGCATCGGCCTCGACCTGCTGCGCCCGGTCCAGCCCATGCTCGCTACGACATCGGCTGACGTCGCCTCGGCGCTGGAGGGCATGGGCCCGTGCTCGGTGGAGTGGAAGCTCGACGGCGCCCGCATCCAGGCACACCGCCGGGGTGACGCGGTCAGGTTGTTCAGCCGCAACCTCAACGACGTGACCGACCGCCTGCCCGGCGTGGCGGCCTTCCTGCGTAGCCTCGACGTCGACCAGGTCGTCCTCGACGGGGAGATCCTCGGGGTGACCGACGACGGGCCCGCGGTGTTCCAGGAGACGATGAGCAGCTTCGGGCGCCGGACCGGCCCGCCGGGGCGGGCGACGCTCGGGGTCTGGTTCTTCGACTGCCTGCACCTCGACGGCGACGACCTGCTCGACCGGCCCCTGCTCGACCGCGCCGCCGCGCTCGACCGCATCGGCGCCCCGCGGGTGCCCTCGCTGGTGACCGACGAACTCGATGCGGCTCTGGGGTTCCAGACCGAGGCCTTGGCCGCCGGGCACGAGGGCGTGATGGTCAAGGCGGCGTCGTCGCCCTACGAGGCCGGACGACGGGGCGCGGCGTGGCGGAAGGTGAAGCCCGTCCACACGCTCGACCTCGTGGTGCTGGGCGCGGAATGGGGTAGTGGTAGGCGCCAGGGTTGGCTGTCCAACCTCCATCTCGGTGCCCGTAACCCGGAGGGCGGGTTCGTGATGGTGGGCAAGACGTTCAAGGGACTCACCGATGCGCTGCTCGAGTGGCAGACCGCTGAGTTCCTGACCCGGGAGTCAGGTCGGCACGGTCACGTGGTCGACATCGACCCGCCGCTGGTGGTGGAGATCGCCGTCGACGGCGTCCACGTGTCGACCCGCTATGCCGGTGGTGTGGCCCTGCGTTTCGCCCGCGTCCGGCGCTACCGCGACGACAAGGACCCCGCCGACGCCGACACCATTGGCACCGTGCGGGCCATGCGGCCGGGAAGCTCCTAGGTGATCTGCGGCACCGACGTCAAGGTTCGGATCGGGCCAGCTTGGCTCGGGAACGGAGCGCGTCGAAGGGGGCATGGCCGGCGGCGGAAAGCCGGAGCCAGCCGAACACCGTGCCGGCGACGGCCCAGAAGGCGGTGGTCCCACCCAGGCTGGCCAGGCGGAACCGCCAGACGAGCGTGGCCGGGGCGCCGACCACGTCGGGCGACCCGGGAAGCGCGGCCCAGCCCACGACGACGAGGGCGGCGTAGAGGCCGGCGACGGCGGGAAGTCGCAAATGGTCGGGCCAGCCCCGACCATCGAGCCACCGGGCCATGCGCCACGCGCCTGCGGTCGACACCACCGACCACGCCAGCATGAGCACATACAAAATGGTGCGTCGACTGATGGTGGCGGGGTCGCCGACGCCGGGAGGGTTGCCCGGGTACTTCAGGAACGGCACCAGATTGACGGTGAGGAGACTCATGGCGCCCAGCGACACTGCGGCCCGCCAGTCCGAGGGTGTGGCCAGGTATCGGCGCAGGATGAAGTAGGCCACGGCGAACACCACGCCCAAGCAGAGGCCCCAGACCATGGCGGCGGCGACGCCGCCGGCCTGCTGGGTCCCGCGCGAGAACATCTCGTCGGTGGCCGCACCGGGGTGGGTGCGCTGCTCGAGGGTGATGGCCTGGCCGATGGTGGACTCCCCGACGAACAGCAGGACGAGGGCCAGTGCGGCGCCCCCCGCCAGACCGGCCAGGGCGCCGTCACGTAGGTGGCGACGCACAATTGATTCCTTTCGACGATCGGGCCGCCCCGCCGGTATGCGCGGGGCGGCCTGATCTGTCAGTCAGCTAATGGCACGGGACGCCGAGAAAATGGCGTCCGTCATGGAACAGCTCGTGGACCACGTTGGCTCCGGCGTGGAGAGTGGCCCCGTTCTCGAGGGTCAGGGCATAGACGACGACGAGGGCCATGGCCACGACCAGCCAGGACCACAGTGGTACCCGTCGCCGAACGAGATCGACAGTGCTTTCCAGTTGCATCACCCCCTCTCCCGATCGGGCGAAATGTTTTGGTGGGGGGCGGTGGGTGAGATGCCCAGGTGGGTGGTGCCGCCATGGTCGTGGCCCGGGCCTACCGGAGCACCCACCCGGTGTTCATGGCCGGGCATGGCCGTACGGTAGACGCACAGGTCGCAGTTCATCCGGGCATCGCCGGTGAGCGCTTCGAGGTAGCGGTCGAGGAGCAGGGTGGCGATGCGCGGATCGGTACCCAGGTACGGCCCGTGGCGGACGTCGACGCCGGGGTGAGCGTCGGCCCACGCCGCCGTCTGGTCCCGGATGCGCTCGACGAGCACTCCGGTGAACAAGAAGTACGGCACTACGGCGATGCGGGTCGCACCCAGGCGCAGGCAGCGGTCGAGGGCTGCGTCGACATTGGGTGGAGCGAGAGAGACAAATGCCGGCTCGACCTGGCCCAGCCCCCCCGCATCCCACAGCAGGCGCCCCACCTTGTAGAGGTCGGCGTTGGCATCGGGGTCCGACGACCCACGGCCGACGACGACCACCGCGGCGGTGGCGGGGTCGTCGGCGCCCAGTGCCTCGTGGATGCGATCCTGGGCGACCTCGAGGACGAGGGGATGGATGCCCAGGTCGCGGGCGTAGTGGAAGCTGATCCCGGGATGCCGGTGGCGGCCCCGGTGGAGGGCGGCGGGACCGTCGTTCTTGAGGTGCCCGGCGCCCAGGAGGATGAGGGGACTGGCCACCACCGACGTGGCACCGCCCGCCACCAGTTGGTCGATCGCGGTGTCGAGGTCGGGAGCAGCGAGCTCGATGAAGCCGCAGCCCACCTCCAGGTCGGGGGCTCGGGACCGCACCACGTCGGCCAGCTTCCAGTACTCGGCCACCCCGGCGGCCGACCGGCTGCCATGGCCGACGACGAGGAGGGCGGGGTGATCCGTCATGCCCGAGCCAGTCGCCACATGGCGTTGACGGCGGCGGCGGCCACCGCGCTACCGCCCTTTTCGCCGACGTTGCTCAGGGCCGGCAGGCCACTCGCCCGCAACACCGCCTTCGACTCGGCTGCCCCCACGAACCCGACGGGCAGCCCCACCACGAGTGCCGGCGCGAACCCGTCCTCGGCGGCCAGGCGCAGTACCTCGGTCAGGGCGGTGGGGGCACAGCCGACCACCACGAGAGCGCCGCCGGCGTGGGACGCCGCCGCTTCGCGCATTCCCGCGGCACTTCGGGTGAGGCCCGGTCCCGCGTGGCCGTTGCCGAGGTGGCAGCGGACGTCGGGCCCACAAATGCCCCGGGCCACCATCTCCACGTCGGCGATCACCGGGGCACCCGACCGCAG
Source organism: Acidimicrobiales bacterium (assembly GCA_038238185.1). Taxonomy (GTDB): domain Bacteria; phylum Actinomycetota; class Acidimicrobiia; order Acidimicrobiales; family AC-14; genus DATAQC01. The sequence goes on from JBBRXY010000032.1 coordinate 27,383, forward strand.
CGCAGCCACGCCGGCCGCCACTGCGGACTCGTCGGCCACCATGGTGGTGGCGTAGTCGAGATCGGCGCTGGCGTGGATGACCCGGGCCACCACCGCGCCGGAGAGCGGGCCCCAGCCGGAAAGGTCGACCCGCTCGGCCAGGATGCGAAAGCTCTCGGCCTCGATGGCGTCCCCCAGCGTTCCCGTCGCGTTGAACGACGTCATGGGGTGACCAGCGCGACGAGAACGGGGGACTCTTCGACGGTGAGGGCGTCGCGGGGGCAGATCTCGATACAGGCCAGGCAGCCCGTGCAGCGGCTGTCGATGGTGGCCGGTCGTTTCGGTGCGGCCAGCAGCGCCCGTTCCGGACACGTGAGCAGACAAGCGCCACACGCGGTACAGCCCTCGTCGACGGTGACGGTAAAGCTCACTGGGAATATCCCCGGGGGGTGACCATGCGACCGCCCACCACGGTGGTGGTCGACGAGCCGACGATCACGCACGTCGTCATTCCCACCGTCTCCACGTCGAGGCCGGCCAAGGTGGTGAGCACGACGCCCTGGCTCGGCCTGGCGGCATCGGTGACGATCCCCACCGGTGTCTCGGGTGAGCGGTGGGCCAAGAGGAGCGTGCGGGCGGCGTCGAGTTGCCACGACCTTCCCCGGGAGCGGGGGTTGTAGAGCACCACGACCAGATCGGCGGCGGCCGCGGCGGCCAGGCGGGCCTCGATGGCCGACCACGGGGTGAGGAGATCGGACAGGCTGATGACGGCATGGTCGTGAGCCAGTGGCGCGCCCAGCAGGGCGGCGGCGGCCAGGGCCGCGGGTACTCCTGCGACGACGTCGATGTCGACGTCGGCATTGGCACCGGTGTCGCCCGCAAGTTCCAGGGCGATGCCGGCCATGGCGTATACGCCGGGATCACCGGAGGAGACGAGGGCGACGCGACGACCGGCGCCGGCCTCGGCGAGCGCCTGCTTGGCCCGCACCACCTCGTCGCCGATGGGGCTGCGGACCACTTCCTGGCCGGGACCGAGCAGATCGGCGCACTGGTCGACGTACGGGCCGTAGCCGATCACCACCTCGGCGTGGCGCACGGCGATCTCGGCGGCGGGCGTGCGGTAGCCGGCGTGGCCCGGTCCCAGTCCCACGATGGCGAGCCGGCCCCGGGGATGGCGCCGTCGGGCCACGGCCACGGTGGCGTGGGCAGTGGCCATCTTGGCCACGACGAGCTCGGCGCGAGCGCCGGCGGCCAGGAGGGCCGCCGCCTCGGCCACGCTGGAAGTGCCCACGGCGGCGGCGACTACCGGGCTGGGCGACGGGACGGGAACCGTGTTCAGGGCGGCGGCGGTGAACGCCCGGATGGGCAAGCCGAGGGCGAGGATCGCCGGATCGCCGGCCCGGCGGTCGATGGTGGCCACCTCGGCCACCGACGAGGGGGCGAGACCAGCGTCGTTCAGCGCGAATGCGACGAGATCGCGAACCTCGTCGGCCGGAGCCCCGGTGGAGGCTCCCACCCCGATCACCAGTGACGGCGGGTGCAGGGCCACCTCGCCGGGAGCGGCGGCGACGGCCAGATCGGTGATCACGACCGAGGCTCCTTCCGTTCTGGTCAGGTTTCGGGGGGCCGGGGGCCCCCGAAACCCGACCAGAACGGGGGGGAGGGGCCAGTCGAGGTCGTTGACCACGGTGGGGAAGTGGCCGTCGAGCATGGCGGCGGTGACACCGGCGATGTCGCCGGTGGCGACCATGGCGGGCAGTTGGTCGAAAGCGATCGTCCCGGTGGCGTCGGTGGCGGTGGTTATCACGGGGACGGCACCGAGGAGGTCGGCCACCTGGCGGGCCAGCTGGTTGGCGCCTCGGGCGTGGCCGCCACACAGGGCCACGGCGAAGTGTCCGGCCTCGTCGACGCACACCACGGCCGGATCGGTGGCCTTGTCGTCGAGCAGGGGGGCGATGATGCGCACGGCGGCGCCGGTGGCCAGGAACAGGACGAGGCCGTCGACGTGGTCCCAGCGGTCGGACACGGTCGTGCGGGCCTCGCCGTGGACGGCCGGGAACGGGAGCCGGGCCGCCAGGGCGCGACCCCGTTCGGTGACCGAGACCGACAACACATTGCTCATCATCCCGGCGAGGCTCATTGGCCCGGACCCCACGCAACGAAGACGGGGTTCTCGGCCGCGAGACGGAAGCTGCCATCGGGGAGGGGCTGGCCCCGGCTCACCTGGACCTGCACCAGGTGGCCCAGGCGCTCGGCGGCGGCGGCGGCCCGATCGAGGGCGGCATAGGTGGCCACGACCCGACCGTGGGGATTCAGACGGTCGAGCACGGCGTCGAGCACGCCCAGCCCACCGCCGCCCACGAAGGCCCGGTCGGGCGCGTCCAGTACAGCGAGGCAATCCGGTGCCGTGCCGCGGACGACTTCGACAACCGCGCCGTGGGCGGAAACGTTGGCGCGGGCCCGATCGACGTCGTCGGCATCGCGCTCGACGGCCACCACCCGAAGGCCCGGGGCCATCAGCGAGCACTCGATCGCCACGCTGGCGCTTCCGGCGCCCACGTCCCACAGGACCCCGGTCGGGGGCAGCGCCAGCTTGCCCAGGACCACGGCCCGCACCTCGGCCTTGGTGACCATGCCCTGGCGGTGGGAGAAGTCGGCGTCGGGCCGTCCCCATGCCAATGTCGGCGCGGACCCGACGGAAGCATCTGCCGGTCCGTCGAGCAGGACGACGACCGACACGGGGTCCCACTCGGTGGCGATCAGTCCGGCCAGGTCGACCTCCACCACGGCCTCGTCGTGGCTTCCCAGGCGGCTGCACACGGCAACCCGTTTATGGCGGCCACCGAGGCGGAGCAACTCCCGGGCCAGGGCCTGGGGAGGGTTGTCCGGCGACGTGAGCACGGCCACCTTCGGCGATGCGGCCGCCCGGCGGGCGGCGTCGTCGATCGGACGGCCGTGGGCAGACACCACCACCGCATCGTCCCAGGGCAGGCCCAGGCGGGCGAAGGCCAGGGCCACCGAGGACGGGGCGGGATGGACCTCGAGCGACTCCGGACCGAAGCGTTCGGCCAGGGCCCGCACGATGCCGAAGAAGCCGGGGTCACCCGATCCCAACACGCACACCCGGCCGGGCTCGGCCTCGATGGCATCGAGCACGGAGGCGACATCGCCCTTGACCGTGAGGCGCCGGGTGCCCGGTGGAGCCAAGGCGTCGAGATGTCGGTCGCCGCCGACGACCAGGTCGGCGTACTGCACGGCCCGGGCCGCGTCCTTGGCCAGCTCGGGTCCGATCACCCCCACCACGATCACGGGCAGCTCAGGCACGGGCCACCACCCGGCGCCCCTCGAAGTCGGCCATGACGACGTCGACGGCCAGCTTCCCGCCGGTGTGGTCCTCGCAGGCCTTCTTGGCCAGCTCACAGACCTTGGTCAACGGCCCGATGGCCTCGTAGGCGGTGCAGGTCTCGAAGAAGTGTCGGGCCGTCTCGGTGGCGGTGGCCGAGGCCACGACCTCGGCCGGCGCGCCGGCCGACCGGGCCACCGCGGCCAGGAGCTTGCCGTCGACCTTCGATCGCCGGAAGTGGGTCATCATCGTGCCCGCCGCCAACTTGGTGATCTTGCCGGCCATGCCTACGAAGACCGTGTGGTGGAAGCCCATGGCCGCCGCCTTGCGCAGTGCCGTTCCGGCGTAGTCGCCCACCTCGACGAAACAGACGTCGTCGAGGGCGGGGTGCAGGGCCATCGCCAGTCTCTCGGTCCGGCTCCCGGTGGCCAGGATCACCGTGACCTCACCCTGGGCGGCCGCCACCTCGATCTGCTGCACGATCGACGCCCGCCACGCGGCGGTGGAGTAGGGCTTAACCACCCCGGTGGTGCCCAGGATGGAGATGCCGCCGACGATGCCCAGGCGGGCGTTGGTCGTGTGGTTCGCCATCTCCTCGCCGTCGGGCACCGACAG
>JBBRXY010000033.1:0-31283 GCA_038238185.1 Acidimicrobiales bacterium
CAGTGTCCCGGCATGGATCCCCAGATCGTCAGCAACCTGGCGAATGGACCGACCAGTCTCCAGGACGACTCGAACGGAGCCCTCCCGAAAGTCTCGGTCGTACTTCCTTCGTTGCTCTGGCATCGCATCTCCTTACGCGATGCCTCCACGGAAAGGGGGGATGCCCAACACCGCCGTGCTTGACGCCAAGGAGCGCATGCGCATGCCGGCGCCCGAGGACAAGATCGGCCACGCCGAGCTCGAGATCGGTGACTCGGTCGTTATGCTCGCCGACGCGTCCCCCGACATGGGCCACAAGGGACCGAGGTCGCTGGGTGGCTCGCCGGTCTCGATCATGGTCTACGCCGAGGACGTCGACGCAACCTTCGCCAAGGCGCTCGAGGCCGGCGCCACCGAGCAGCAGCCGCTGGAGGACAAGTTCTACGGAGACCGCTCCGGCTCGTTCGAGGATCCCTGGGGGCACATCTGGCACGTCGCCAGTTACATCGAGGACGTGTCGCCCGAGGAGATGGCCAAGCGCGTGGCGGCGATTGGCGGCGGCTGAGAAGCGGTTCCAGCCAGCGTGAGCCGCGGCATCCCCGGATAGCACGCCGCACCGATCGACGGTGCGGTTGCCGTTCGGCCGCGCCAGATCGCTGACCCGAGGGGACCCGCACGCCGATTCCGTCGCGCGTCCAGCTCGGGATCGCGCCGGCTGCGCCGGCGAGAGTTGCTACGCCCGGAACGGCACCTTCGGGGTAGTGCTTGACCTGACGCCGGCCGCCGCACCCGAGATCCGTTCCTCTGTTCCTGGGATAGCTACCGTAGGCACGACCGCGTAGTGCTCCGTCGACGGTGGCCGAGCTCGGTCCGACAACGCGAAGATCGAGATCAGGGACATGCGACTCGATGAACGAGACGTTTGAGGCGATGCTGGCCGGGGGCCATCCCAACTCGCTCGGGCGCACGGTCGAGGTCGTCGACCTGGTGCTGGCGGACCGGGACAGACTCGCCGAGCTGTTCCAGTGCTACTTCAGCGCCGACGAGGTCGTCCGGCTTCGGGTCTCCAGCGCGATGAAGCGGGTGACGATCGCCCACCCCGAGTGGACGATGGGCCTCATGGACCGACTGCAGGGCGAGATCGCAGCGATCGATCAGGCGTCGACCAAGTGGACGCTGGCCCTGGTGTTCGACCTAACCCGTACGCTTCTGAGCGACGTGCAGCGGGCCCGGGCCGTCGACATCATGCAGCACAACGTCGCGACCCACGACGACTGGATCGTGCTCAACAACTCGATGAAGGTCCTGGGCGCCTGGGCCTATGACGACGACGAGCTGCGGAGGTGGCTCCGACCCCAGCTCCAACGACTCACCAAAGACCCGCGGAAGTCCGTCGCGTCCAACGCTCGCAAGGTGCTGTCGCGGCTCGACTCCTGAACATCGGAACCCCCTGCGATCGACCTCCCCTGATTGCCCCCGACCGCCGGCCGTGGGTCACAAGGTCGTCCGTCAAGGCATGGGCGCTCCGCGAGCCCCGAGGGGCACGAGGGCGCCCATAACGTCCGCCGACGCCGCCGGTCGCTACCCATCCGAAAATGCCGGCGGCCGGGCGTTGAACAGCGACGCAGGGACATCCGGTATCGGCCGGGAGAGTGGTGGCGGGCCTGCCTCCGGCAGGGGGTGCAAGCGGCTGCCAGCCGTTCAGCGGGTCGTACGTCCGAGCGTCGATGCCGGAATCCGAACGCCCCATCAGGTCGTCCCAGCCGTCACCATTGAAGTCGCCGACGGCGGTGGTCCGGTAGTTCGTCGGAAGTGTCCAGCTCGGCGAGACCGGCGAGAAATCGCCCCAGTCCGACAGGATGTGGGGGGCATCGGCACACGTACCCATCTGGAGGTCGAGCTCGTAGATGTGCTCGCCGTCGAAGGCTCGAGCGACGACGTCGGCGGGGCCGGCACCGGTGAAGTGGCCGGTGCGAATCGTGGAGTAGCACAGGGCCTGGTTCCAGCTGGTGGTGCTGCGGTTGGAGCGTGCGGCGATGGGCTTGCCGGTCGCGAGCCACCGACGGCCCGCCGACGACGGTCAATCCGGAACGGGACCGGCGCGGGATGACGCCAGGACCAGGACGGCGATGTCGTCGACGATCGGCCCGCCGTTGGCGTTCTCCACGAAGGCGAGCAGGTCGTCGAGGCTGGCCTCGTCCACGGGCCTGTCGTCGAGCCCTGAGCACCACTGCTCGATCCGGTCGACGCCCAGGCGCTCGGGGGCGCCGACCCGCACATGTCCCTCGAACAGGCCATCGGTGAACATGAGCAGGGTCCAACCGTCGGGAAGGTCGAAGACCATCGGATCGCCGAGCTGGTCGTCGGAGAAGAGGCCGAGTGGCGGGCAGGTGTCGGCGACGAGCGTTCGGGCGTCACCGCCGGCGAGGAGGACCGGAAGCGGATGACCGGCCGACAGAAGGGCGACCCGCCGGTGGTCGGCGCTCACCAAACCCGTGGTCATGGTGACGAACAGCTCAGCGGGAGGCCGGCTGGTGGCGAGGACCTGCGCACAACCCCTCAGCCACGCCGAGGGGTCGTCGCCGGTGAGGGCAAGAGCGCGCCAGCCGGCTCGAAGGCTGGCTCCCACCGCGGCGGGGACGGCGCCATGGCCGCTGACGTCGCCGATACAGAACCCGACGTTTCCGGCCGGGGTGATGGCGACGTCGAGGAAGTCACCCCCGAGCAGGAGCCGCTCTTCGCCTGGTTCGTACCGACTCCGGACCGTCATTCCCGATGGTGCCGCGAGATGGGGCAGCAGGCCCGCTTGGAGGCTGCCGCTCAGCTCGACGGCCTGACTGATGCGGAGCACCCGCTCGGTGATGTCGGCGACGCATCCCACCGTGCCCGTGACGTCTCCTTCGTCGTCGAGGATGACCGATCCCCGACCCTGCAACCAGTGCACCGAGCCGTCCGGCCATACCACGCGATGCTCGACGTCGTAGTCCGACTTGGCGGCGACGGCCCCCTGAACCTTGGCCATGACGGCGGGGCGATCGTCGGGGTGGAGCAGGGACTGGTACGTCTCGAAGGTACCGTCGAAACCGCCAGGCTCGACGCCGAAGATGGCCTCGAGCTGCTCGTCCCAGCGGATCGCTCCGGTGGCCATGTCCCAGCGCCACGTTCCCAGCCTCCCGGCGGCGAGGGCGAGGCGGAGCGTGTCGTCGACGAGTTGGTCGAGCGGCCTAAGCACGTTGGACATCGCGCCGCTCCTCCGTCTTGGCCAGTCGCAGGCCCATCGGTGGCCTGACGATCAGATCATACGACTCCCGGGCCGTATTCGGACCTCAAGTTCCGACGATGAGATGCCGATGATTCCTCTGGGGCCGGTCAGGATCGCCGCGCCCGAGGGAGAGATACGGGATGGACGCCACCGAAGCCGACGAGCTCCCCTTCCTCGCCGGCCGGTTCCGCGCCGAGCGACTGTTGAAGCGGGGCCAGGGAGTCGATACCTGGCTGGCTGTCGACGAAGGCGACGGCGACCGCCCGGTGGTGCTGAAGACCGTCGCCGCGACCGGCGTGTCCCCCTCGACCCGGGCCCGGCTCGAACACGAGGCTCAGGTTCTCGCTCGTCTCGAGACGCCGACGTTCCGGCCTCTCGTGGCCTGGGGTCGTCACGGCGACGCCTTGTTTCTCGTGCAGCCGTTCGTGGCGGGTGTCTCGCTGCAGCAGCGCCTGGCCTCTGGCCCGCTCAGCACCACCTCCGCTCTGCGGGTGGGGATCGACGTCCTGTCCGACCTGGGAATGGCTCACGAACAGGGTGTCCTGCACCGTGACGTGAAACCGACGAACGTCATGGTCGACCGCGACGATCAAGTGCGCCACGCCGTGCTGATCGACTTCGGCCTGGCCAAGAGCGCCGGCCTCGACCCGTCGGTGCGTGACGAGCCCGTGGGAACCGCCCGCTACATGGCCCCCGAGGCGTCCGGCCTCCTCGACGTGGGCGCTGATGAGCGCGCCGACCTCTACTCCTTCGGTGTCCTGCTGTTCGAGTGCCTGGCCGGGCGGCCGCCGTTCGATGGTTCGACCGTCGGCGAGGTCCTCCGTGAGCATCTCACCACCCCGGCCCCACCGCTGCGGAGCCTCGGGGTGGTGGTGCCCCGGGCCCTCGACGAGGTGGTGGCCCGCCTGCTGCGCAAGGACCCGGGCGAGCGTTACCAGTCGGCCGATGCCGCCCTTTTCGACCTCGAGCAGATCGCCGCGGCCCTCGATCAGGGCACGGCCGACCCCCAGGTGACCGCCGGGCTCCACGATCGGCGCATCGCACTCACCGAGGCCGCTTTCGTGGGCCGGACCTCGGAGTTGGCCACGCTCGCCGCACTTCTCGCCGAGGCGGGACGGGGGCGGGGAGGGTTGGTGCTCATGGAGGCGGAGTCGGGCGGGGGCAAGACCCGCCTGCTCGACGAGTTGGCCCTCGAGGTGGGGCCGGCGGCGTGGACGCTTCGAGGCCAGGGAGTCGACCAGGCGGCCCAGCGTCCGTTCCAGCTTCTCGACGGCGTTGCTGCGGGCATCCTGGCCGCAGCCGCCCAGGATCCTGCCGAAGTGAATCGCCTCCGGCATCGCCTGAACGATCGGAGTGAGTCGGTGGTCGCCGCCCTGCCCGTCCTGGGCGCGGCCCTCGGGTACACCGACCGCGACGAGCTCGGTCCCGAGGACTACGGCGAGGTGCGCAGCGTCGAAGCCCTTCGTGCCCTCCTCGACGCGCTGGGCGAACCCGGGCGTCCCGCCCTGGTCCTGCTCGACGATTGCCAGTGGTCCGACGGCCTCACCGCCCGCCTCCTCGCACGCTGGAACGAGCGGTCGGACGGCTTGGGCCACGTGCTGGTCGTGGCCGCGTTCCGCTCCGAGGAGGTAGGTCCCGGCCACGCCCTGCGCGCCCTGCGGTCCCGCGCCGCCATCACTCTCGGGCCCTTCGATCCTGCCAGTGTGGGCCTCCTGTGCACGTCGATGGCCGGGGCGCTCCCAGCCGAGGCCCTCGACGCCGTCGTCCACCTGGCCGAGGGAAGCCCGTTCATGGCCTCCGCGGTACTGCGGGGCATGGTGGAGTCCGGTGCCCTGCGGTGGGTCGACGACGCCCTGGTCGGGCCTGCCGATCAGGGTACCGACGGCTCCTCGCAGGACAACACCTCGACGGCCGCCGGGGGATGGCAGATCGACCCGGGGGCAATGGCTGCCGTGCAGACCTCTCGACGGGCGGCGTTGTTCCTCGTGCGTCGCCTCGAGCTCCTGACGCCCGACGTGCTCGAGCTACTGGGCGTGGGAGCAGTCTTGGGCAAGGAGTTCGATCTGGGTCTGGCCTCGGAACTGTCCGGGCGATCGGCGGCCGACGCGACAGTTGTCCTGGAAGAGGCTCGGCGCCGGCGCATCCTGTGGGTCGATGAGGCCACGGGGCGTTGCACCTTCTGCCACGACAAGCTGCGGGAGGCTCTCCTCACCCGACTGTCGGCCGACGAACGCGGCGACCTGCACCGGCGGGCGGCCCGTCGACTCGAAGAGACATCGCCCGATCGCGTCTTCGAGCTGGCCTACCACTACGACGCCGGCGGCGAGGGGGCCCGGGCGCTCGACTACGCCCTGCGGGCGGCCGAGGCAGCCCGCCCCCAGCACGCCCTCGAGGTGGCCGCCGCCCACTACCGGGTGGCTGAACGGTGGGCCGGCACTGCCCCAGGCTCGGGCCCCGCTGGCGCCGCTGGCACCGCCTCGGGCCCAGCAGGTACTGGTGCCGACCGCGCCACCCGTGCCCGCATCGCCGAGGGCTTCGGCGACGTGCTCGTGCTCCAGGGTCTGTATGCCGAGGCCGTCACCCGCCTCGAGGAAGCGCTCAGGCTCAACTCCGACCGGGTGGCCCGTGTCGGCATCGAGGGCAAACTCGGCGATCTCGCCTTCAAGCGGGGCGACCCTCTGGCCGCCCGCAATTGGCTGGAGGGGGCGCTGCGCCACCTCGGCCGGTGGGCTCCCCGGCGCACCCCCGCGTTCCTGGTGGCACTGCTGTGGGAGGTCGTCGTGCAGGCCGTCCACACCATCGTCCCGAGGCTGCGCCACCGCCGGCGGCCCGAGAGGGGCGACGAGGACTTCCTCGCCATCCGCATCTACAGCCGCCTGGCCTACGTCTACTGGTTCCACAGCGGCAAGATCACCTGTGGCTGGGCCCACCTGCGGGAGATGAACCTGGCCGAGCGCTACCCCCCAACCTCTGCGTTGGCCCAGGCGTACTCCGAGCATGCTCCGGTCACCACCATGGTGCCGTGGTACCGGCGGGGAATTGTCTACTCCCAGCGATCACTGGCGATCCGTCGGGAGCTCGGCGACCTGTGGGGCCAGGGCCAGTCCCTGCACTTCTATGGCGTCGTCCTCTATGCCGCGACTCGCTACCGGGAGTGCATCGACACCTGCCGGGAGGCGATCCGCCTCCTCCGGCGCACGGGCGATCGATGGGAGGAGCACACTGCCGCCGAGCACCTGGCGTACTGCCACTACCGCCTCGGAGAGCTGGACAAGGCGGTCGAGCTGGCCCGGCACCTCCACACCTCTGCCGTCGACATCGGCGACTCGGCCGCGGCCGGCATCAGTTTGAGCGTGTGGTCGAAGGCGTCGGGCGGGCAGGTTCCGGCCGACCTGGTGGCCACCGAGTTGGCTCGCGGGAACGAGGACGCCCATACCGCCACCGAGGTGCACATGGCCGAGGCCGTCCGTCTTCTCGGCGCCGGGTTGGTCGACGACGCCGTTGTCGTGCTGGACGCGGCCGTCGGTATCGTACGGGGGGCCGGCCTTCGTCAGGAGTACGTGGTGCCCGTGTACCCGTGGCTGGCCACCGCCCGCCGCCTCCAGGCCGAGGCGGTGCCCACCGTCGCCGTCGCCGAACGGAAGAAGGCGGTGGCCCTGGCCGTGAAGGCAGCGGCGCGGGCCTACCGACTGGCTCGCCACTACCGCAACAACTTGCCCCATGCCTTACGAGAGCAGGCTCTGGCCGCAGCATTGGATGGAAAACCGGCGCGGGCCCGGCGCCTGTTGGCCCGCAGCCTGGCGGTCGCCCAGGGCCAGGGCGCCCGCTACGAGCACGCCCTCACCGTCGAGGCCGGGGCACGCCTGGGTGTGGCACTGGGATGGGACCAGGCGCCCGACGCGGTGGCCGACGCCGGTGCCCGTGTGGCCCTGCTCCTGCCTCGCGGGGAGGAGGGTGCCGGCCCGGTGAGCGCCGGCGAGCCGGCCAGCCTGGACCTCACCGACCGCTTCGCCAGCCTGCTCGAGGTGAGTCGCACGATCGGGTCGGCACCCTCGACGGAGGCGGTCTGGGATGCCGTCCGCCACGCCGCCCTCAACGTGTTGCGGGGCGAGCGCTGCTACGTGGTAGCCGTCGACGACGCCAACGCCGATCTCACGACGCTGTCGGGTGACGGCCTGGGTGAGGTGAGCCAACACCTGGTCGCCCAGGCGATTGCGTTGAACGGTCCCGTGGTGTCCGACGAGGAGTCCGACAGCGTCACTCAGAGCATGGTCATGTCGGGCGTGCGCTCGTCGCTCTGCGCGCCCATTCGCTGTGAGGACCGGATCGTGGCGTGCTTCACCGTGACCCACCGGCAGGTGGGCGGCTTGTTCGGCGACGAAGAGGTGCAGCTGGCCGAGTTCATCGCCACGCTGGCGGGAGCGGCGCTGGAGCACGTGGCGGGCAGCGAGGCCCGGTACCGCTCCCTGGCGCTCAACTCGACCGACGTGGTCACCATCGTCGATGCCTCGGGTGCCATCACCCACCAGAGCTCGTCGGTCAGCCGGGTGTTCGGCTTCGAGGCGGCCGAGCTGGTGGGCCAGAGCTTTGCCTCGTGGTTGCACCCCGCCGACGCCCAGAACGTCGTCACCCTCCTCGACGTGGCCGCCCGTGGCGCGGCCGGCGGTAGCGCCCTGGTGCACTGCCGGCTTCGTCACCAGGACAACTCCTGGCGTCACGTCGAGACGGCGGTCAACAATCTCCTGCACGACCCCGGGGTCCGGGGCCTGGTGCTCAACACCCGCGACGTGAGCGACCGGGTGGCGCTGGAGACCGAGTTGCGCGACCAGGCCTGGCACGACGGGTTGACGGGATTGGCCAACCGGGCTCTGTTCACCGACCGGGTCAACCACGCCATCGCCCGTCAGTCGCGTGCGGGCTCGCCGCTGTCGGTGCTCTTCCTCGACCTCGACGACTTCAAGACGCTGAACGACACCATGGGCCATGCCGCCGGCGACATCGTGCTCGGCGGCGTGGCCCGCCGGCTGGAGGCGTGCGTCCGTCCGGGTGACACCGTGGCCCGCTTCGGCGGCGACGAGTTCGCCATCCTCCTCGAGACCGCAGGCCAGGACGAGGCCGAGCGGGTGGCCGAGCGGGTATTGGTGCAACTGGCCGAGCCCATTCAGGTGCTGGGTCGCGACGTCCAGGTGCGGGCGAGCGTCGGCGTGGCCGTGGTCGCCACCGTCGGCGACACAGCAGGCTCGGTCGACGACCTGTTGGGCAACGCCGACGCGGCCATGTACGTGGCCAAGACGAAGGGCAAGAACCGCTACGAGGTCTTCGAAGCACGGATGCGCACGGCCGCAGTCGAACGATCGGGCCTGCGCACCGACCTGGGCTGGGCCCTCGAACGGGGCCAGCTCGAAGTGCACTACCAGCCGGTGATCGACATCGTGAGCGGCGCCATCGCCGGTTTCGAGGCCCTGCTGCGATGGCACCATCCCCGCCGAGGCCTGCTCCTGCCCGGCGAGTTCATCGACCTGGCCGAGGAGTCGGGGCTCATCGTGCCCATCGGTTCGTGGGTGCTGGGCGAGGCGTGTCGCCAGGCCCGGACGTGGACCGATGCCTACGGCGGCGAACGCCTGACCATGGCCGTCAACGTGTCGGCCCGCCAGCTGCACGACCCCGGGCTGGACGCGGCGGTGTCGGACGCTCTGGCCGCTTCCGGAATCGACCCGGCGGCGCTGGTGCTGGAGATCACCGAGAGCGTGACCGTGGCCGACACCGACGTGACCATCGCCCGGTTGCGCGCCCTGAAGGATCTGGGCGTCGGTATGGCCATCGACGACTTCGGCACCGGGTACTCGTCGCTCCGCTACCTCCGGCGGTTCCCGGTCGACCTCCTCAAGATCGACCAGTCGTTCGTGGCCGGTGTCGGCTGCAATCCCGAGGACAGCGCCATCGTGTCGAGCGTGATCGGCCTGGCCCACACCTTTGGGCTCGGCGTGGTGGCCGAAGGAGTGGAGACGGTGGAGCAGCTGGAGGCGTTGACCCGGTTCGGCTGCGACTTCGCCCAGGGGTACAACTGGCGGCGCCCGGCACCGGCCGACGAAGTCGAGCTCTGGTTGCGGGCCGCCCTGTCCGAGCGGGTGCCCGCTCCGGACCAGCTCCGCGTCGTCATCGCCGACGATCGGGCTCCGGTACGTGCCGCCATCCGCCTGGCCATGGACGTGCACGGTGGTTTTGAGGTGGTGGGGGAGGCGGCCGACGGCCTCGAGGCGGTGGAATTGGCTCGACGCCATCAGCCCGACCTGGTGGTCCTCGACCTGGTCATGCCCGTTCACGGCGGGCTCGAGGCGTTGCCGGGGATCCGCCGGGCGGCGCCCCGAGCGGGTGTGGTGCTCCTGACCGCCCACGATCGGGCCGGCGTTCCCGCCGAGGCCGTCGCCGGATCGCTCGGCCTGTTCGACAAGACGGCCGACCTCTCGTCGCTCGTCGACCACCTGGCGGCGGTGTCGCTGGCGGCGGGGGTCTGAGGGCCCATCCGACCGTCTCGTGCGGGTCTACGCAGGCGAGTCGTGGCTGGTGGACTTGGCCAGCTGGCGACGCTCCTCGAGCAGGCCGACGACCAGGTCGCGCATGGAGAAGACACCAACCAGGCTGTCGTTCTCGTCGACGACGATGAGATGGCGGAACCCTCGCTCCCGCATCATCTGGGCGGCTTCGACGACTTCCATCGAGGGGAGTGCCTTCATCATCCGCCCGCTCACGAACTCCTTGACGTTGGAGCCATCGCCGGTCTTGTCCTGGGCGATCGCCCGCAGAGCGTCGCGATCGGTGATGATGCCGGTGGGCTTGCCGTCGGTGATGACCACCGCGGATCCCACACCCCGTTCCATCATCGACACCGCGGCCTCGCGCAAGCTGTCGCCCCCCTCGACCGTGAGTACTGCCCGGGTCGTCAGCGGTCCGATCTCCATACTCCACCTCCAGGTGCTCGCTGGCCGCGAGGGCCGCACTCTATCCACCGGTGCGCTTCGAGGCAGGAATCACCATCCAAGTCCAAGGTTGTGAAAGTGAACACAATCACAACTTCCGCTATCCTGGGGAAATGGCACTAGTACACCGCGTGCTGTATCCGCAGCCCATCCTCTCGCTCGACGAGTTCCTCGCACGAGGCGGCGGCAAGGGTCTCAAGGCGGCGTCTCAGGTGACACCGCAGGCACTTATCGAGACTGTCGCCCAGTCAGGCCTGCGCGGCAGGGGGGGAGCGGGCTTTCCCACCGGCCTCAAATGGCGGACGGTGGCCGAGAACCAGCTCCCGGGTGTGCCCTCCACAGTGATCGTCAATGCCGCCGAGGGCGAGCCGGGCACGCTGAAGGACCGGGCCATCCTGCGGAGGAACCCCTACGTGGTGGTGGAGGGTGCCCTCATCGCTGCGCGCGCCGTGGGTGCCGACCTGGTGATCTTCGCCATGAAGCGCTCCTTCGGTGGCGAGGTCGACCGGGTGCAGGCGGCGGTGGACGAGGCCCACATGGCGGGGTGGACCAACGGCACCGAGATCGTCGTCTTCGAGGGCCCCGACGAGTACCTCTACGGCGAGGAGAGCGCTCTGCTCGACACCATCGACGGCGGGTGGCCCTTCCCCCGGATCGTGCCCACGTTCAGGCGCGGCATCGGTGCCAGCAAGGCGGCCGTGGCCGGCATGGACCCCGATGCTCCCGTGGCGCCGGCCCTGGTCAACAACACCGAGACCCTGGCCAACGTTGCCCGCATCGTCGCCCGCGGCCCGGCCTGGTTCCGCACCATGGGCACCGAGGAATCGCCGGGCACGATGGTGTGCACGATCACCGGCCAGACCCGCAACCACGGTGTGGGCGAGGTGCAGATGGGGACCCCCCTGCGCGAGGTCATCGAGGAGATCGGTGGCGGCCCCCGCCCCGGGCGCACCATCAAGGCGGTCGTGTCCGGAGTGGCCAACGGCATCATCCCCGGCGACCTGCTCGACACTCCGGTCACCTACGAGGCGCTCCGAGCCATCGGCAGCGGCGTCGGCTCGGGCGGGTTCATCGTGTTCGACGACACCGCCGACATGCCTGCGGTGGCCGCCGGTGTCGCCCGCTTCCTGGCCATCGAGTCCTGCGGGCAGTGCCTGCCCTGCAAGCTCGACGGCCTGAAGCTGGCCGAGCTGCTGCCCAAGATCAGCCGGTCCGAGGGGGCCAAGAACGACCTCTTGGTCATCGGCAAGCGACTGAGCACGGTGGCCGACCGGGCCCGTTGCTTCCTCGGCAGCCAGCAACAGGTGGTCGTCGGCAGCATCATCGAGCATTTCCAAGCGGAGTTCGACGACCACGTGGCCGGCCGCCGGGCGGCGACGGAGCCCGAGCTCATAGCCGAGCTGGTCGACATCCGTGGCGGCCATGCCGTGTGGGACGAGCGTCACCGCCAGAAGCAGCCCGACTGGACCTACAACAAGACCGATTCGGGCACGGTGCCCGTCGAGATGTACGCAGGTGTGGTTCCCCACTGGGGATCCTGATCCTGACGCAGGAGTAGCCTGAGGGGCTGTGGCCCCCGGGCTCCTCCGGGACATCCTCGCTCTCGCCCTGGGGCTCCTCAGCGGCGTCCTGTCCGGTGCCGTGGGCGTTGGCGGCGCCATCATCACCACCCCCGGCGTGCGGCTGTTGGGCGCCTCGGCCTTCCTGGCCCTGGGCACCACCCTGCCGCCGATCGTGCTGAGCGCGGCCTCCGGCACCGCTCGCTACAGGCGCGAGGGCCTGGTCGACTGGCGAGTACTCGGGGTCACCGCCCCCGCCGGCGTGGTGGCCGCCGTCGGCGGTTCGCTGGCGTCGCATGCCGTGCCCGGTGAGGGGCACCTGCTCATGGTGCTCACCGCCGGCCTGCTGTTGCTCAGCGCCTGGCGCATGGTCCGACCGGGGCGATCCGCCACGTCGCCAGCAGACGGCGGGACGAGCCCGGAGTCGACCTTCCCTCCAGCTGCCAAGCACTATTCCCTCCTGGCCGCGGCCGGCGTGGGGAGCGGTGCCGGACTGTTGTCGGGCCTGCTCGGTATCGGCGGCGGCGCCCTGCTCGTGCCCGCGTACTCCGAGGTCATGGGATTGCCGCTGAAGACCTCGATCGCCACGTCACTGGCCTGTGTCGGCATCCTGGCTATCCCCGGCACGATCACCCACGCCGCCCTGGGCGACGTCGATTGGCGCCTGGCGGCACTCCTCACGGTCGGGGTGCTGCCCGGCGCCCGGCTGGGCGCCGGCCTGGCCATCGCCGCCGAGCACCGAAAGCTCCAGCTGGCGGTGGCCATCCTCCTCGGCGGCATCGGCCTGTTCTATGGTGCCGGCGAGCTGGCCGCCCTGTAGTGAGGTCATCGGCCCGCAACCATCGTGCGGGCGAGATCGATGCCGCGAACCGGGCCTACGACGACCATCCGGCGGACGAGGCCGACGAGTGGGGCGACCTCGCGTCGTTCCGCGAAGGCGCCGCGGCATCGTGACGCCGACTCCGCCTGAGGCGCGCTAGCCCAGGACGTCGCGTGTTGTCATGCGGGCCCAGGCGGCGAGCATCAGCACCGTGGCCCAGCAGGCCTGGATGACCAGGTCCTGGACGATGTTCCCCCAGGCCACCGGCGTGCGCATGAGGTCGCCGAAGCTGAGCCAGGCGTGGGTGAACAACAGCGGGTGGATGGCGTGCAGCTGGGGGATGGCGTCGAGGATCTGGCTCAGGATGGCCAACCCGGCCGTGGCGGCGATGGCGCCGACCGGCGACTCGGTGAAGGTCGAGATGAGCACGCCGATGGAGGCCAACCCGATCATCGAGGCGCCGACCACCCCGGCGGCGGCCAGCGCCCGGACGACACCATCCCAAGCCCCGATGGTGGTGCCCGACAGGGTAACGACCTCGCCGACGGGGAACAGCAGCCAGCCGATGGCCAGGCCGGTGACGGCCACGGCCAGCGCGGCGACGACACAGAACACAACGGCGGTGGCGAACTTGGAGAAGATGAGGCGCGTGCGGCCCACCGGCCGCACGAGCAGATAGCGCAACGTGCCCAGGCTGGCTTCGCCGGCTATGGAATCGCCTGCCACCACGGCCACGGCGAGGGGCAGGAAGAACGGCACGACCACGGTGAGCCCGGCCAGGGCAGCGAAGACGCCGTTGTGCGACACCTGGTCGAGGAAGGTCGGGCCGTGGCCGCCCTCGGGGCCGCCGGCGAACCGTACGGCGAGCGACAGGAGGCCGGGGATGGCGGCAAGGACGAGCAGCAGCCAGCGGGTGCGGAGACGGCCGAATGTGAGGCCGAGCTCACTGAGCAACATCGAAACCCTCCCCGGTCAAGGCCACGAACAGGTCCTCGAGGGTGGGCTGCACGCTGTGCAGGGCCCGAACCCGCACCCCGGCACCGACCAGCGTGGCGTTGACGTCCTCGGACGCGGCGCCGAGGAGCTCGGCGTGCAGCACGGTCGAGTTGGCATGCACGGATTCGTCGTCGGCCTGCTGGACGAGGCCGATACCGGCGATGGCCCGCAAGGCCGCGAGGGCATCGACCGGGTCGGGCGTTTCGACGCGGAGCGTCGGGCGCTGGGCCTCACGCAGCTCGGGCAGGGTTCCCTGGGCGACCGTGCGACCGTTGAACAGGACGACGGCATGGGTGCAGACCTGTTCGATCTCCGACAACAGGTGGCTCGACAGGAAAACGGTGGTGCCGTCGGCGGCCAGCTTGCGCACCAGGTTGCGGACCTCGCGCGTTCCCTGGGGGTCGAGCCCGTTGGTGGGCTCGTCGAGCACCAGCAGCTCCACCGGGCGCACCAACGCCGCGGCCAGGGCCAATCGCTGCTTCATGCCGAGCGAGTAGGCCTTCGTCCGCTTGGTCCCGGCGCCGGTGAGGCCCACCCGCTCCAGGGCTTCGTCGACCCGCTGGCGCCGTCCGGATCGGCCCGGGCCCGGGCCCACGGCGTCGAGGCGCTCGAGGTTGGCGCGCCCCGAGAGGAAGGGGTAGAAGGCCGGGCCTTCGATGACGGCGCCGACCGAGGTGAGGACGTCGCTCTCGGTGGGCGGCCGGCCGAGGAGCCGGATCCGCCCGGCCGACGGGAAAGCCAGGCCGAGCAGCATTCGGATGGTGGTGGTCTTCCCCGAGCCGTTAGGACCGAGGAAGCCGAACACCGAGCCCCGGGGAACGGCGAGGTCGAGGTCGTCGACAACGACCTGCTCACCGAACTTCTTGGTGAGCCCGGTCGTCTCGATGGCGAGCGTGTCGGCGGCTGGAGCCTCGGTCAATGGCCGGCGAGGGCGGCTTCGAGGGCCGCTTCGGGCACCGACCCGATCACCAGCTTGTGGTCGTTGGTGAGCAGGGCGTTCACCAGCGTGGTGTGAATGAGGCGCCCGGAGCCCCACGAACCCTGGACGGGGGTGCCGAGCCTGCCCAGCGTGTCGAGGCCCGAGTTGGCGGTGGCGTCGGATCCGAGGTCGACGATCGTGACCGCATCCCAGCCCTTGCCGACGACCGTGGGTCCGGCGTGGGTGTCGTTCGCAGGAGGAGCGGCTGACGGGTCGGGTGCCGGGGTGTTCTTGGTGCCGCGGTCGCCCTGGTGGTCGCCACCCCCTGCAGGCAGGAACAGCTCGGCGGCGGAATGGGCCTCGGTGACGGTTGACCCGGGCGGGGGAGAGAAGGCGAAGGTAGATGCCGACGGAACGGAGAAGTCGACCGAGCTGAACCCCACGTCGATGGCGGGTGTGCCCGAGTCACGGGACAGCACCTGCACGCGGAGTGGCAGGCCGGTGTCGGAGTCGACGGCCACGACGACGTCGGCAACCAGGGTGGTGCCCGACTTCGGCGCCAGGACCAATTCGTAGGCCGGGCGACCGGCCACGGTGGCGGTGCCACGGACGAGCACCCGGGTGGTGGGGTCGACGGCGCTGAGGAAGTGGTCGGCGAGAGCCTGGGGCGTGGGTGCCGGCTCGTCGGCCGTGATCCCCTCAGGGGCGTCGGCGTGCTCGCCGTCGCCATCGTCGGCGGCGTCGTGCGGCGGCAGGGCCAGGTGGCGGACCTGCTGGCCGGCGCTGTCCCAGACCCATACATCGTTGCCGTTGTGGACCACGTCGGTCTCGGCCAGGGTGGACGGCAGGGCGATCCGTGCGTTGCCGCCGGCCTCCCAGACCTTGATGGTGTGCGAACCGGTGATGAGGCTGGTGGCGAAGCTGCCGTTGTCGCCGACGAACTGGCTCACGTCGGGCAGCCCGAGGTTGGACTTGACGGTGATCTCGCCGGAGAGGCCCGGGACCCTGGCCTGCTCGACCTTGGCCAGCAGGTCACCGGCCGAGATGGGCGCCAGCGTGGGGGGGGAATCGGCGCCGGCGAGCGTGGGCACCATGGCGTAGGCCCCGATGGCGACGGCGGCCGCCAGAGGGGCGGCGAGCCAGCGCAGGCGGGTGGGGGCGGCGACAGGGCGGGATTGGGGGGTTTCGGACATGTACCTAGTGCACCACACCGACGATGAGAACGACCGAAGGGGCGCCTAAGAAGATCCTCAATTCTGTGCCCGTTCCTGTCCGTCGAGGCTGAGCCTCCCGGCTTTGGGCCAGCATGGGATGGTGAGGATCCTCGTCGTCGACGACGAACCGGCGTTGCAGGCGTCCCTCGGGCGCATCCTGCGTCAGGCCGGCTACCAGGTCGACGTCGCGGTCGACGGCCGCCGGGCCCTCTCCGCCGTCGGTGAGTCCGCCCCTGACGCCGTCGTGCTCGACGTGATGATGCCCGGGCTCGACGGGCTGGAGGTGACGCGCCGGTTGCGGGGCATGGGCGACAAGACACCGGTCCTGTTGCTGACTGCCCGCCAGGAGGTGTCCGACCGCGTCGCCGGGCTCGACGCCGGCGCCGACGACTACCTGACCAAGCCCTTCGCGGTGGAGGAGTTGCTGGCCCGGTTGCGGGCCCTGCTGCGCCGGGCCGGGGCCGACGACACCGCCGAGCTTCGGGTGGGCGACCTGGTTCTCGACCCGGTGGCTCATCGGGCCACCCGCGGCGATCGCCCCCTCGACCTGACCCGCACCGAGTTCGCCCTCCTGGAGCTCTTCCTGGCCAACCCCGACCGAGCCCTCTCCCGCAGTGCCATTTACCAGGCGGTGTGGGGGTACGACTTCGGGGCGGCGTCGAACTCCCTCGACGTCTACGTGGGCTACCTGCGGCGGAAGACCGAGGCGGCCGGAGAGCCTCGGGTGTTGCACACCCTGCGAGGGGTTGGCTTCATCCTCCGCCCGTCGTGAGCCTCGCCGGGTCCTGTTCGTGAGCTTTCGGAACCGGCTCACCCTGGTGGCGACGGGGGCGGTGGCCGTCACCCTGGTGCTGGCCTCGATCATCATCTACGTCGCCGTCGCCGCCAGTACCCGCTCGCAGGTCGACGACGGGCTCCGTCGCCAGATGCAACTGCTGGTGGGCCCGACCTCCGGCTCGGCCGACATCCAGGGCGACGGCCAGTTGGTGACCGCCGACGGCCAGGTGACGCCGCTGCGCCCCGACAGTCTGACCCTGCCGTTCGTGGCCGACGCCCGAGGCGCGGCGGCGGGGCGAAAGGGCGTCACCTTTCGCGACGTCCACGTTGTCGGCTCCCATCTCCGCGTCCTGATCGGCCCGGTGGGGCCGGGTCGAGCCGTCGAGCTTTCCGCACCGCTCGACCGCGTCGATCAGTTGCTCCACCGTCTCCTTGTGGTGCTCATCATCGTGACTGCGGCAGGGGTGGTCGTCGCCGGCGTGGCCGGACGCCTGGTGGCCGAAGCTGCTCTTGGTCCGGTGCTGCGGCTTCGGGCCGCGGCGAAGAACGTGGCCGCGGCCCGGCGCCCGGGCACCCGGGTTCCGGTGGAAGGCGACGACGAGCTGGCTGACTTGGCGACCAGCTTCAACGACATGGTCGCGGCGCTCGAGCGCTCGCTCGCCGCTCAGCGCACCCTTGTGGCCGACGCGTCCCACGAGCTCCGTACCCCGCTCACGAGCCTGCGCACCAATGTGGAGTTCCTACTGCGAGAGCCGGGCATGGAGGAACACGCCCTCCTGCTGGGCGAGCTGCGGGACGAGACCGAAGACCTCGGCCTGCTGGTCGCCGACCTCATCGAGCTGGCGCGCCACCAGGGCGACGACGAGGCCGGTGTCGACGTCCGCCTCGACGAGCTCACGGCAACGGCGGTGGCCCGGGCCCAGCGTCGCGCTCCGGCACTGAGCTTCGTGACCGATCTTCAGGCCGTGACCGTGACCGGCGTGGCCGGACGCCTCGATCGGGCCATCACCAACGTGATCGACAACGCAGTCAAGTGGAGCCCACCGGGTGGGTCGATCGAGATCAGCGTTGGTGGAGGTGAGCTGGTGGTGCGTGACCATGGCCCCGGCATCGCCGCCGCCGATCTTCCCCATGTGTTCGACCGGTTCTACCGCTCCGGCGACGCCCACCGGCTCCCGGGGTCGGGCCTGGGCCTGGCCATCGTCCGCCAGGTGGCCGAAGCCCACGGCGGCACCGTCTCGGCCGAGCGGGCGCCCGACGGCGGGGCCCGGATCCGCCTATGGCTCCCGGAGTCCGCCGCCGCTTCGTGACACCCCAGCCGCACCTAGGTTTGACCTGTGTGCGGCGCAGGAGGCTCAGCTCGAGATGGGTGATCACGGACACGACGGACACGACGGGCACGACGGGCACGACGACGGCCACACCCACACCCACGACCACGACCACGGCGGGCGGGGGCTACGAGGCCTGTTGGCGGGCGTGTTCTCGCCGCACAGCCACGACGCCGGGGAGTCGATCGACACCGCGCTCACCTCCAGCGCCGAGGGAATACGTGCCCTCAAGGTCTCCCTCGCCGGCCTGGCTCTTACGGCCGTCCTCCAGTTGGCCGTGGTGGCCGTCAGCGGATCGGTGGCCCTGCTCGGCGACACCATCCACAACTTCGCCGATGCCCTCACCGCCATCCCCCTCGGCCTCGCCTTCGTGCTCGGCCGGCGACAGCCCACCAAGCGCTACACGTATGGCTACGGGCGGGCCGAGGACCTCGCCGGCATCTTCGTCGTGGCCACCATCGCCGCGTCGTCGGCGTTCGCCGCGTGGGAGGCCGTCCAGCGCCTCATGCATCCCCACCCGGTCCGCAACGTCGGCTGGGTTATGGTGGCAGGCATCGTCGGTTTCGCCGGGAACGAACTGGTCGCCGTCTACCGCATCCGTATCGGCCGCAAGATCGGGTCAGCCGCGCTCGTGGCCGACGGCCTGCATGCTCGCACCGACGGCCTCACCTCGCTAGCCGTCGTGGTCGGCGCGCTTGGCGTTGCTGCCGGTTGGGAAATGGCAGACCCCATCGTGGGCCTGCTCATCACCGTCGCCATTCTCTTCGTTCTCAAGGGCGCGGCCCGCGACATCTACCGCCGGCTCATGGACAGCGTGGACCCCGACCTGGTCGACGACGTCCACCGGGTCCTCAGCTCGGTGCCGGGCGTCCGCGGGGTGGAGAGCGTGAGGATTCGGTGGGTCGGCCACGATCTGCGGGCCGAAGCCGACATCACCTCCGACGCCCGGCTCGCGCTGGCCGACGCCCACGCCATCGCCGACGAGGCCCACCACCGCCTGCTCCACGACATCCCCCGGTTGGCCGAGGCCACCATTCACACCAGCCCGTGGGGTCCTGGCGAACGCGACTATCACGCCACCACCGCCCACCATTTCCCGACCCGCGGGGTCATTCCCGATCGCGAACGCCGAAGGCCAGGTTGAGGCCCCACGGTTTCGGGACCGGCCGTCGCCGCCGTCCTCTCCCTCGGGTCCTGCCGTCGCCGCTGCGGTCACCGCGGTGGGGGTGGTGATCGCCCTGCTCCCGGCCGGACACGGTCCTGTGGCGGGCCCGGGTGCCCGACGGCCGTCCGCAGCTCGAGCTCTGACCAACCCGGGCCTGATCGGTCACCCAGCGGCCTCCCCGTGTAACCGTCGGACGCCGCCGTCGGCTGTCATCACGCCGCACATCGTGTCGCCCCTCTCGGTTCTCCGCTGACATCCAACCCCGGGTGTTAGAAATCCAGCAGAGAACGGGAGGAGGACCATCGAGCTCATCGGGGCCTTCGAGTCGACCTACCAGCCGGCCTTCGACGTCGATGGCGCCGAGACCAACGGTCACGTCGCCCGTTGGCGCCAGGACCTCGACCTGCTCCGCTCCTGCGGTGTCACCCGCCTGCGGTACCCGGTGCGGTGGCATCGGATCGAACGCGAACCCGGCGTGTTCGACTGGCGCGCCACCGACGAGGTCCTCGGCTACCTCGCCCACACCGGGGCCCGTCCCATCGTCGACCTCGTCCACCACACCAGTTATCCCCGCTGGCTGAAGAAGGGCCTGGCCGACCGGCGCTTCCCGTCGGCCTACCTGCGGTACGTCGAGGCCTTCGCCCGTCGCTACCCCGAAGTCCACGAGTACACCCTGTTCAACGAACCGTTCTCCACCTTTCTGCTCTGTGGCCAGCTCGGTACCTGGCCACCCCACCTCCGGGGGCTCGGGGGCTTCCTGACCATCGCCAGCAACGTCTTTCCCGCCGTGGCCGAGGCCAGCCGGGCCTACCGCGACCTGCTGCCGGGGGCCCGCCACGTCTACATCGACACGGGCGAGGCCCACTCGGCGGCGACCCCTCGCGCCGAGGTGCACGCGGCGATGAACAACGACCGTCGCTTCTTGCTTCTCGATCTGCTCCTCGGCTTGCCCATCGACGCCGACCGGCCCTTCGTGTCGGCGATTCTGGCTGCGGGCGGCGAGGCTCTGCTGACGATGGATCCGGGCGTGGTCGACGTCGTCGGCCTCGACTACTACGCCCACAGCCAGTGGCACTGGCTCGACGCCGCCGGGCGCGGTCGCCCGAACTCGTCCGACCCTGGGTCGCTCGCCGATCTCATAGGCGAATACTGGGCCCGCTACGGGCTCCCGTGCATGCTGTCGGAGACCAACATCCGCGGCTACGCCTCCGATCGGGCCAGCTGGCTGAAGTACACCCTGGAACAGTGCGAGCGGGCCAGGGACGCCGGCGTCGCCCTCGACGGGTACTGCTGGTTCCCGTTCGTCGACTCGTGCGACTGGGACTCGGTGCTCACCCGGTCGGCGGGCCACATCGACCCCGTCGGTGTGTTCTGGCTCGATGCCAAGCTGCAGCGCCGCCCATCGTCGATGTCGACCTCGTACGCCATGGCCGCTCGAGGCGCGGGCGCCGCCGCGCTGCCCGCCTACCGCTTCCAACCGCCGGTGTCGGAGTGGCTCAGGGGCTGGGCACCCCAGATGGCCCACTGGCACTGGCGGAACCCGCCCGTGGCCGAGATCGTTCCGCCTCGTCGATGAGCGGTACCAATGGCTGAGGCGAGTCCGGGTATGGTCGGACCATCCGACGTCTCCCGGAACTGGTGAGGGCACACCAATGAGCGGCGCGGAGGACTACATCGATGGCCCTATGGCGGCAATGCCCGGCTGGTTCAGCGCCACCGATGCCTGGCTGTTCACCGGAATATCCCGGTGGCAACAGGCGAACGAGTTCGGCGGCGATCTGCTGGAGATCGGGGTGTACCAAGGCAGGAGCGCCGTCCTCCTCGGCCACCTGGTCGGAGACCACGAGCGACTGGTGCTCTGTGATCTGTTCGACCAGCCGGCCGATCCCGGCTCGGGTCCCGATAGCCCTGCGGGCTACGCCGGACTCACGCTGGACGGGTTCCTGGCCACCTACCGGGACCACCATTCACGTCCGCCGATCGTGTACCAGTGCCTTTCGAACCGCCTCGGAGAGCTCGAGACCAGCAGGGCATTCAGGATGATCCACATCGACGGCAGTCACGCCTACAACGACGTGCGGTGCGATATCGACCTTGTTCCCGGACTGCTTCTGGAGGGCGGAATTGTGATTCTCGACGACTACCGGACCCTGCACACACCCGGGGTTTCGGCGGCGATCTGGGAAACGGTCGTGAACCGGGACCTGCGTCCGATCTGCCTCACCCACGACAAGATGTATGCGTCGTGGGGTCCGGAGCGCCCGGGTGCCCGTGAGGGAATACGTCAGATCGTGGATGCAATTCCCTGGGTCGACACGCGCGACGACACGTTGTGCGGGCACGAGGTCTTCATCGTGTTGCCCAAGGGTTATGGCGAGGATCCCCCGGTCACCCGCCCCCGTCTCGTCGAGGCGGTGGTTCCGCCCGTGGTGGTCGATCTCCACCGCCGTTTCCGGGGGAGGGGTGTTCGCAAGCTATAGGCGCATCGCACCTAGTAGAGTCCTGCCAGTGCGTTTGACACGCTGAACGGCGGGAGAGGTGATGGCAAGACTCGACGAAGATCTCTCTCATCCGAGGGTGATGCTGCGGCCGTGCCTGCTCCTCCTGCTGGCCGAGCAACCGGGTCACGGCTATGACCTGGTCGACCGGCTCAGGCCTCTGGGCTTCGACTCCGACGGCGCCGGCCCCCTCTACCAGATCCTTCGCCGCCTGGACGGGGCCGGGCTGGTGGAGTCCACCTGGGACGCATCCGTCGCCGGCCCGGCCCGACGCACCTACCGGTTGACCTCGTTGGGATGGTCCACGCTCCGGGAGTCGGCCGAGGCCATCGAGCGCCTGAGCGGGTTTCTCGGCGAGTACCGGTCCCGCTACCAGGGCGCCCTGGCGGCGGCCCCGGCCGAAGCCCGCCCGTGTGCAACCCACCCGGAATCCGACGAGTCGTCAGGGAGCCCGGAACGCCAGGGTGACATTGTGGCCGCCGAAGCCGAAGCTGTTGGAGAGGGCGACGGTCGCTCGTGAGTCCCGGGCCTCGGCGCCCACGAGGTCGATGCCGAAGGCGGGGTCGGGCCGCTGGAGGTTGATCGTCGGGGGGATCACGTGGTGGCGGAGAACCAGGATGCACGCGATCGCCTCCACCGCCCCGGCAGCTCCCAACAGGTGGCCGGTCATCGACTTGGTCGACGACACCGGGACCCGGGTCCCCAGGACCTGGCGGGCCGCGAGCGCCTCGGTGCGGTCGTTGAGCTGCGTCGACGTGCCGTGGGCGTTGAGGTAGCCCACCGCGTCGCCGGCGATGGCGGCGTCGTCGAGTGCCGCCCGCATGGCGGCCATGGCGCCGGCTCCGGCCGGGTCGGGAGCGGTGAGGTGGTGGGCGTCGGAGCTCGAACCGTGGCCCGCCAGCTCGGCCCAGACCGTCGCCCCGCGCCTCAGGGCGTGGTCCCGCTCCTCGAGCACCAAGGCGCCTCCGCCCTCGCCCACCACGAAACCGTCGCGGTCGATGTCGAAGGGCCGCGACGCTGTCGCCGGGTCGTCGTTGCGGGTCGACAGGGCCTTCATCTGGGCGAAGGCGGCCACGCACAGCGGGTTGATGACGGCATCAGAGCCGCCGGTGACGGCGGCATCGACCCGGCCCAGGCGGATGAGGTCGGCTCCGGCGGCGATGGCCGTAGCCGATGCCGCGCAGGCGGTGACTGTGCACGAAGTGGGGCCGGTGGCGCCGGTCTCGATGGCTATCTGGCCGGCGACCATGTTCGGGATCATCATCGGCACGAGGAAGGGGCTGATCCGGCCGGGTCCTCGCTCTGCCAGCACGCCTGCCTGCTCCACGAGCGTGGTCACCCCCCCGAGGCCGGATCCGAAGACCACGCCCACCCGCCCGGGCCGGGCACCGACATCGAGCCCACTGTCGGCCACGGCCTGGCGTGCGGCCACCAGGCCCAGGTGGGCAAAGCGGTCCATGCGCCTGGTGTCTCGGATGTCGAAGTGCTCCGACGGGTCGAAACCGGTTACCTCGGCCGCGATACGCACCGAGAGCGGGCCCGGGTCGAACGCGCGGATCGGGGCCACGCCCGACCGCCCCGCCAGCATCGCCGCCCAGGTCGCCTCCACGGTCAGGCCGAGGGGGGTGACGGCACCCATCCCCGTGACAACGATCCGCCGTCGGTCGCTCACCCTGATGACACCGGCCGTGCCCTGCCGCCGGTTGACCCTGCCATGCCGTAACCGTCCTCCGTCGACTTGGGGCGACGATACCCGGCCCCTCTCCGGCCTCGGACGGCGCGGGCGGAAATTCGCGAACGCCTGGTGGCGTTATACCAGCTGACATGGCAATGCGCGAAAGATTCGACGAAGAAGACTGGAGAGAGTCGGGAGCGTGTCGAAAGGCGGACACGGCCCTGTTCTTCCCGGTCAGCGACGACGCGGCCGGTCCGGCTAAGGCCATCTGCGCCATCTGCCCGGTACGAGAGCAGTGCCTGCGGTTCGCCCTGGCCAACCGGGAGGAGCAAGGGGTGTGGGGCGGCCTCACCGAGACGGAACGAAGGCGGATCCGGCGTCGCCGGACCGGTGCTGACCGGTCGCTGCCACGCCACGCCGCCTGACATCCGGCCGCCGACATCCGGCCGCCTGACCATACGCCGCCGTCGCTGGCCATGAGCGAGTTCGCCCTCGCCGGCGAGGAGCCCGGCGACGATCCTCTGGCCCTGTTCCGGCGCTGGTTCGAAGCGGCCCAGGCCGCCCTTGCCGTGGGCGCCGAGACGATGGTGCTGGCCACCGCGACACCGGACGGACGACCCTCGGCGCGAGCGGTCCTCCTGCGGGGTCTCGACGAGCGGGGCCTCGTCGTCTACACCAACACCCGCAGCCGCAAGGGGGCGGAGCTTGCCGTCAATGCCCGGGGCGCCCTGGTGTTCGCGTGGCCTCCGCTCGAGCGTCAGGTTCGGGTCGAGGGGCCGGTGGTCAGGGTGTCCGACGAGGAGGCCGACGCCTACTTCGCCACCCGGCCTCGAGGCCATCGCCTGGGGGCCTGGGCGTCCGACCAGAGCCAACCGGTGGCGAGTCGCGAGGAGCTGGAGGCCCGGGTCACCGAGATCACCGAGCTTCACCGGGACGACGACGTTCCTCGACCGCCGTGGTGGGGGGGCTACCGGGTCGTTCCCGCCGAGTGGGAGTTCTGGGCGGGCCGGGAGAACCGAGTCCACGACCGGGTGGTCTACCGACGGGTCGACACGGGCTGGGAGCGGCAGCGCCTGGCCCCGTGAACTGGTCACGTTTCTGGGGGCCCTGACCACCCGGAAGCCGACCGGAACGCCGGGTTGACGCCGGCCTCAGCAGCGGTTCGGGCCGATGCGCAGGGTGATTCTGATCTTCACCGGTCGGAGTCCCGGGCGTTCGCGAACCAGTCGCAGTACGACGGTCCCCGGTTGATGGGCCCGGAACCGGAGGTGCCACAGGCGCTCGCCCTCGTCGTAGGCCGGATTGGGGTCTTCCGGGGCGAGGGTGACCGACTCGGACTGGTCCTCCCACCGAATGACGTCGCCGGCGCCGCCGGGGACGACGACATCGACGAGGGAACCCTCCAGCGCAGCCACGACGGGGCGGCGCCCCCGCACCGCCAGCATTCTGCGTCGACCCGGTTCGCTCACCTGACCCACACTAGAAGCGGCTGATCCATGGATCGGCGACGCTTCTACGAACATCAACAGCGGGCCCACGACGAACAGGCATCCGGGCGGTGCCAGGTGGTAACTTCGACTGTCGCGGCCCTCGCGCGACCGGGAGATGTCGCCTAGTACCTATGCCGTCGAGACAAGCCGCTCCCACCCGCTCCGGGCCGCCCGATGCAGCCGCGGATGGGCGGCCTTCCGCTCCGTGGTGGTACGGCGCCGTGGCCTTCGGTGCCCTGGCTGTGGTCCTGTGGGCCGTCGTCGGTGCCTCGGTGGCCTGGCTGCCCTTCGCCCACGGTCGCACCGGGTTCTTCCCCGGCAGCCCCTGGCTCGAAGGATGGGTTCACTTCGACTCCGGCTGGTACCGGGAGATCGCCAACCACGGCTACTCCTATACCCCGGGACGTCAGTCGTCCGTCGCCTACTTCCCCGCCTACCCGCTGGCGATGCGTGCCGGTGGGGTGGTGGTGGGCAGCACCCTGCTGGCCGGCATCCTGATCACCCTGGCCGCCGGTTGCGCGGTGGCCACGATGGTCTGGACCTGGTTTCGTGACCGACTCTCACCGACGGCGGCGTGGACGGCCCTGGGCCTGTTCCTGCTCTACCCCTACGCCTTCTACCTCTTCGGCGCCGTGTACGCCGATGCCGTGTTCATCGCCGCCGTGCTGGGGGCGTTCCTCCTCCTGGAGGGTGACCACCTGTGGTTGGCGGGGTTGGCCGGCGCCGTGGCCACCGCCAGCCGACCCGTCGGGCTGGTCGTGGTGGCCGGTCTGGTCGTGCGGGCGCTGGAACGGCGTGGAGTCTTTCCGCGTGGCCGGGTCGACGGCGGCATTGGGGGCCCGCCGGCCCGGGAGGCAGGGCGCCGCCCGACCCCGGCCCGGGAGCCGGGGACCCCACGTCCGGCCCTGATCGACCTGCACCGTATCCGCTGGGGTGATGCCGCCATCCTGATCTCGGCGGCCGGCCTGGGTACCTACTCGTTCTTCCTCGCCCGCCGGTTCGGTCACCCCTTGCTGTTCGCCGACGTGGAGAAGTACTGGGGCCAGGGCGCCGGGCCCCACACGTGGCTCAAGCTGGAGTTCTTCAAGGGCGTCACCAACTTCGGTGATCCTCCCTCCTGGCTGGCGTACATCGCCCATCCCGTGGTGGTGATCGTGGCCCTGGCCTTCGTCCCCCGCGTGTTCCGTCGGTTCGGGTGGGGTTACGGGGTGTTCAGCCTCCTGGCGGTCGGGCTGGCCGCGTTCTCCACCAAGGACTTCTTCGGATCGGGGCGCTACGTGCTGGCGGCATTCCCCTGCTTCGCCGCCGCCGCCGAGATGCTCGTGACCCAGCCGAGGCTGCGGGCCTGGGTGCTGGGAACCAGTGCGGCAGCGTTGATGGTGTTGACGTCGCTGTTCGCGCGGGGCTCGTACATCTCGTGAGCGATCACGTCGTCGTTCAGCCCGACGGTGGGCCGGAGCCAGAGGCTCGCCTGCTGATCGTGAACGCCGACGACTACGGCCTGACCGAGCGCATCTCGGCGGGGATCCTGCGGGGTCACCGCGAGGGCATCGTCACCAGCACGTCGGTGCTCGCCCTGGGTCCCGCGTACCCCAAGGTGGCGCCGTGGCTCGACGACGTCCCGACCCTGGGCGTGGGCGTGCATCTGGCCGCAGTGGGCGAGGATCCGCCCCTGCTGTCGGCCACGGAGATCCCTACGCTCGTCGACCACCGCGGCCACCTCCACCACAGCTACAAGGGCCTGCTGGCGCACATGCTCGCCGGTCGGGTCGACGCCGGCGACCTGGAACGGGAGTTTACGGCCCAGCTCGAGTCGGTTCTCGAGGTCGGCGTGCCCATCGGCCATCTCGACGCCCATCAGCATCTTCACCTGTGGCCGGCGGTGGGCGAGGTCGTGCTGGCCCTGGCCTGCCGCTACGACATTCCTGCGGTACGGGTTCCCCACTACCGCGGCGTCTCCCCCCTGGCCGTCGGCGTGACCGTGCTCGGCCGGCTCCTGGCGCGCCGGGCCCGGGCGGCGGGGCTGCGCTACCCCCGCGACGGCACCGGTATCGAGGTGGCGGGCAAGCTCGACCACGCCAACCTCCAGACGATCCTCGAACGGCTGGCCGCCCACGGTGCGCCGTCGCTGGAGCTCACCGTCCACCCCGGAGAGCCCGACGACCCCGATCGCCACCGCTACGAGTGGGACTACCACTGGCCCGACGAGCTCGACGCCCTCACCAGTGACGCCGCCCACCAGCTCGTCGCCCGCCTGGGCTTCACCCTGGCCACCTACGCGGACCTGCCGTTTCCCGCCAACGCCTGGAAGTGATGGCAGGAGGTACGACACAGCGGGCGCCGTGGGGTCGGTCCCGGACCCGGGCGAGCCGCCAGGTGCTGTCGCTGTACGACGACGCCCCGGTCGGCGTGCGGGCCCACGTTCGGCTGCGGTGGTGGACCTGCCCCTTCCGGGCCGTGGTGGCCCAGGTGCCCGCCGCCGGCCGGGTCCTGGAGGTGGGATGTGGCCACGGTGTGTTCTCCCTGCTGGCGGCGGTCTCCGCGCCCGGCCGCAGTGTGGTCGGGGTTGACGTCGACGAGCGCAAGGTGCCCCACGCCCGGGCCGCCACGGCCCGAGCACGCGCCGGCGGAGCCGACGTCGACATCACCGTGGCTCGCCCCGGCGACCTGCCCCCCGGCCCGTGGGACGCGATCGTGGTCATCGACGTGGCCTACCTGCTGGATGCCTCCACCCAGCGCCAACTCATCGAGGAGTGCGCGGCCCACCTGGCGCCCGGAGGGGTACTGGCTATGAAGGAGATGGCCCTGGCGCCGGCCTGGAAGTTCCGCTGGAACCGCGTCCAGGAGACCCTCGCGGTGCGGGTGCTGGGCATCACTGTCGGTGGTGAGATGACGTTCGTGGATCCCGCCGAGATGGGTGACTGGATGAGTGCCGAAGGCCTCGAGGTCCGCCACCTCCCGCTCCACAAGGGATACCCCCATCCCCACCATCTGGTGGTGGGCCGACGCCCCGAGTAGCCCCCAGAACGGTGGGGTCGCCGCCCGAAGCTGTCCTACCGTGGCGATACGGTGCCGGACGATGACGTTTCCCGGCCCCGATGTCCTCGGCCGGGGCCTGGTCGTGGGCCCCGGCGCCAACGCCCCCCCCGGATGGGAGGAGGTGCAGCGGGTGGTCGTCGACGAGGCGGTCCTGGCCGAACCGGAGCCTGCCGTCGGCACGCTCCACCGGGCCTGGTCGCAGCGCCGGCGGGTTGTGGTCGAGCTGAGCCTGGAGGCCGACGTGTTGCGTCAGCCGGAGTCCGAGCGCCGGCCGCCCTACGACGTCGGCCCCTCCTACGAGCTGAAGCGAGAACGACTCCAGTTCCTGGTGTGGGCCAACACCTATGACGGCCGGAGGCCGGGCCAGGAGCCGGTGTGGTGGCACGCGGTGCGAGCGGCCCGGATCGACGGTGCCGCCGAGCCCGGTGGCCCCGGCGACCTCGTGCTCAGCGACGGCCGCCCGGTGTGGTGCGACGGGGGCCCCCGCCAACCGCTGCCGCTTCCCGAAGACGTCATCCACCGCGACTCGATTGATTCCGGCCTGCTCACCGCAGCGCGCGACCAGGCGCCTGCCGCCGAACTGGCACCCGACCAGATGGCCGCCGTTACCCATCCGGGTGGGCCGGCCCGCATCATCGCCCCCGCCGGGTCGGGCAAGACCAGGGTCCTCACCGCCCGCCTCCGTCATCTGATTGCCGACCGGGGCCACGAACCCCAGCTGCTCACCGCGGTGGCCTACAACGTCAAGGCCGCCGACGAGCTGCGCGACCGCACACCCGGCCTGCGGCCCAACATCCGGACGCTGAACTCGCTGGGCCTGTCCATCTGCTCGATGGCCAGTGGGCCGCGAGTCATCGAGGAACGGGAGGCCCGGGGCCTCGTCGAGACGGTCGTGAAGGTCCGTCACCGGACGAATGCCGACCCGCTGGCGCCTTACCTCGACGCCCTGTCACTTATCCGTCTGGGGCTGGTGCACCCGGCCGAGGCGGAAGCGCGCATCCCCGACGCCGCCGGGGTGGCCGCGGCGTTCCCGGTCTACCGGGCCCTGCTGGCCGAACGCAACCTGGTCGATTTCGACGAACAGATCTACCGGGCCGTGGCCATCTGTCTGGCCGACCCCCAGACCCGGAGCCGGGCCCGAGCCACGGCCAAGACGCTCCTGGTCGACGAGTTCCAGGACCTCACTCCGGCCCACGTGCTGCTCCTACGCCTGCTCGCCGGACCGGCGGCGTCGGTGTTCGGGGTGGGCGACGACGACCAGGTGATTTACGGCTACGCCGGTGCCGATCCAGGGTTCCTGATCGACTTCGACCGCTACTTCCCCGGCGCCGCTTCGTACGACCTCACCGTGAACTACCGCTGTCCCCCTGCGGTGGTGAGTGGTGCCGGACACCTCCTCGGCTACAACCGCCGCCGCCTGCCCAAGCACATCGCCCCGGCGCCGGGCCGGGCCGAGCTAGCGGGCGACCTCGACCTGTGCCGGGTGGGTGACCTGTCGGCCGCAGCTCGCGACCGGGTGACGGCCTGGCGCGACGAGGGAGTCGATCTCGCCGACATCGCCGTGCTGGCCCGGGTCAACTCGGTGCTCCTGCCCATCCAGGTGTTGCTCACCGAGGCAGGGGTGCCCTGCACCCGGGCGGTGGGACCCGAGGTGCTCTCCCGCACCGGCACGACGGCAGCGCTCGCCTACCTGCGCATGGGCCTCGACCCCGACCGCATCTCCGGGGCCGACGTCAGCGCCACCGTGCGACGGCCGTCGCGTCGGATCGCGCCGAACGTGCTCAAGATGATGACCAAGCGACCGCAGACGTCGGTGGGCGAACTCAGCCGCCTGGCCGAGTGGCTGTCGGGAGACGACTCCGACCGCGTGGCCGGCTACGTCGACGACATCGGCGTGGTGGCCCGCGCCGTAGAGAGCGGGGACACGGCCTCGGTCCTGGCCGTGGTGCGGACCCGGGTGGGCCTCGACTCCGCCCTCGACGCCCTCGATTCCTCGCGCGGGGCCGTCGACCGTTCCGCCCACAGCGACGACCTGTGGGCGCTCGAGCAGGTCGCCGCCCTGCATCCCGACCCGTCCACCTTCGAGGACTGGCTGCGGTCGATGATCGCCGACACCGCGAGGGCAGGCGTCCATCTGTCCACGGTGCACAAGGTCAAGGGTCGGGAATGGCCCCGGGTCATGGTGTTCGGTGCGTCGGCGGGGCTGTTCCCGCACCGGCTGTCCGACGACATCGAGGAGGAGCGTCGAATTTTTCATGTTGCTGTCACCCGGGCCCGCACCTCGGCGGTGGTCCTGGCCGATGCGTCCGCTCCGTCACCGTTTCTGGACGAGCTCACCGGCACCGCCGCGGCGGCCGCGGTGGCATCCGAACGGCCGGTGGTGGAGCGGGCCGGCCGGGCCCGGCGCCCGTCGCCGGCGGCGGCGATCGAGCTCACCCCGGAGGCCGAAGAGGTGTTCGAGGCCCTGCGGGCCTGGCGTACCGAGCAGGCCCGAAAGGAGAAGATGCCGCCCTACGTGGTCATGAGCGACGCCCACCTCAAGGGCATCGCCGGGCAGGCGCCCGGTTCACTGGTCGAGCTGGCTCGCTGCGCCGGGATCGGCCCGGTCAAGCTCGAACGCTACGGCGACGACATCCTCCGGATCCTGGAGCAGGCCGCCAACTGAGCGAACGACTCGTTGTGGTCGGGTTTCGTGTGGCGTAAGGCGCCCTATGGATAGGCGACCATCCCAATCAAGGGACGAAGGCCTGAAACGAACGCCGAGGTTGGTGCGGATCGGGCCGTGCCGCTGATGGAGATGGCCCTGCTGGGCACCTCCGGGTTGCGGGTGGGTGGCACCACGGTCGACCCGCTCCCCCTGGGTTCCCAGTGGCTCAGGGTATTCCCGGCGCTTCACGATCGGGCCGTCGACCGGGTTGCGATAGCAGGGACGATGTGGCCGGAAGTCACCGACGAAAGGGCCGGTGCCAGCCTCCGTTCGGCGCTCTCGCGGTTGGATCCCGCCACCGACAGGGCCATCGTGGCGGAATTCGTCGGCCTTCACCTGGCCGGTTGCGTGGCCGTCGATTACCGGTTTGACGCGGACCCCCCTCCCCCGATCGATCCACCACATCAGACCTGGGCGCAACCACGATGGGCCGACCTTCGACCAAGAGGCCGGATCGCCGCGGGCGAAATAAGTAGCCAAAACCTCACTGCCGCGCGATGCTCACCCCGACGCCGGCCTTCATGCCGAGCCTCCACTGGCTGTTGCCGGCCGAGCCGACGGTCCACAGACTGCCGGTGTTGTCCTGGAAGGCGACCTCGTAGCCGCCCCCCGACAGGGCAGTGATGGCAGGAGCGACGTTGGCCATCCCAAGCTTCCACTGACTGTTGCCTGCCGAGCCCACGGTCCACAGGCCGCCGGTGTTGTCCTCGAACGCAGCTTCGTAGCCACCGTTGGAGAGCCCGGCGATGCTCACCCCGACGCCGGCCTTCATGCCGAGCCTCCACTGGCTGTTGCCGGCCGAGCCGACGGTCCACAGACTGCCGGTGTTGTCCTGGAAGGCGACCTCGTAGCCGCCCCCCGACAGGGCAGTGATG
>JBBRXY010000034.1:0-30121 GCA_038238185.1 Acidimicrobiales bacterium
GGCCGAGAACGCCGCCATCAAGACCGGCGTCCACCCCCGCCCGTTCACCGACGACCGCATCGCTCAGCTCAAGGCGTCGATCGGGCGCCTGGGTGCCGTCTACGACTGGCGCCGGGAGGTCCGCAGCCACGACCCCTCCTACATGCGCTGGACCCAGTGGATCTTCCTGCGCCTGTTGGAGGCGGGGCTGGCCTACCGCCGGCGGGCGCCGGTCAACTGGTGCCCGGGCTGCCAGACGGTGCTGGCCAACGAGCAGGTCCTGGCCGACGGCACCTGCGAACGTTCTGGCGACGTGGTCACCAAGCGCGACCTGGAGCAGTGGTTCTTCCGCATCACGGCCTACGCCGACCAGCTCCTCGACGACCTCGACGGCCTCGACTGGCCCGAGCGGGTGAAGACCATGCAACGCAACTGGATCGGCCGGTCCGAGGGCGCCGAGTTCGACCTGGCCGTCGACGGTCGGCCCGACATGACCGTGCGGGTGTTCACGACCCGCCCCGACACCACCTTCGGGATGACCTATGCCGTGCTCGCCCCCGAACACCCGCTGGTGGGCGAGCTCACCAGCGCCGAGCAGGCCGAGGCGGTGGAGGCCTTCGTGGCCCGGGTGCAGACCGAGACCGAGGTCGAACGCCAGACCACCGAAGGCCCGGCCGAGAAGCGGGGCGTGTTCACCGGCTCCCACGTGGTCAACCCGTTCAACGGCAGAGCCGTCCCCGTCTACCTGGCCGACTACGTGCTCATGGGCTACGGCACCGGGGCCATCATGGCCGTGCCCGGCGAGGACCAGCGCGACTGGGACTTCGCCGTCGCCTACGGCCTCCCGATCGTCCGCACGGTGGCGCCCCCCGAGGGATGGGAGGGCGAGGCCTACACGGGCGACGGCCCGGCCATCAACAGCGAGTGGCTCGACGGGCTGGCCAAGGCCGAGGCCGTGGCCAAGGCCATTGACTGGCTCGCGGAGCGCCGCATCGGGCAGCGCACGGTGAACTACCGCTTGCGCGACTGGCTGGTGTCACGCCAGCGGTTCTGGGGTTGCCCGATCCCGGTGGTGTACTGCCCCGACCACGGCGTCGTGGCCGTGCCCGACGACCAGCTCCCCGTCGAAGCTCCCGACGACGTCGAGCTCCGGCCCACCGGCAACTCGCCCCTCGAGTCCCACGAGGGGTTCCTGGCGACGACATGTCCCACCTGCGGGGGCCCGGCCAGGCGTGAGACCGACACCATGGACACCTTCGTCGACTCGTCGTGGTACTTCCTGCGCTTCACCGACGCCGCCAACGACCAGGCGCCCTTCGATCCCGCCATGGCGGCGCGCTGGTTGCCCGTCGACCAGTACATCGGGGGCATCGAGCACGCCATCCTCCACCTGATGTACGCCCGGTTCTTCACCAAGGCCCTGGCCGACCTGGGCGTGGCCCCGAAGGACCTGCGGGAACCGTTCGCCCGCCTGTTCACCCAGGGCATGATCCGCATGGGCGGCTCCAAGATGTCGAAGTCGAAGGGCAACCTGGTCGACCCCTCGGGCTACTTCGACACCGTCGGAGCCGACGCCCTGCGCCTGTTCCACCTGTTCGTCGGACCGCCGGCCGACGACTTCGACTGGACCGAGCAGACCGACGAGATCGTCAACGGATGCGCCCGCTACCTGTCGCGCGTCTGGCGCCTGGCCACCGGCCAGGTGGCGCTCGTTGCCGACGCGGTCGCTCCCGGCCCGGCCGACGACCTCCTCCATGCCACCCACCGGCTGATCGCCCGCGTCAGCGACGACTACGACCGCTGGTCCTACAACACCGCAGTGGCCGCGTGCATGGAGTTCACCAATCTGGTCTACCGTCATGTCCAGGCCGGGGCGGCGGAGTCCGACGTCGATGCGGCTGTCGACCCGCTGCTGTTGCTCATGGCCCCCATGACGCCGCACATCACCGCCGAGCTGTGGGAGCGCCGCCGGGGCGATGATGCCCGCATCCATGCCGAGCCGTGGCCGGAGGCCGACCCGACCCTGGCCGTCGTCGCCACCGAGACGATGATCGTCCAGGTCAACGGCAAGGTCCGCGACCGCATCGAAGTGCCCGTCGACGTCGACGAGGCCGACATGCAACGACTGGCCCTGGCCTCGCCCCGGGTCCAGGCCGCGCTCGAGGGGAACACGCCGGCGCGGGTGGTGACTCGTCCGCCGAAGCTGGTCAACCTGGTCGTGGCCCGACCCAAGTGACCAGCCTGCGCGGCCGAACGCATGACCCAGCCTGCGTGGCGAACGCATGACCCAGCCCAACTGGGAGAGGCGATTCCGGGCACCCACCGTCAACTTCCCCTCGTGGGCCCGCGACGCCCCCGACCGGATGGCACTGTCCTCCAACGAGAGCGGTGCCTGGCAGGTCTACGCCTGGGATCGGGCGACCGGTGCCCGGCGCCAGGTCACCGACGATCCCATCGGTGTGGTCGGCGGAACCTGTACCCCCGACGGCGACGGGATCGTGTGGTTCAACGACACCACCGGTGACGAGATCGGGCACTGGTTGATCGAGCCCTTCAGCGGCGCTGGCGCTGCGCTCGGGAATGCAGCCGGGCGCAAACCGCTCGCGCCGGGTGTCGCCGACGCGTGGAGCGCTGGTCTCGCCCTGGGTCGCGACCTCGTGGTTGTCGGCACGGCGTCCGCCGACGGCTACACCGTCCACGTCTGCGAGGGCGGCGCCGGTTCCCGGGTGATCCATCAGCATCACGAGACGGTGGAGGTGGCCGGGCTGTCGTACGACGGGTCACTGTTGTGCCTCGAGCACGCCGAGCACGGCGACAACCTTCACCTTGCCCTCCGGGTCGTCGACCCCCGAACTGGCCAGATCTTCGGCAACCAGTGGGACGGCGAGGGACTCGGGCTCTCGGCCGCCGGTTGGGCCCCCATTGCCGGCGACCAGCGCCTGGCCCTCGTCCACGAGCGCGAGGGCCGCGATCGTCCGGCGGTGTGGGACCTGGCCACCGGCGAGCGCCATGACTTCGCCGTCGAGCTGCCCGGCGACGTGAGCGTGGCCGGCTGGTGGCCGGACGCCACCGCCCTACTCCTCGTCCACGACCACGAGGGCCGTCACCGGCTGTGGCGTCTCGACCTGACGAGCGGAGCGACAGAGTGCGTCGTCCACGTCGCAGGAACGGTGTCGGGTGCCCGCGTCCGACCCGACGAGGAGGTGTGGCTGCGGGTGGCCAGCGGCGCCGTGCCCGCCACCGTCCAGACGTCCGACGGGGTGGAGATCTGCTCGGCGACGGGCGAGAAGTCGCCGGGGGGGGAGCCCTACCAGCCCCGGTGGTTCACCGATCCCGCCGGCGCGGTGGGCGTCCACGGCTTCGTGGTCACGCCTCCCGGTGCCGGACCCCACCCCACACTGATGTTGGTGCACGGCGGCCCCACCTGGGCCTACTCCGACTCGTTCATGCCCGAGGTCCAGGCCTGGATCGACCACGGGGTGGCGGTGGCGATGGTGAACTACCGCGGCTCAACGGGGTACGGCACGTCGTTTCGCGACGCCCTCATCGGCGACCCGGGGTTCCCCGAGGTGGCCGACATGGTGGCCGCCCTCGACTCGCTGGTGGCCGACGGCGTGGCCGACATGGACCGGGCCGTTCTCGGCGGCGGGTCGTGGGGCGGGTACATCGCCCTGCTGGGAATCGGCCTCCATCCCGATCGTTGGGCGGCCGCGGTGGCCGTCGTGCCCGTGGCCGACTATGTGACGGCCTTCGCCGACGAGGCCCCCGGGCTCCAGTCGTTCGACCGGTCGCTGTTCGGCGGCAGTCCCGACGAGGTGGGTGAGCTCTACCGGGAGCGCTCCCCGCTCACCTATGTCGACCGGGTGCGCACGCCGGTCCTAATCATTGCCGGCGACAACGACAGCCGCTGCCCGATCCAGCAGGTCCTCAACTACGTCGACGCCCTGCGAGCCCGCGGCGGGGAGATCGAGCTGCGCCGCTTCGACGCCGGCCACGGCTCCATGGTTATCGACCAGCGCGTGGAACACATGGCCGCCGAGCTGGCCTTCGTCCTCCCCCGCCTGGGATTGCCTGGGCCCGAGCGGCCCCCTGAGCGGGCTGCCGGGCCCGAGCGGCCCCCTGAGCGGGCTGCCGGCCCCTGACCTACTCGGGCGCCAGCTCGGCCAGCTTGAGAACGGTGCGCCAGTTGCGGGTGGTGACCGGCGTGGAGAACACGTCGAGGGCCTTGGGAAGCTTCGTCCTGGCCATACCGTCGGGCAGGTACAGGTAGAGCTGGCGGCCAACCATCGCGAACTGCTCGGGAGCGAACGCCACGGCATCGGTCGAATCGAGGGCGCCCGCGGGTGGGTCACTGCTCAGGAAGGTCACGTGCAGGTGGGTCTCCATGCCCGGGAAGGGGTTGTCGCGCACCACGGCGGCCAACTCGCTCGCGGTGCGGAGGACGACGGCCACGGCCAACCCGGTCTGAGCCTCGATGCGCCGCTCAAGATCGGCGCCGAGCTTGTCGGGCAATTTTGCCGGGTGGGTGAAGACCACGTTGCCGCTCTGGATGTAGGTGGTGACAACCTGGCCGCCGGCGTCGGCGAACAGGGCCTTGAGGTCGGCCATGGCGACCTTGTGCTTCCCGCCCACGTTGATGCCCCGGAGGAGGGCGATGTAGGTGGTCACGGCGGTCAGTGGCGGGCCGACTTGCGGCGGGAAGAACGGCTGGCCTTGGCCTCCCCGCGCAGGCGGTGCCACGAGTCGAGGCGCTGAACGGCCAGGTCCTGGCGGCCGACCGCAGCCCGCACGGCGCATCCCGGCTCCTTGTCGTGCTCGCAGTCGCGGAACCGGCAGTCGGCGGCGAGGGCGGTGATGTCGGCGAAGGTCTGATCCACGGCATCGGTCTCGGCCCACAGGCCGACGGCACGCACGCCAGGGGTGTCGATGAGGCGCCCCCCGCCGGGGAGGAGGTGCATCTGGCGGGCGGTGGTCGTGTGTCGCCCGCTGGAGTCGCCGGTACGCACGGCGCCCGTGTCGGCCACTTCGCTTCCACAGAGGGCGTTGACCAGGGTCGACTTTCCCGCTCCCGACTCGCCGACAACCACCAGCGTGCGGTTGACGGTGTGGCGGGAGAGCTGGTCGATACCGTCGCCCACCAGCGCAGCAACCGTGACCACTTCGAGACCCGGATCGAAGGCCTGGGCGGCGGCCGTGTCGGCCGCGGCGTCGTCGGATGTGTCGGCCTTGGTGAGGACCAGCAGCGGACGAGCCCCGGCATCGGTGGCCTGGGTGACCAGGCGCTGGATCCGCCCCGGCTTGAGCGGCCGGTCCAGGGCACACACGATCATGACCACGTCGACGTTGGCGGCGATGGGTTGGCTGATCCCCGTCGACGGATCGAGGCGTTGAAGCAGCGAGCTGCGCGGAAGGAGGTCGATCACGACCTCGCCGCTGGTGACCACCCAGTCACCGACGGCCAGCGGCGGCAGCGAGCGACGAAGTTGGAGCTGGCGCGTCTCGGTGTCGAGTGCGGTGAGAACGGCGCCCCCGTCGTGGCGGATGACCCGCCCGGGCTCGTTCCCGGCGCCACGATGCGGGTCGAAGAGGGCACTCCAGTGATCGTCCCAGCCAAGCGTGGCGAGGGTGAAAGGCGGTTCGGGCGACGACGCGAGATCAGAGCCCATGCGACACTAGGTGCCCTCGCCCTCGAGGAAGCGTTCCACCTCGGCACCCAGCTCGTCGGCGGTGGGCAGGTTCTCCCACCCGCTGGAAGCAAGGCCCTCCTCGGCCTCGGCGTCGGCCCGGGCCTCGAGTTGGCGCACCAGGGCGGTGTGCTCGGCGCTGTTGGCGGTGAGGTCGTCGAGGCGCTGACGCGTGGCCTCGGCGGCGCCGGCCAGCTCGGCGGTGTCGACGACGATCCCGCCCACCTTGGCCAGGCCCTCGAGGATGAGCAGGCTGGCCTCCGGATAGGGCATGGTCGCCGCGTAATGGGGCACCCGGGCCCAGAGGCCGACGGCGGGGATCCCGATCTCGGCGAAGCGACGTTCGACCGCCACGAGGACGCCGGCCGGCACCTCCAGCGTCCCGCTGACCACGCCCACGCTCTCGGCCAACTCCGCAGTGGTGGCCGTGGCCGCCAAGCGGGCCGGGCGGGTGTGGGGCACGGGCGCGGGAAAGGCACCCATCCCGACGAGCATGCGGACACCAAAGGAGGCGGCCAGCTCACCAACCGCTTCGGCGTAGGCCCGCCACTGGTGGTCGGGTTCGGGGCCGACGAGGATGAGCACGGCCCGGCCCTCGTCGTCGTGACCGGCTCGAAGCTCGATCTCCGGCCAGATCAGGTCGTCGTAGACACCGTCGACGATGCGGGCGGTGGGCCGCCGGGCCCGGTGATCGAGGAGCTCGTCGGCGTCGAACGTGGCGACCACCTCGGTCTCGATACCGGCGACGAGGGTACCCAGGGCCGTCGCACCGCCGAGGCCGGCGTCGATCCACCCGTCCGGCGACATCACCAGCACCGGCTGGTCGAGGTCGGGGCGGGAGTGCACGACGTAGAGCGAGGGGCGATCGTCCATCAGTTCCACGGTACCGTCTGATCCGCAGGAGGAATCCCGATGACCGAGCCGATGTTGGACGGACAGCCATGACCGACGTCACCGACGCCACCTTCGAACGCGATGTGCTGGACCGCTCGGCGCAGGTGCCCGTCGTGGTCGACCTGTGGGCCGCGTGGTGCGGGCCCTGCAAGACCCTCGGGCCCCTCCTCGAACGGGTGGTGGCGGCCACCGAAGGTGCCGTCGACCTGGCCAAGGTCGATGTCGACAACAACCCCAAGGTCGGTGCCAGCTTCGGCGTGCAGTCCATTCCCGCGGTGTTCGCCATCCGGGAGCGCCAGGTGGTCGACTCGTTCATCGGCGCCTTGCCCGAGGCCAAGATCTCCGAGTTCGTGAGCCGCCTGCTGCCCGCCCCGACCGAGGTCGACGCCCTCGTGGCCGCCGGCGACGAAGCCTCACTGGCGCAGGCCCTCGAGCTGGAGCCCGATCACCCCGGAGCAGTCGTAGCTATGGCCGACATGCTGGTCGACCGCGGCGAGACGGAACGGGCCCTTGGAATCCTGGCCAGAGTGCCCGATACCGGCGAGGTCCGACGGGTCGCGGCCCGGGCCCGGTTGGGGCCTGGCGACGCCGACGCCGATGTCGACGCCCGCCTCAACGGCCTGCTGGACCGGGTCAAGGACGACGAGACCGCCCGCCGGGAGTTCATCGATCTTCTCGAGGTGCTGGGCCCCGACGACCCTCGCACCTCCGGATACCGGCGAGCCCTCACCTCCCGGTTGTTCTGAGCCGGGCCCAGCCGATCGCCATGGCTCTCGAGCGTCGGGCCGATCACTGGGTGTGGGTGGGCGGCCCCGTGCCGCCCGGATCCGATGCCATCACCGTCGGGCGGGTGATCATCTTGCGGCGTCGGTGTGCCGGCGACTCCCACCTGATGCGCCACGAGCAGGAGCACCTGCGCCAGTGGCGCGAGCTGGGCGTGGGCCGGTTCCTCGCTCAGTACCTCGGCGCCTACATGCGGGGCCGGAGTCACGGCTACGGACACAAGGCCGCCTACCGGCTGATTCCCCTCGAGGTGGAGGCCGAGCAGGCCGCGGTCGACGCCGACAACGCCGACCAGTAGCGGCGGGGCGCCTGCGCCTCTAACCTAGGGACAGCGTCCTCCGTCGCCCACCGACGGTCTTGTCTTCCCCTCGCCTTCTCGCCTGGCTGCCCAGGCCCGGGATCCGCCCCGAGGGACGGCCGCCCCGCTTCCCCCTGACGCCGCCGCGCCTGGGAGCCGTCCGTGACCGATCCCGTCGTCCCCGAACCTTCTTCCGAACTGTCCACCTGGTGGTCCGACCGACTCGGCCCGCTACGGGCGTCACTGCCCTCGGTTCCGCCCAGGGTGGCGGTAACCGGCGCGATTGCGCTCGGCGTCGTGGCCGTGATCGTCGCCGTCGTGGTGGTCGTGCACCGGTCGAGCGCGCCACCGGCGCTCGTCTTGCCCCGGGCCGGTGCCGGGACGACAGG
Source organism: Acidimicrobiales bacterium (assembly GCA_038238185.1). Taxonomy (GTDB): domain Bacteria; phylum Actinomycetota; class Acidimicrobiia; order Acidimicrobiales; family AC-14; genus DATAQC01. Next base: position 8,028 of record JBBRXY010000034.1, read on the forward strand.
CGGCGCCCAGGCCCCGGTGGGCGCCGATCAGGCCCCGGCGGGCGCTGGCACCGGAGCCCCGGACACGGTCACCGTGTACGCCGCCGGGGCGGTGGCGCGCCCGGGGATCTACGTGGTCCCCGGACGGGCCCGGGTGGCCGATGTGGTGGCCGCCGCCGGTGGCACCATCGCCGAGGCCAATCTCGACCAGCTCAATCTGGCGGCCAAAGTCACCGACGCCGAGCGGATCTACGTCCCCCGCAGGGGGGAGGCGGCCCCGGCGCCGGCCGACCCGTCCACCGGCGGCACGCCCGGCGGCCCTTCGGGAGGACCCGCCGCCGCCGGACCCATCGACCTCAACAGCGCGGACGCGACCCAGCTCGACGTCCTGCCCGGGGTCGGGCCGAGCACCGCGAAGGCCATCGTCGCCTACCGCAACGCCCACGGACGCTTCCGCTCGGTCACCGATCTTCTCGCCGTGCCCGGGATCGGCCCGGCCAAGCTCGACGCCATCCGTCCCCTCGTGACGGTCACGGCGCCGTGAGCGACCTGGCCGCGGTCGTGCTCGCCCTGTCGGCGGCGCTGGGCGCCTGGCTGGCGGCTCCGTCCACGGCCGGGGTACTACCCCTGGTCGGTGCTGGGCTCGTCGCCTCGGCGGGGCTGGCCCTACGCCGTCCGCTGCTCCTCTTCGTCGGTGTCGGTCTGGCCACCTCGGGCCTGGCCGCCCGGTCCTGGGACGGTCTGCGACCACCGGCCGCCCACACCTGGTCGGGAACGGCCACCCTCGTCACCGACCCGGCCCGCGTCTCGGGCGCCCTCCGGGTGGTGGCCCGGGTGGACGGCAAGCGGGTCGAGGCCTGGGCTCGGGGCTCCGCCGCCAGCGCGCTGACCGACCGCCTGGCCGGCGATCGGGTACGGCTGGAAGGTCGCATCGAGCCCCTCAGCCCGGCTGTACGCAACCCGGTGGCCTACCGCCATGTCGGCGCTCAGATGTCGGTTGACCGGGTGGGTGAGTGGAACGCCGGGAACCTGCCCAGTCGGTTGGCGAACGGCATCCGCCGCACGCTGTTGGCCAGCACGTCGTCGTTCCCGGCCGACCGGCGGGCGCTGTTCGCCGGCTTCGTCCTCGGCGACGCGCGGGACCAGACCCCCGAGGTGACCGACGACTTCCGGGCCTCCGGGCTCACCCACCTCCTGGTCGTATCGGGCGAGAACGTGGCGTTCGTCCTGGGCCTGTTCGCCCCGTTGCTGCGGCGCCTGGGCCTGCGGAGCCGCCTGGTCGTGGGACTGGCCGTGCTCGGACTGTTCGGCGTCCTCACCCGTTGGGAGCCGTCGGTCCTGCGGGCCGAGGCCATGGCCGCCCTCACCCTCGTCGCTTCCACCGTCGGCCGGCCGGCGTCGGGGCTGCGCATCCTGGCCCTCGCCGTCGCCGGGCTCCTGCTCGTCGACCCCCTGCTGGTGACGTCGCTCGGTTTCGGACTGTCGGTAGGAGCGTGCACGGGCATCGCCCTTCTCGGCCGGCCCCTCACCCGCGCCCTGCCCGGGCCCCGGCCCCTGGCGTCGGCCCTCGGGGTGACCCTGGCCGCCGAGGCCGGCGTGGCACCGCTTCTGGCGCCGGCGTTCGGCGCCATCCCCCTCGTCACCCTGCCGGCCAACCTGCTGGCCATCCCCGCCGCCGGTCCCCTCACCGCGTGGGGGATCGCCGCCGGTCTCCCGGCGGGCATCGCCGCCGGGCTACCCGGTGGCGCCACGTTCGCCGCCGTGGTGCACCTGCCCACCCGGCTGCTCCTGGCCTGGGTGGCCACAGTGGCACGCCACGCCGCCGCCGCCCCGTTCGGACGGCTGACCACGACCCATCTGGTGCTCCTCGCCGTGGCCCTGGCCGCCGCCGGCCTCCTGGCCACCCATCGTCGGCGGTGGATGGTCGCCGCAGGTGCGGTCGTCGCCGGGGCCGCCGCGGTTCCGGCCCTGGCCCCCGGACCGGTCGACGGTCGCGACCTGGCGGCCGGCGCCCGCCTCTGGCGTCGGGACGGAGCCACGGTGGTCGTAGTCGACGGCGCCCGGAAAGCCGCCGACCTGCTGACGGGCATGCACGATGCCGACGTCACCCGTCTCGACGTGGTCGTCGTCTGCCGCCCCGGTCCGGGCTCCAACGCCGTCGTCGGACCATTGCTGCGCCGGTTCCCGCCCCGGCTAATCCTGGCCCCGGCCGGTTCCACCCTCCCCGGCGCCACCGTGGTCACCGCAGGCGAGGCCCTGGGCGTGGGAACCCTCACCGTCACCGTCGATGCCGTGAACCCCAGCCTGGTCGTGCGGGTAGGCCCGGCCGCCCCTCGTGCTCCTCCCGGGTAGGGTCGGCCGCGTGCGGTTGGCTCTGGGCACGCGCCTCTACGACCTCACCACCCGCAGCCTGGTCATGGGCATCCTCAACCGGACCCCCGACTCGTTCTACGACGCGGGAACCCATTTCGCCATGGACGCCTTCTGCCGACGAGCCGACCAGCTGGTGGCCGAGGGGGCCGACATCCTCGATGTCGGTGGCGTCAAGGCCGGCCCCGGACTTCCCGTCGACCTGGCCGAGGAGCTCGACCGGGTCGTCCCCGCCATCGAAGCCCTGTGCGCCCGCTTCGACCTGCCCGTCTCCGTGGACACCTGGCGAGCCGACGTGGCCGAAGCCGCCTACGAGGCGGGGGCCATCATCGGCAACGACATCAGTGGCTTCGCCGACCCCCGCTACCTCCCGGTGAGCGCGGCCGCCGGCGCGACCGTCGTGGCCACCCACATCCGCCTGGGGCCGCGGATCCCCGATCCCGACCCCCGCTACGACGACCTGGTGACCGACGTCCAGTACTTCCTGGCCGACTGCTGCCGCCGGGCCGAGATCGCCGGCATCACCCCCGAACACATCATCGTCGACGCCGGGCTCGACCTGGGGAAGTCGGCCAGCCAGTCGCTGACCCTCCTGCAACAGTCGCCTCAACTGGCCGAGCTCGGCTACCCCCTGCTGCTCTCGGCTTCGAACAAGACGTTCCTCGGGCGGCTGCTCGACCTCGCCATCGACGAACGCGGCAATGCGTCGATGGCGGCCACGGCCATCGGCGTCATCGGTGGCGCGCGGATCGTGCGGGCCCACGACGTGCGCGGCACCCGTCGGGTCTGCGACACCCTGGCCGCCGTCATGGAGTCACGTTGAGCGTCGTCGGGTCCTGTCCCGTGGCCGGCCCCTCCCACCTCGCTCCGGATGGCTCCTTGCCTGAGCCTCGTCGGGTCCCACGCGCCGTTCTGGGCAGGATCGAGGCTCCCATAGCCGCCTTCGACCTGCCCAGAACCGTGGCGGTCCGCCCGTGAGCACTGCCGAGGCCGTGTTTCCCGCCTACCTGGTGCGGGGTGACGATCCCACCGTGAGTGCCGACGAGGTCCGGGCCCTGGTGGCCGAGTTGGTGGGCGCCAGTGATCCTGCCTTCGTGGTCGAGGAGCTGAGCGGTGACGAATACCCGGTGGCGGCGGTGGTCGAGGCCGCCCAGACGCCGCCGTTCTTCGGTGATCGTCGGGTGGTCGTGGCCCGCGGCATGGGCCGCTTCACCACCGCCGAGGTCGGCCCCCTCCTCGCCTACCTGGCCGACCCCCTCCTCACCAGCACCGTCGTGCTCGTCTCGGGTGGCGGTCAGCTGTCGCGCCCTCTGGTCGACGCGGTGCGCAAGGTCGGTCATGTGGTCGAGACCGCCGTTCCCGGCGGGCGCGGCCGCTCCACGTGGATCGGCGCGCGCCTCAAGGAGGGCCCGGTGCGTCTCGACGCCCAGGCCACCGCCCTGGTGACGGCCCATCTAGGCGACGAGGTGGGCCGCCTCGGCTCGCTGCTCACCCTGCTGGCCGCCGCCTACGGATCGGGGACGCGGATCGGGGCCGACGAGGTGACCCCTTTCCTCGGCCAGGCCGGGCCGGTAGCGCCGTGGGAGCTCACCGACGCCATCGACTCCGGCGATGTTGCCGCTGCCCTCGGCCACCTCCACCGCCTCGTCCGGGCCGGCGGGCGACACCCTCTCGTCGTCACGGCCACGCTGCACACCCACTACGCGCGAATGCTACGCCTCGACGGGGCGGGCGTGACCGACGAGAAGTCCGCGGCCACCGCCCTGGGCATGACGGGATCGACGTTCCCGGCCAAGAAGGCCCTGACCCAGGGTCGACGCCTCGGTCACCAGGGCGTGGCCCGGGCCATCGCCCTGCTGGCCGACGCCGACCTCGCCCTGAAGGGAGCCGTCGACCTGCCCGCCGAGGCCATCCTCGAGGTGCTGGTGGCCCGGCTCGGCCGCCTCACGCCCCGCCCGGCGGGGCGCCGTTAGTCAGGCCGGGGGGATCAGGCCGACGACTTGGTCGATGCCAGGCGCTTCATCAGGCGGGCCTTGCGGTTCGACGCCTGGTTCTTGTGGATGACACCCTTGGCCGCCGCCTTGTCGATGCGCTTCACGGCCTGGCGAACGACCTCGGCCGTATCGTCGGCGCCGGACTCGGCGTGACTGACAGCGGTCTTGACGCGAGTTTTCAACTCGGAGCGCACCGCCTTGTTGCGGATACGGCGGCGCTCGTTCTGGCGGTTGCGCTTGATCTGGCTGCGGATGTTGGCCATGGGTCTGCAGACCTTACCCCGAGATCGGCGGGGCCCCCGTCACGGGTGGCTCGACGCGAACGGCGCTCGGACCGCCAAGATAGCCGGATGGAGCTCCAGGGCCGGGAGGGCAGCCAGCTGGCACTTTCGCTCGTCGGCTACCAGTTTCCCGACGAGACCGTCGACCCCTGGGAATCCAACGCCCTGCTGGTGAGCGTACGGGTGGTCTCGCCCCAAGGCACCTGGGAGGTGGTCGATCCCTGCCTCACCACGTGGGAGGCCGCCCACCTGGCCTCCTGGTTGACGGCATTCGTCGTCACCGGCGACCGGCGGCCGTCGAGCGTCTCGGCTCCCAACGTGACCATGTCGGCGCGGCCGGCCACCGGCTCGACCATCACCCTGATCGCCTGCTTCGAGCTCGAACAGCGGCCTCCGTGGCTCGCATCGGTGGGCGGCGGCGGCGAGCTGTGTGTCGAGATGGAGGTGTCCACCGGCGATGTGGTCGTGGCCGCCGCCGCACTGCGAGGCGATCTGGCCCGCTTCCCCCTGCGGGGTGACGACCCCACCGTGTGACGGCGGGTTATCGACGGCCGCACCGACCCGTACCATGGTTGGGGATGACCCCCGGCGTCGGAGCTTCCATTTCGTGATCGCTCTCGATCGCATGCGCAATCTCGCCGTCATCAGCCATATCGACCATGGCAAGACGACGCTGTCGGACCGGGTCCTGGAGCTCACCGGCGCCGTCGACCCTCGCGACATGCGGGCCCAGTACCTCGACTCGATGGACATCGAGCGGGAGCGAGGCATCACCATCAAGGCCCAGAACGTGCGCCTCCAGTGGAAGGGCCACGTCCTCCACCTCATCGACACGCCCGGCCACGTGGACTTCGGCTACGAGGTCTCCCGCTCACTGGCCGCCTGTGAAGGGGCCATCCTCCTCGTCGATGCCACCCAGGGCATCGAGGCCCAGACCCTGGCCAATTGCTACGCGGCCATCGAGGCCGACCTGGAGATCGTCGCCGCCGTCAACAAGATCGACCTCGCGGTGGCCGAGCCCGACCGGGTGTCGGAGGAGATCGAGAAGGTCCTGGGCATCGGCGCCGACACCATCCTGCGCATCAGCGCCAAGACCGGCCTCGGCGTCCCCGAATTGCTCGACGCCGTCGTCGAGCGCATCCCCCCTCCCGAAGGCGACCCCGACGCTCCCCTGCAAGGGCTCATCTTCGACTCGTACTACGACCAGTACCGGGGGGTGGTGAGCGCGGTCCGGGTGATGCACGGCGTCATGAGAACCAACAGCCGGCTGCGGTTCATGCAGGCCGGGGTGACCCACGACGTCGAGGAGGTGGGTGCCCGCACACCCACCCCGGTGCCTGTCGCCGAGCTGGGCCCGGGCGAGGTCGGCTACCTGGTCGCCGGTGTCAAGGACGTGGGCGAGGCCCGGTCGGGAGAGACCGTCACCGACGCCGCCCGCCCCGCTCCCGCCGCCCTGGTGGGCTACCGCGACCCTCAGCCCATGGTGTTCTGCGGCCTCTATCCGGTAGAGGGCGACGATTTCGCCGCTTTGCGCGACGCCCTGGAGAAGCTGCGCCTCAACGACTCGTCGGTCACCTACGAGCCCGAGACGTCGGGTGTGCTGGGCTTCGGCTTCCGCTGCGGGTTCCTCGGCCTGCTTCACATGGAGATCGTGCGCGAGCGCCTGGAGCGCGAGTTCAACCTCGTCCTCATCGCCACCGCCCCGTCGGTGGCCTACGTAGTGACGCTGAACGACGGAAAGACCGTCGAGGTCGACAACCCCGCCGACATGCCCTCGGCGAACCACGTCGACTTCATCGAGGAGCCCTTTCTCAACGCCACCCTGCTGCTGCCCACCCAGTACACGGGCCCGGTGATGGAGCTGTGCCAGGGCAAGCGGGCCGACATGGTGAAGATGGAGTACCTGTCGCCCGAGCGGGTGGAACTCATCTACCGGATACCGCTGGCCGAAGTGGTGATCGACTTCTTCGACGCCCTCAAGAGCCGCACCAAGGGCTACGCCAGCCTCGACTACGAGCCGTCCGGCTACGAGCGCAGCGACCTGGTGAAGATCGACATCCTCCTCAACGGCGTCGCCGCCGATGCCTTCAGCACCATCATCCACAAGTCGAAGTCCTACGACTACGGGCGCAAGATGACCGAGAAGCTGAAGGAGCTCATCCCCCGGCAGCTCTTCGACGTGCCCATACAGGCCACCATCGGGAGTCGGATCATCGCCCGCCAGACGGTGAAGGCCCGGCGCAAGGATGTGATCGCCAAGTGCTACGGCGGCGACATCACCCGCAAGAACAAGCTCCTCGAGAAGCAGAAGGAGGGCAAGCGCCGGATGAAGAGCATCGGCCGGGTCGAAGTGCCCCAGGAGGCGTTCATCTCCGCCCTCAAGCTCGACTGAATCTCTTCCGGCGGCACCCGGCCCCGACCGCTTGAGCATCCATTCCGGGGGTAGACCACGACGATGACCATGTCCATCGTGTGGTTCCGGCGCGATCTTCGTCTCGGCGACCACCCGGCTCTCGCTGCCGCCCTACGGGGTGGCCAACAGGTCCTTCCTCTGTTCGTCATCGACCCCCGTCTGGTCGACCCGGCGGGGGCTCCCCGGCTGGCGTTCCTGTACCGCTGCCTTCGCGACCTGGACGAGTCTCTCGGTGGCCACCTGGTGGTGCGCGCCGGCGACCCGGTGGACGTTGTCGCCCGACTCTCCGCCGAGGTCGACGCCGGCGCCGTCTTCGTGTCGGCCGACTTCGGCCCCTACGGCCGCCGGCGCGACGACGCCGTCGAGGCCGCCCTGGTCGGCAAGGGCCGGCGTCTCGAGCGGGTGGGGTCGCCCTACGCGGTGGAACCCGGAGCGCTCACGACCGGCGCCGGAGGGGGGTTCAAGGTCTTCACCCCCTACTACCGGGCCTGGAAGGACCATGGTTTCGCCACGCCGCTTCCGGTCCCGTGCCCGCCGGAGTCGGGGTGGCACTGGGCCGAAGGGGTGCCCACCGAGGCGGTGCCCGCCGACCCGGCCGTCGACGCCGACCTCCCGCCCGCAGGGGAGGCCGCCGCCCACCGGAAGCTCAAGGCGTTTCGCCAGAACGACCTGGCCGCCTATGACACCGGGCGCAACCTCCCCGGCGCCGACGCCACCTCCCGCCTGTCGCCCTACCTGAAATGGGGCTGCATCCATCCCCGCCAGGTGCTGGCCGGCCTCGGTCGCACGCGGGGCGACGAAACGTTCCGCACCGAGGTGGCGTGGCGGGACTTCTATGCCGACGTGCTGTGGCACCGCCCTGAGTCGGCTCGACAGTCACTTCGGCCGGAGATGACCGCCATGTCGGTCGACACCGGCCGCCTCGCCGACGACCGCTTCGCGGCGTGGACGGCGGGGCGCACGGGCTACCCGTTGGTCGACGCGGGCATGCGCCAGCTCCTGCGCACGGCGTGGATGCACAACCGCGTGCGCATGGTTGTGGCCAGCTTCTTGGTGAAGGACCTCCACGTCGACTGGACCCGCGGAGCCCAGTGGTTCCTCCAGCATCTGGTCGACGGCGACCTGGCGTCGAACAACCACGGCTGGCAGTGGGTGGCCGGCACGGGCACCGACCCGGCGCCGTACTTCCGAGTGTTCAACCCCGTCACCCAGTCGAAGGAACACGATCCCGACGGCACGTTCATCCGCCGCTGGGTCCCGGAGCTGGCGGGGGTCGACTCCAAGGGAGTCCACGAGCCGTGGAAGCTGGCGGGCGGCCCGCCGGCCGGCTATCCCGATCGCATCGTCGACCACGCCGCCGAACGCCGGGAGGCCCTGAGCCGCTACGACGCCGTGCGCACCCGTTCCGGGCAGGTTTGAGGGGACCAGAGCAACCCGAGACCTGCGCAGAACGCTTATTTCAGCCGGACGGCCACCTCGTCGGGGTCCACGACGACGTCGAGCCCTAGCCCGGTGAGCCACGCTCGGTTGCGACAGTGGAGGTCGCCATCATCGAAGCGGTTGAGAACCACTAGGACCGGCGGGGGCAGGACGGGCATGCACAGGAGCACCGCGTTGATCGCCCCCAGCCCGGCGTGGGCGACGAGCACGACCAGGTCGGGCTCCAGGGCGGCGGCCAGGGCGGCGCTGTCGGCGTCGGCGGCAACGGGCGATCGGGGGCCCCCGACGGTCTCCACCCACCCGACGGCGATGCCCTCGGGCCAGGCCAGGTCGGCCGTGAGATCGGCGATGCCGAAGGGGGATCTCCCCAGTACGGATGCGGCCATAGGCGGCGCCATGGCCACCTCGTAGCAACGGTCGGGCCGGCACACCTGGGCTGGGGCTTCCCCGGTCGCCATGGCCAGGACGTCGGCGTCTGTAAGGGCGGCGCCGGGCTCGAAGGACTGCACGGGCTTGCGGGCCGCCACCGCGACGCCGTCGGTTCGCAGGGCACCGAGCACCCGGGCACCCACCCATGTCTTGCCCACGTCGGTGGCCGTGCCCATGGCCACGACCAGGCGGTCAGGGCGCGTCACGGCCCGCCATCTCGTCGATCGAGGCGACCAACACGGCGACGATGCGTTCCACCTCAGCGGCCGTGATCGTGAGCGGAGGCATCAGTACCACCACCGGGCCCAACGGGCGCAGGAGCACGCCGCGCGAGACGGCGGCGGCACACACCCGGCGCCCCCGGCGGCCCCCGTCCCCGCCCGCCAGCTCCACCCCGCCCATGAGGCCGCGGAGACGCACGTCGGCCACGTCGGCCATCGGTGCCACCCGTTCGTCGAGCAGGCCGGCCAACTGGGCCGAGCGGTCGACCACGTTGGCCAGCACCCGCCCGTCGGCCAGGAGCTGCAGTTGCCGGAGGGCGACCGCTGCGGCCAGGGCGTTGCCGCCGTAGGAGTGGCCGTGGAAGAAGGTGCGGGGCCCGAGGTCGGCACCGAGGAAGGCGTCGAAGACCCGGCCCGAAGCCACGGTGGCGGCCATGGGCAGATAGCCGCCGGTGAGGCCCTTCCCCAGGCAGAGCAGGTCGGGCCGAACGCGGCACTGCTCGGCGGCGAAGAGAGTACCCGTGCGCCCGAAGCCGGTGGCCACCTCGTCGAAGACGAGCAGCACGTCGGCTTCCCGGCATGCCTGGGCCAATGTGGCAAAGCCCTCGGGGGGGGCCATGCGCATTCCCGCCGCTCCCTGCACCAGCGGCTCGACGACGACCGCCGCCAGCCGATTCGCGTGCTCGGCCACCATGGCGCAGGCCGTGGCTGCCCAGTCGGGGTCGTCGAGCCCGGGGGCACGGAGGACCGGGAACCGCAACGGGTCGAACAGGTCGGTACCGAAACCCCCGTCACCGAGGGACAGCGAGCCCACAGTGTCGCCGTGGTAGGCGTCGCCGAGGGCGAGGTAGGCCGAGCGCCCGGCAACGCCCTGGTTGGCCCAGAACTGGAAGGCCGCCTTGAGGGCCTGTTCGAGCGCCGACGCCCCGTCGGAGGCGAACAGGATGTGGGCCTCGTCGACGGGAACCACCTCGACCAATGCCTCGGCCAACTCGACGACGATCCGGTTGCCATGGCCGAGCATGGTCGAGTGGGCCACCCGGTCGAGCTGGTCGCGCAGGGCATCGTCGAGCTCGGCGACGCGGTGGCCCAAGGTGTTCACCCACAGCGACGAGATGGCGTCGAGATAGCGCCGGCCGTCGACGTCGATCAGCTCGTGGCCTTCGGCTCGCTCGACCACGATCGCCGAGTCGGCGTACCCCTCCATCTGGGTGAACCCGTGCCACACCACCGCGGCATCGCGATCGGCCCAGGAGCGGGAATTCGCGGGCATGAGCGCCAATCCTGCCCCGCGCCGCTCCCCGACAGGGGACAATGGCCAGGTGAACGACGACACCGAGGCAGCCGACGACATCAGTGTGGTGGTAGCCGACGACGAGGAGTTGTTCCGGCGCGGCCTTCGGACGGTGCTCGAGACCGAGGCCGGCTTCACCGTCGCCGAGGCCTCCGACGGCATCGAGGCTGTGGCCAAGACGACGGCCCTGGCCCCCGACGTCGTGCTCATGGACGTGCGCATGCCGAAGATGGGGGGCATCCAGGCGGCCGCCGAGATCCGCCACGTAGCGCCGTCGACCCGGGTGATCATGCTCACCGCCAGCGACGAGGACGACGACCTCTACGCCGCCGTGCGTGCCGGCGCCAACGGGTACCTCCTCAAGGACTCGTCCTTCGACACCGTCGTCGGCGGGGTACGAGCCGTGGCCCGGGGCGAGAGCCTGATCAATCCGTCGATGGCCACCAAGCTGCTGGCCGAGTTCTCGGCCCTGGCCGACGGACGTCCCGCCGACGCCACGTCGCGATTGTCCGAGCGCGAGCTCGACGTGCTGCGTCTCGTGGCCCAGGGCCGCACCAACCGGGAGGCAGCCGACGCGCTGAACCTGTCGGAGAACACGGTCAAGAACCACATGGCCAACATCCTCGACAAGCTCCACCTGCGCTCGCGCGTAGAGGCGGCCGTCTACGCCCTGCGCTCGAAGCTCTTCTAGCTGGTCTGGTAGTCCACTCGGACTAGTTGGGGATGGCCCTTTCCGCCAGGAAGAAAGGTCCGATCAGGTGATTGTCGAACGCCGCCCCGGGGGGGAGACTATGGATGTCCCCCCAAGACACGATCCACACACGACGAACTCAGGTTCGTCGTGTGTGGCCCCGTTTTCGGGGTGCGGATGGAATCCGGACAGGGTGCGGGGGCAGAGCGAACGACCCGTCATCCACGAGTGGGGCAGAACAGCACGGTTCGGCGGCCCGGGTCGGTATCATCAGATCGTACCGATGCTCGACCAGCGTAAGGCCGCAATCCTCCGAGCCGTTGTGAAGGAGTACATCCAGACGGCCCAGCCCGTGGCCTCTGCTCATGTGGCGCGCCTCGATGATCTGGCCGTCTCGCCGGCCACCGTGCGCAACGAGATGGCGGTGCTCGAGCGCGAGGGCTACCTGATCCACCCCCACACCAGTGCCGGACGCGTCCCCACCGACAAGGGCTACCGGTTCTACGTCGACCAGCTGAGCACGCCACCGCCGCCGCTGGCGCCGGCCCAGAAGCGCCAGGTCGAGGATTTCTTCGCCCAGGCCCACGGCGAGCTGGAGCAGATGCTCGACGACACCGGGCGCCTGCTCTCCGGCCTCACCGACTGCGCTTCGGTGGTGATGGCCTCGGTCCACGAGAAGGCCATCGTGCGCTCCGTTCAGATCGTGTCGCTTGGTCCCCGCGTGGCCCTCGCCGTCGCCGTGCTCTCCGACGGTGCGGTCGAGAAGGAGACGCTCGAGCTGAACACCGAGACGACCGAGAGCCGCATCTCGGCGGCGTCGGTCCATCTCGCCGGCCACCTCTGGGGCCGGTCGCTTTCCGACGTCCCACCCGTCAGTCCCACCGGTGACGAGCTCACCGACGGCATCGTGGCCCAAGCGCTCACCGCCCTGGCCGGAAGCCAGCGCCACGAGCCCGAGCACGTCTTCGTGGGTGGAGCATCGCGGATGGCGGCCACCTTCGAGGCCATCGAGACGGTTCGCCACGTGCTGGTCATGCTCGAGCAGCAGTACGTGGTCGTGCGGCTGCTGCAGGACGCTCTGCGCCAGGACAAGCTCGTGTCCATCGGCGTCGAACACGGGACGGAACCTCTGGCCGAGTGCTCGATCGTGGTGGCGCCCTACGCGGTGCCGGGCGGCGCAGCCGGCACCATCGGCGTCCTCGGCCCCACCCGCATGGATTACGACCGGGCCATGGCCGCTGTCGCCGTGGTGGGTGCCCGCCTCGGACAGCGCCTCAAGGACGGCTGAGCCGAGTGAGCGCAGCGACCGAGCGGAATGACGGGCCCGAGCGGCCCGCCGAGCGGAATGACGGGCCCGAGCGGCCCGCCGAGCGGAATGACGGGCCCGAGCGGCCCGCCGAGCGGGAGAGCTGATCTTCCGATATGGCCGACGACTACTACGCCCTGTTGGGCGTGAGCACCAGTTCCACCGAGGACGAGATCAAGAAGGCCTACCGCAAGGTGGCCCGCGAATGGCACCCCGATACCAACAGCGACCCAGCGGCGGAGGAGCGATTCAAGGCCGTCAGCCTCGCCTACGAGACCCTGCGCGACCCCGAACGTCGCCGCCGCTACGACATGTTCGGCCCCGAAGGGGTCAAGGGGTCGGGCGCGGCCGGCACCGGGTCGAGTGGGGCCAGCGGGTTTCCCGGCGATGCCTTTGGTGGCGGCCTCGGCGACCTGTTCGAGACGTTCTTCAGTGGTTCGGGCTTCGGAGGCGGTGGGCGCCGGGGCGGCGGCCCGCCCCGCGGATCAGACATGGAGACGGCGCTCGACCTCGACTTCGAGGCGGCTACCTTCGGAACCGAGAGCCAGGTCCGCGTGCGCCTGCCCATCACCTGTGAGAGCTGTACGGGTTCGGGCGCCAAGGCGGGAACCAAGCCCGCCACTTGCCAAGCGTGCAACGGCGTGGGCGAGGTCCGCCAGGTACGCCAGTCGATCCTCGGCCAGATGGTCACGGCCAGCCCGTGCCGGCGCTGCGGGGGAACGGGCCAGACCATCGCCGACCCCTGCCCGACGTGCCGGGGCGAAGGCAGGGTCACCAGGGAACAGACGTTCACCGTCGACGTGCCGGCCGGGGTCGACAACGGTTCCACCCTTCGCGTCCCGGGCCGGGGCTCCGCCGGTCCCCGGGGTGGCAGCGCCGGCGACCTGTACGTGCACCTGCGGGTCAAGCCCAATCAGCGCTTCACCCGTCAGGGATACGACCTGGTGCACGTCCTCCACCTTCCCCTCACCCAGGCCGCCCTCGGAGCCCACCTGCGCTACGACACCCTCGACGGCACCGAGGACCTGATCGTGCCCAAGGGCACCCAGAACGGCAGGGTCTTCCGCCTTCGGGGACGGGGCGTGCCCCATGTCGACGGCCGGGGTCGAGGCGACCTGCTCGTGCAGGTCGTGGTCGACACCCCCGACGACCTGAGCCGGGAGCAGGAGGAGTTGCTCCGCCAACTGGCCGCCGAGCGGGGCGACGAGGTCGCTCCCCCCGACACCGGCGCCTGGGCCCGCATCCGCTCCGCCTTCAAGTAAGCGAGTGCCCCCAGCTCGGGCCCATGCCTTTGTCGCCGACCTGAGCCGGCCCGCCCTCGACCCCCCCGACCGCCACCATCTGGAGCGGGTGCTGCGCCTGCGCCCGGGCGACGTCATCACCGTCTCCGACGGCGTGGGCGGCTGGCGCCACTGTCGCTTCGGTCCCGTCCTGGACCCCGTCGACGAGGTCGTCAACGACGCCCGCCCCGCCCCGGAGCTGACCGTGGCGTTCGCCCTCGTCAAGGGCGAACGCCCCGGGTGGGCGGTGCAGAAGCTCACCGAGTTGGGCGTCGACCGCATCGTCGCCTTCACCGCCGCCCGCTCGGTGGTCCGCTGGGACGCCGACAAGGCGGCCAAGGCGGCCGGGCGCTTCGGGCGGGTGGCCCGGGAGGCAGCCATGCAGTGCCGGCGGACGTGGCTGCCGGTGGTGGACGCGCCGACCGACTTCGCCGAGGTGGCTGGCCGGCCGGGCGCCGTGCTCGCCGATCCCAACGGCGATCCCCCGTGGCTGGCGTCCGGCCCGGTGCTGGTGGGCCCGGAGGGGGGCTGGGCGTCCGAGGAAGCCGCCCTTGCCCTGCCGCGTATGACGCTCGGGCCCCACGTCTTGCGCTCGGAAACGGCGGCCGTCGCCGCCGCCGCCCTGCTCTGCGCCCTCCGGACGGGAACCGTGGCCGGCCTCCCGCCATCGCCTCGCTGAACATCCGGGCGCGCCTCGGGCGGCTGGGCGTACACTGAGGGTGTCGTTCCCCGTCGGGGAGGATGGTTCTTGGGGCTGGAAAGGGGGGCCGATGATCGACCAGACGGGCACTCCGCCAGCGACGTATGCGACGCGGGTCGGCGAGCGCCTGCGGTCGATTCGCCGCCAGAAGGACCTCTCCCTCCAAGAGGTGGAGACGGCCTCCGGCCACGAGTTCAAGGCGTCGGTCCTGGGCGCCTACGAGCGAGGGGAACGGGTGATCTCGGTTCCACGGCTCCAGCGCCTGGCCCGGCTGTACGCCGTTCCCGTCGACCAGCTCCTTCCCCCGACAGCCGACGTCGGACCGCTCACCGCCAACAGCGACGGCGACGGCCACCGCACCGAAGGCTCGGCTCCGCCCGCCGGCGGCTGGGCCGGTCGACCGACCGACAAGATCACCTTCGACCTGATCCGGTTCGACGAGGTCGACGACGCCCAGTTCGCCATGGTGTTCCGCTACCTCAAGACGATCATGGTCAAGCGCCAGGACTTCAATGGCCGGGTGCTCACCATCCGCGGCGACGACATCCGGGCCATTGCCGGGCTCTTTGGTGTCGGGCCCGGTGAGCTCACCCGCCGTCTCGACAACCAGCACCTGCGCGTCCATACCGGCACCGGCGCCGACATGATGGGCGCCTCCTCGGCCTGAGCGATCAGGGCGTGGGCAGGGCGAACACCTGCCCAGGGAACACGAGATCGGCATTGTGGGGGTCGGCCAGCTCGGCCCGGTTGGCCTCGATGAGCCGGTTCCAGTAGGGCACGATCTCGGTGGGGGTCGGCGCGCGACCCCAGGCCCGGCTGAGGGTGGCCTCGGCGATCGACCAGAAGCACTGCCCGGGTGCCACCGTCCAGGTGCCGGTCGTTACCCGCCCGGCGGTCGGGCCGGGTGTCGTTGCGGTCGGGCCGGGTGTCGTTGCGGTCGGGCCGGGCACAGTCGTTGCGGTCGGGCCGGGCACAGTCGTCGGTTCCTGGGACCCGGGTCGGCCGGCATCGGCTATGTCGAGGCGGTGCATGGTGACGGTGGCCGGTGGCCCGCCGGAACGCGTGGTTCCAGGACCGCCGCCGACGGTGCTCGACACCGGGACCGGTGTGGCGCCGGCCGTCGTGGCTGCGCCGGCGGTCGTGGGCGCCAATGCGGTGGCCGACAGCCCCACGGCGATCGTGGCCGACGCCAGACGGCGCAAGGGGACCACGGTGAGGCGGTCGACGAGAGCGGCGAGGTGTTGGGCCGACACCAACCGGAGGCAAACGCCGGCCACGGTGACGATCAGTCCGTACCACGCCACGGCCAGAGCCAAGAGCCGCACCACGGCGAAAGCCACGACCACCGGGTCACGGCCCACCAACCACGCCGACCATTCCGATGGAGACCCGACCGTGGGGAGAGGAAGCGCACCACCAGCGAGGTGGAGGACGACCACCGCAGCACCCAACGCCATCCACGACACCACGACGACCCCCCACGGCCGGCCGCGCGCGCGACGACGCCACGCGGTGATCATGGCGACGGGAACGGCGGTCCGGGCAGGGTCACGGGGGGGCCGTTGCCGCGCTCGACGGCCAACCGGGGACAGCCAGCACCCAGCTCGGCGGCCCGAAGGGCGAAACCGCCCTCGACCCGGCCGGCGACCCTGGCCACGAGGTCGTGGTCGGCCTGGGCCCACTGGTCGAAGACGAACACGTCGCCCGTGGCCGGCCGCAGCAGTGCCAGGGTGGCCCGTCCGGAACACGACCAGTCGGCGGTGGCCACGCGGTCACCGGCCTGGCCCACCGCCCAACGGCGGTCGCCGGCCACCAACACGCCGTCGTTCCACTCCAGGGCCTCCGGACACCCGTCGGCGTCGGTGTCGGCCGACAGCGAGGCGGTGACGGCCGGGCAGGCTCGATCGGGCGGTGCCGTGACCATCGGCACCGTGGACACAGCCATCGCCGTGGTCGTGGGCACGGCGATGGCCGGAGCGGCCGAAGGGGCCGGAGCAAGGGCGGCGGGAACCTCCGGGCGCGACTTGGAACCCGGGGCCGCCGCCATCAGCGAGCCGACGCCGATCACCGTGACGGCGGCCACCAGTCCTCCGGCCAAGGCGAGCCGTGACCCCCTCTTCGCCGACCCAGCCGAAGCCGCCTCGGGTGAGCGGGACCGGAGGGACTCGAGCGCCGAAGCGGGCGGGACAGCAACCTCGGCCGGCGCTTCGGTGTCGAGGCGGCGAGGCAGGCTGGCGCCGGGCACCGCCTCCCCCACGGCCGCGGCCAGCGACCGGGCCCCGAGTCGGAGCCGCGGATCTGCGGTGGTGGCGCGATCGGCCACCGCGACGAGGGCATCGCGCGATGAGCGGTCGGTGGACCGCCGAGGCCGATGAGTGACCAGGTTGGCGAGCCACCGGGCCTGGGTTGGCCCTGCTCGAGCCGTGACGACGGCGGTCTGCGCCACCAGGGCGCGCAGCAGGCCCCCGAGGGCGTACACGTCGGCCGAGCAGGCCAGCGGGTCTCCGGGGCGCCGGGCCGGGTCGCGACAGCCCTCCGGCAGCGGAGCCTCGTCGACGGGAGGGTCCCCGGCGCGGCCCCCGTAACCGAATCCACAGAGCACGGGCCGACCGTCGGGGCCGACCAGCACATGGGAGGCCATGACGGCGCCGTGCACCAGACCCAGGTCGTGGAGGTCGGCCAAAACGGTGCCCACCGCCGCCACCACGCCCGCCACCTCTTCCACGCTGAGGTCGAGGCCCCGGCCCAAGTCGATGCCGTCGACCCGGGCCGTGACCAGGCAGCGCCGCTCCGGATCGCCCTCGACGGCGAGGAGGGTGACTACTCCGGGAATCTGGCCGGCGGTGAGCACCTCGGCCTCGGCGCCGATCCGCGCTGCCTGCGCCCCGTCGGCGGCCCGCTTCACCACCCGACCCCCAGACGCCGGTCCGGGCACGTTCGCTTCCATGCTGCGATGCTACAGGTTGTCTATTGCTGTTTCAATACCTTTCATGTCCAACTGGTCAGGATTCCATCGCTGGCTGAGGGCGTTTGACGGCGACGAGGACCACGAGGCCGAGGCCGCCCACGACGAGGTCGGCGATGGCCAGTGTCCGACGGGCGGTACGGGTCGTGCACGGTTGGTGCGGGAGGGCAATCTCCAACCTGGCGAAGCTCTTCGACGGTGTGATGCCGTTGCTGGCGAACGGCGCGCCACACTCGAAGAGAACCTGGGGGTAATTGTTGCCAACCGCCGGAAGCGACACCGCGCTTGTCCAGGGACGAAAGGCCCAGATGGCGACACCCACCACGAACAGGAGTACCCCGACGATGGCGAGCCGTCGCCAGAGAGGCACCCGGGAAAGCTAACCCAGGGTCCGGCGGTCACCGGCACCCCGGCTGGGCCGACCCGGCCGGAGAGGCGACCGCAGTGGCCTCCACGGCCCGGTCGTGGGAGGCGCCGGGGATGGCGGCCGCGAAGACGGTGGACACCCGGGCCGAGGCGTGGACCCTCACCCTCGGTGGGCACCCGGGAACCGCCGAGGGCGACACGGCGACGTCGACGACCAAGTTGTGGAAGCGGTCGGCGTCGAGGACGGCGGTCACCCGGTCGACGGCCAGTTGCTGGACCGTGGCCGGGTCGAGGTCGACCCTCCCGCCCTCGTAGAAGGCCTGGTTGCCCACTCCCTCGCCCGCAGCATCGTTGGCCGCAGCGACGACGGCGTCGGCCACCTCCCGCTGGCCGAGGAAAGCGATGGCCGAGTCGACGGTAATGGCGGCCAGCACGATCACGATCAGCACGGCGGCGGGGAACAGCATGAGCACGCTCCCCCGTTCCGCCCGCACGGCCCGGCCGGCACCGGACGCACGCTCAGCGGGCGACGGTTTCACAGGCCTGGTCGCCGAGAGGTACGCCGCTGCGGAGCGGGTCGACGACTTCGGAGTGGCGGGCGGTGGCGGTGAACCCGTGACCAAACCCGCCGATCCACGGCAGGGTGATGGCCGGCACTGGATAGGACGCGACAAAAGTCACCCGCCGGCAGCGGGTGAAACCGTCCGACTCGGTAGTGAGGTCCAGGCGTCCCGGATCACGACCGCCACCCCGCACGGCATCGGCCGCAGCGTCCTGAGCCAGCGCGGCGGGGTCGGCCCTGTCCGGCGCCTCGACGTAGGCCCGGGTGGCCTCGCGCGCCGCCGACGCCACCGTCATCTTGGCGTCGATGACCGCCCACGCATTGGTGACCAGCAGCACGGCCACGACGAACACCAGCAGGCCGAACGGAATGGCCTCGATTCCCGCGACCTGGCCCGCCTCACCCCGCAACCTCTCGTTCCGGTCGGATTTCGGGGGGTCCTGGCCCTCCGAAACCCGACCAGAACGCGGTAAGACCCGCCTCACCGGAACCGCTCGACTCGGACGCGGACGGTGCGGTCGATGCCGGAGAAGGCGAGGGGTCCGGCGGTGGCCGGCAGGAGAACCGAGGGGTTGTCGGCCCGGACTCGGAGGACGACGACGTCGGCGTCGATCGACCAGTCGAAGCTCACTCGCGGGGCGTATCGGCCGAGGGCGCGGCGAGCCCCGGCCTCGGCCGGAGCGACCGCGGCCGGGTCGCCCTGAGCTGCCGCCACCCTTCTGGCCGCGTCGTATGAGACCGAGGTCACCACCGACGTTGCGTACAGGTTGAACAGGAGCTGGACGGCCACGAACAACAGCGACAAGAAGACGACGAACCCGAACCAGGCCGACAACGGGCCACTGCCGCGCTCGTCGCCGGCAGCAGCCCGCAGGTGTCGGCCGGGCGGGACCGAACCGCCTTCAGCCGCTGATCTTGGTGATCTGGTTGTCGGTCTGGGTCGACGCATGGCCCCAGATCTGCTGAAAGCCGATCCACATGAGGGCTCCGAGGGCCGCCATGATCAGCACGGCGATAGCCGTAGAGATCACGCCCTCTCCGGTCTCGTCCTTGATCAGCCGAGCATTGAAGGCTTTGAGCCACACCTGTGCTCGCAGCAGTGTCTCGTTCATGCTGGGTACTCCCTTCTGTTTGGTCAGGATCCGGAAAACAAGTCGAGGGCGGCCATGAACGGGATGGCCAGGAACATCACGCCTGGAACGAGAGCGGCCACCGTCACGGGCACCCACACCTGCTGGTCGCGTCGTTCGGCCGTTTCCACCAGCTCGCGCTGGACATCGCGCCGGATGGACCTCGCCTCCTCGGAGATCAATCGGCCCAGGTCGCTCGCTTCCCGGTTGAGGGCCAGCACGGGGATCAGGCGATCGAGCGCCTCGACATCGGCCAGGGTCGACCATTCGCGTAGTGCCTCGATCTCCGACAGTCCCTGGCGGATGCGTCCGCACACGCGGGCCAGGTCTCGCGCCGCATAGCCACGGCCGCGCTCGGCCAGCCGGTTGAGGGCAGCACCGAGTGAGAAGCCGGCCGAGAGCAACATGGCTAACTGCTCCGACAGCACCGGCAACTCGAGGAACAGTCGTCGCTTCCACGCCTCGGACGCCTTGGCAACGCGTTCCTCGACGACCAGGAACACGAGGGCGGCGCCGCCGAAGATCAGCAGCAGGGCGAGGAACGGCGGAGGCCGCAGGGCAATCGTGATCATCGAGCCGGCCGCGAAGGCCACGGCCGCCCACCCGAGCTGACGGACCCGGAACGCCGTGCTGTCGAGCGGCGAGTGGATCCGCTCCAGACGGGTGGACAAGTCCTCGCTCACGCCAAGCGCCCGGGCCACCCGTTCGCCCGACACCCTGCACAGGGGACGCACCACTTCCCGAAACGACTCGACCGAGGGCAGCAGCCCACGGCTCCGGGGCGTCATGCCTCCGGGCCCGTACGGTCGCAGGCGTTCGACCAACGACGGTCGGGCGAACCACCGAAGCTGGGAGAGCACGAGGGTGGCACCGGCCCACAGGGCCAGCCCCGAGGCGACCGCCAGTCTCATTCGACGAACACCCGCTCTTCCTCGGGCAGTCGCATGATGCGCCCCGACCACACCCAGCAGGCGATGACCATCGCCAACGCGCACACCACGCCCACCTGACCGCCGGGGGACTCGTAGGCCCGCCGACCGTCGCCGATGGACAGCCCGGTGAGCGCCATCCCGAAGGGGACGAACAGCACGAACCGGCGCGCGAAGCGCACTCCCGCCTGCCTGGCCTCGGCGTCCTTGCGTCCCTGAAGGTGAGTGATGCGGTCCTCGACGAGCGCGCCGAGGCGACGGTCGAGGTCGGTGCCACCCACCTCGTGGGCCACCAGCAGAGTCTCGGCGGTCGCGTCGGCCGTGGCGTCGGCGAGGCGGTCCTTGAGCACGGCGACGGTGCGGGCAAAATCGGTGGAAATGAGCCATTCGCGTTGGGCGGCGGCGAAAGCCGGTCTCATCTCCGGTGGCGCGCCGGCGCCGACGTCGAAAAGGGCCTGGGGCACGGAGCGGCCGAGTGAGCCGCTGAGCAGAGCGATCTCCTCGATCATGCGGGGCCAGGCCTCGGCCGCCCGGCGCCGGGCCCGTCGGCGACGGGCCCGGTAGGACGCCACCGGGTAGCTCGCGGCGAACCCGCCCACAACGGCCGCAGGAACGACGCTTCCGAACAGGGCGAAGGCCAACCCCGCCCCGGCCACGAAAAGCACACCCATGACGGCAGCGAACTCGGGCACCCGCACGTCGACCAGTCCGGCCTGGGTCAGCCACTGCTCGCCCCGGCGCCGCCAAGCCGAGCCGGCCATGACCACGCCCTGCCCCGGACCGAACCCGCGCCACCCCAGGACAATCGCCGTATAGAGCAGGTAGACGCCGTAGCCCCCGACGATGGCGATGATCAGGCCGGTCACGACCGGGACCCGGTCCTCGATGTCCCCCGCCGGTGTTGTGCTGCGGGTCGGGGGGCGACGGCGTCGTCGGCGCGGGCGTCGAGCAGGGAGCGGACGTCGTAGCCGGCCTCCTCCAGGAGCCGGCTGGCCCGAACCGGGACGTTGCCCGTCCAGGCGAGGGGCTCGTCCCATCGGGGTCGCCGGAACAACTCGGTGACGGTGAACTGGGTTCCGTCGGGCCCGGTCTGGAGCTCCTCGACAGCCGCCACCTCGCTCACCCGCACCTTGCCCCCCACCCGGGCGCAGTGCACCACGATGTCGATGGCCTCGCTCACCAGGGCGCTAAGGGCGGACAACGACAGCTCGTTCGGAGTGTCGGCAAGCTGGCAGATGAACCGCAGCCGGGTGAGCGCCTGGCGGGCCGAGCCAGCATGAATGGTGGTAAATCCCTTCACGCCTGACGACAGGGTGAGCAGCAGGGGCAGTGCCTCTCGGTCACGGACCTCGCCCACGACGGCGATGTCGGGAGCCATGCGCAAGAACCCGGCCACCAGACGGCGCAAGTCGATCTCCTTGCGATCCTGACGAGCGGGCCGCGTCTGCATCGATGCCACGTTTGGCAGCGGGAGATCGGCCTCGAACACCTCTTCGGCAATGACCACCCGCAGGCTGGGATCCAGCTCGGCTGCGCAGCAGGACAGCATCGTGGTCTTCCCCGACCCGGGTGCTCCGGCGAAGATCATCGAGAGGCGAGCCCGGACGCACGCCCGGAGGAACTCGGCGACACGGGCGTCGAACATGTCGTGCTCGACCAGCTCATCGAGCGATCGGTAGGCGACGCCGGTGAACTTGCGGATGTTGACGAGCACGTGGCCGTCACGGCCGACGTTGCCGTGCAC
>JBBRXY010000035.1:0-29994 GCA_038238185.1 Acidimicrobiales bacterium
AGGAGGTGCTTCTCGCCCAGGCCGGGGAAGCGCACCACGGCTTCGGTCTTGTCGCCTGACCCCATGATCTCCAGGACTACCCCCTCTCCCCACTTGCCATGCACGACGTCGTCACCCACCGACAGGCCCAGACGCTCGGCGCCGGTGGTGCGCGCGGGTGACGGCGCGTGGCGAGGCCCCGTCGGTGCGTCACCCCCCCTCACGCCCCGCATGGCGGCCTCCACGATGCGGTCGCGGCCCGAGCGCTCGCGCCCGAAGCGGTCACGCGACTTGCCCGACTCCACCAGGGCCGTGAGGTGCTCGGGGATCTCCTTGAGGAAGCGGCTGGGTGGGTTGTACAGGGTGGTGCCGAACAACATGCGGCTCCAGGCGTGGGACAGGTGCAGGCGCCGGCGGGCCCGGGTGATGCCTACGTAACACAGGCGGCGCTCCTCTTCCAGCTCGTCGGGCTCGCCCAGCGAACGCAGGTGGGGGAACACGCCGTCTTCCAGCCCGATCATGAACACGCCGTCGAACTCGAGGCCCTTGGCCGTGTGCAGGGTCATGAGAACGACGCTCGACTCATCCGGGTCGAGATCGTCGGCATCGGCCACCAGGCTGACCGATTCGAGGAACGCCTGGGGGGTGGCCGGCTCGCCGGCCTCGACGGCGGTGGCTTCGAACTCGTGGGCCGTGCCGATGAGCTCACCTAGGTTCTCGGCCCGACCTTGGGCCTCGATGGAACCGTCGGCCTGGAGCTCGGCCACGTAGCCGGTGTCGCCGAGTATGCGCTCCAGCAGCTCGCCGGGGCCGAAATTGCCGGCCCGCAACTTCTCCAGCAGCGTCACCACGTCGGCAATGCCGGTGAGGGCCCGGCCGGTCACGCCCGCCTCGCCCGCCCGGCCCAGCGCGTCGGCGAAGGTGACGCCGTGGGCCCCGGCCCACGCCTCGATGCGGGCCACGCTCGTGTCGCCGACGCCCCGCTTGGGCACGTTGAGGACCCTGCGGATCGACACCTCGTCGGTGGGGTTCACCACGGCCCGCAGGTAGGCGACGGCGTCCTTCACCTCACGGCGCTCGTAGAACCGGGTTCCCCCGATCACCTTGTAGGGGATGTTCTGGCGCACCAGGTGCTCTTCGAGCACCCGGCTCTGAGCGTTGGTTCGGTAGAACACGGCCAGGTCGGACCACCGGTAGTTGTCGGTCTCGCGCAGACGGCGCATCTGGGTGGTGACCCAGGTGGCCTCGTCGTGCTCGTCCTCGGCGTAGTAGCGCTCGATGAGCTCGCCCCCGACCTGCTCGGTCCACAGGGCCTTGGGCTTGCGCATGAGGTTGTTGGCGATCACTGCGTTGGCGGCGTCGAGGATGGTCTGGGTCGACCGGTAGTTCTGCTCCAGCACGATGAGCGTGGCGTCGGGAAACGCGTCCTCGAACTCCAAAATGTTGCGGATGTCGGCGCCACGAAATCTGTAGACGCTGTTGTGCACGAGGACGCCGTCGGCCACGTAGGTGTGGGTCGGGTCGACCTCGAGGTCGTAGACGGGGCCGTCGTACTCCTCGACCTCAACCGTGTCGACACGAGCAGTGACCAGCTCGCCGTTGTCTTCGACCAGCACCCGCATGCCGACTCTCAGGTGCGCCAGCGGTACGAAGTCGTAGGGGCGACCGTCGATCTGTGCTCGGCGGCGGATCTCCAGGTCGCCGGTCGCAGCCATCGACCGGGCGAGGACGAGGGCGTCGGCGTAGTGCTTCCGCGACGTTTCGACCCGCACGCTGGCGCTTTTGCCCGGTCTGACCCGGGCGCCGGCGGCAGCGAGGCGATCGGCGATATCCGTTCGGTTCGAGCACCATTGGATCCGGTGATAGCCGACGCCTTCCCCGCGGGCGTCGCCGAACATGGTCAGGTTGAGCGATCGGCGACGGCCCCCGTTCTGAGGCCGGTAGTGGGGATACTCGGGATGGAGATCGAGGTCGTCCATGAGGCGCTTGGCCGCCGTGGCGGTGTCGAGCTCGAGGTACAGGCGGTCCAACCAGGCCTGGTCCATCAGCAGGTCGCGACCGACATCGTGGAAGCACGCCGTGGGCAAACCGTACGTGGCCGCGTACCAGGCCTCCCAGAAACCGGCCTCAGCCCGGCTCTCGCAGAGGCGCAGGACCCACATCTTGTCGGCGCGCTCCTGGTTGACCCGAACCCGGAGTCCATTGTCGAGGACGCCGGCCCGGCTCGGACGTGCGCTCTGGGTGATGCCGACGCGATAGCCCCGGTCGGCGCGCTGCATGAGATAGACGAGAGGCCGACCCGGCTCGAGCGCAGGCTCGGCCAACACGATGTGGTGCGGCGTGCCCCGCAGCGTGTGGCCACCGGCCGTCACCGTGTAAAGGCGTCCCGAGTAGTGACCGGGACGGACCTCGGTGACCCGGCCGGGGACCAAGCGTCCGTGCCAGCCCGTGCCCGACACCACGTCACCCTCGACGATCGACTCGATGCGCAGGCGACCGGTGGGCGTCGTCACGAGGGTGCCGGGTGGAAGGCACTGGTCGCTGTCGCCCACGACGCAGATGTTGCGGTGGGCCTTGGCAAGAGTGGTGACGATCTCGTTCTGGGCCTTGTTGGTGTCCTGGAACTCGTCGACGAGGAGGTGGCGGAACCGCTCCTGGTAGTGGGCCAGCACGTCGGGCTTGGTGCGGAACAGTTCGACGGCGACCAGGAGGAGGTCGTCGAAGTCCATGGCGTTGGCCTTGCGCAGGCGGTCCTGGTACTCGCGATACACCTCGGCGATGCGCCGCTCGTAGATGCTTCCGGCCCGGTCGTGGTAGGCGTCGACGCCCAACGTCTCGTTCTTGGCCGCACTGATCACCGCGTGCACGGTGCGGGGCGGGAAACGCTTCGGGTCGATGTTGAGGTCGCGCAGCACGTAGGTGGTGAGGCGCTCGGCGTCGGACTGGTCGTAGATGGAGAACGACGAGGAGTAGCCGAGGTGCTGGGCCTCCCGACGCAGGATGCGGACGCAGGCGGAGTGGAAGGTGCACACCCACATGCGCCGGGCCACCGGCCCGACGAGGGCGGCCACGCGGCCCTTCATCTCGTCGGCCGCCTTGTTGGTGAAGGTGATGGCGGCGATCTCGAACGGAGACACGCCCATCTCCCGCACCAGCCACGCCACCCGGTGGGTGAGAACCCGTGTCTTGCCCGACCCCGCCCCAGCCACCAACAGCAGCGGGCCCCCAGGGTGGGTGACGGCTTCGCGCTGTACGGGGTTGAGGTTGGCGAGGAGATCGGCGGGCTCGGGCATGGGCCTCCCAAACTACCGGGGGGGTGTGTCCCCACGGCCTATCCGGTGGGTGAGTCCTCTGGCGACGGCTGGCCGACGGCCGTCGCCCGGAGGAATCGCAGGTTCGACAGTCCGAGCATCCCCCGGGAGCTCACCGGTCCCCGATCGGTGACGTGGAGGCCCGCCCGATCGAACGCCGGCGCCACTTCGTCGAGCTCGAAGTGGGCGTGGTTCGGCACTCGGAGACGCAGGCGGCGCCTTTCGTTGTCGGCGCCACCGAGGTCGACGACCAAGACGACACCGCCGGGCTTGACCACACGTGCGATCTCACCGATGCCCAATCGGCGGCCCTCGTCGGTTAGGTGGTGGATCACGAGTGTGCTCAAGACGATGTCGAACGTCGCTTCAGCAAAGGGCAGGGCCTCGATGACCGCCGTATCGAAGCGGATGTCTGTGCCTGCCTTCGCCGCCTTCCGGCGTGCCCGAGCGACCATCTCGGGGGACGGATCGACGCCACACACCTGACCGCTCGAGCCGACGCGGCCCTTCGCGGCGATGGCCAGTGTCCCCGTGCCCGAGCCCACATCGAGGACGGCCTGGCCCGCGCCGGGACGCGCCAGATCGACGAGCCGCTCGCGAAAGCGTCGCTCCCCACCGAGCGTATGGACCCAGACAAGAACGTCGTAGGCGCGTGCCCAGTGAATGACGTTTCCGGTGGTGCTGCCTGCGTCGCCCGTCACGTGCACCCGCTCGTGCTTGGACGCCGCCTTACTCCCACTCGATGGTGCCGGGGGGCTTGGAGGTGATGTCGAGGGCCACCCGGTTGACGCCGGGGACCTCGCCGATGATGCGCGATGACAGGGTTTCGAGCAGGTCGTAGGGAAGCCGGGCCCAGTCGGCCGTCATGGCGTCGTCGCTCTGCACCGCCCGGATGATCACCGGATGGGCATAGGTGCGCTCGTCGCCCATGACCCCTACCGAGCGGACGGCCAGCAGCACGGCGAACGCCTGCCACAGCTCGCGGTGCAGGCCGGCCCGCTTGATCTCCTCGACGACGATGGCGTCGGCCGCCCTCAGGATCTCCAGGCGCTCCGGGGTGACCGTGCCCACGATGCGCACGGCCAGGCCCGGCCCGGGGAAGGGCTGGCGCCACACGATGTCCTCGGGCAGGCCAAGCTCCTCGCCCATGGCCCGCACCTCGTCCTTGAAGAGGTTGCGGAGAGGCTCGATCAGCTCGAAGTTCATGTCGTCGGGGAGCCCGCCCACGTTGTGGTGCGACTTGATCCGAGCTGCGTCCTTGGTGCCCGACTCGATGATGTCGGGGTAGAGCGTGCCCTGGACGAGGAAGCGGGCGGCACCTCCACCCTCGGTCGCGGAACCCGGAGCGGCGAGCCCGGCGTCGGCGGCCACCTCCTCGAAGACCCGGATGAAGGTGGTGCCGATGGCCCGGCGCTTGACCTCGGGATCTTCCACACCGGCGAGGGCGTCGAGGAAACGGTCGGCCGCCTTGGCATGGACCAGATCGACCTGGAACTGGCGGCGGAAGGTGTCTTCGACCTGGTCGGCCTCCCCTTCGCGCATGAGGCCGGTGTCGACGAAGACGCAGGTGAGCTGGTCGCCGATGGCCTTGTGCACGAGGGCGGCGGCCACCGCCGAATCGACGCCGCCGGACAACCCGCAGATCACCTTGCCGGTGCCGACCTGGGCCCGCACCGCCTGGACTGCCTCTTCGATGATGGAGGTCATGGTCCACCGGGGCCGGCACCCGCACACGTCGTAGAGGAAGTGCTTCAGGATCTCCTGGCCCCGGGCGGTGTGGGCCACCTCGGGATGGAACTGCACGCCGTAGATTCGCCGCTCGGCGTCCTCCAGGGCAGCCACCGGCACCATGGCCGTGCGCGCCGTGACCCGGAAGCCGGGGGGCGCCCCCACGATGGAGTCGCCGTGGCTCATCCACACGTCCTGATCAGCGGGCAGGGCCCCGAACAGGGCGGAGCTGGCGGTCACCTGGAGGGCGGTACGGCCGTACTCGGCGATGCCGGTGTGGGCCACCTCCCCTCCAAGCTGGCGGGCCACCAGCTGGGCGCCGTAACAGATGCCGAGGACCGGGACGCCGGTGTCGTAGATCGCCGGGTCGATATCGGGAGCGCCCTCGACGTGGACCGACTTCGGGCCCCCACTGAAGATGATCCCGGCCGGGCGGCGGGCCAACATCTCCGCCACGGGCATGTCGCGAGGCACGATCTCGGAGTACACGTGGGCCTCGCGCACCCGCCGGGCGATGAGCTGGGCGTACTGGGCGCCGAAGTCGACGACGAGGACGGTGTCGAACGGACTCTCGGCGGCCATGGGCCAGCCTACCGCCGCCTCCTCGCTCAGGCGCCGGGACGTCGACGAACCAGGTCAGACGGGTGCCTGGCAGGCTGTGCTAGGAACCCATCCCGATGTGCTGGGCCTGCTGGAGGCCCTTGCCCTCGGTCTGCAGCGCCGGCGCCACCATGACCTCGGCCTTCTGGAACTCCTTGACCGTCTCGTAGCCGCATGTGGCCATGGACGTCGCCAGGGCGCCGAACAGGTTGAGGCGACCGTCGTTCTCGTGGGCCGGCCCGACCAGGACCTGCTCGAGGGTGCCGCGCACCGACGTGCGCACCCGGGCGCCGCGGGGCAGGGTGGGGTGGAACGTGGCCATGCCCCAGTGGTGGCCGCGTCCGGGCGCCTCCTGGGCGGCGGCGAGGGGCGAACCCACCATGACGGCATCGGCTCCGCAGGCGATGGCCTTGGCGATGTCGCCGCCCGTGCTCATGCCCCCGTCGGCAATAACGTGCACGTAGACACCGGTCTCGTCGAGGTGGCGCATGCGGGCGCCGGCAGCGTCGGCGATAGCCGTGGCCTGGGGGACGCCGAGGCCGAGCACACCGCGGGTGGTGCACGCGTGGCCCGGTCCGACGCCGACGAGCACGCCCACCGCCCCGGTGCGCATGAGGTGAAGGGCAGCGTTGTAGGACGCACAGCCGCCCACAATGACGGGGATCTCCAGCTCGCGGATGAACCGCTTGAGGTTGAGGGGCTCGGCCGTCTTGGACACGTGCTCGGCCGACACCACCGTGCCCTGGATCACCAGGAGGTCGAGCTCGGCGGCGAGGATCGCCTTGGTGAAACGGTCGGTGCGCTGTGGGGTGACCGAGGCGCACGACACCACGCCGGCCTCCTTGATCTCGGTGATGCGCTGGCCGATCAGCTCCTCTTTGATGGGTTCGCCGTAGATCTCCTGCATGCGCAGGGTGGCCTTTTCCGTGTCGAGGGAGGCGATCTCCTCGAATAGGGGCTCGGGGTCGTCGTAGCGGGTCCACAGGCCCTCCAGATTGAGGACACCCACTCCGCCCAGTCGGCCGATCTCGATAGCCGTGGCCGGGCTCACCACGCCGTCCATGGCCGCGGCCATCAGCGGCAGCCCGAAGGTGAAGGCGTCGATCTCCCAGGAGATGTCGACATCCTCGGGGTCGCGGGTCCGCCGGCTCGGGACGATAGCGATGTCGTCGAACCCGTAGGCCCTGCGGCCCGATTTGCCGATGCCGATTTCGATCTCAGCCACCTGAACCACCTTGTGGGCCGTCGTTGCGGGGAGGGGAGGGCACCACCACGATACCCGCAGGCCGACCCCTTCCCGGGGGACGACGCCGAGGGTGGACGCTCAGGGCGAGGAGGGTGACGGTGACCCGATACCGGCCGCGGCTGCCGCCTCGGCCTGGGCCACGAGCGATTCGAGAACCTCCCGCATTCCACCGCTCTTGAAGTTGGTCAGGACGCGACCGGGGGTGGTCTCACCCTTCTCCCACTCCATCCAGGCGGCGAGGAGCTTGGCCGGCTCCGGCGGCGGACGATCCATCACCACTACTCTACCGGCCGCCACAGCGGCCTCTTCCCCCGTTCTTGTGCGCGTACCCTCCCGGCGTCGTTGAGCGCGACCACGAACCATCGGGCGGGGCACAATCTCGGCGTGGCCGCCACCGACGTCCGGACGCCGTGGTGGCGCACCGCGGTGATTTACGAGGTGTACGTGCGCAGCTTCGCCGACTCCGACGGTGACGGTCTGGGCGACCTGGCCGGTGTTCGATCGAGGATGGCCTACTTGGCCGGCCTCGGCGTGGACGCGATCTGGCTGACGCCGTTCTATCCGTCGCCCCAGGCCGACGCCGGCTACGACGTCGCCGACTACCGCAACGTCGACCGGGCCTTCGGGACGCTCGCCGACTTCGACAGCCTCCTCGCCGACGCCCACCATTTCGGGCTCCGCGTCATCATCGACCTCGTACCCAACCACACGTCCAGTGAGCATCCATGGTTCCGGGCCGCGCTTGCGGCTGGAGCCGACAGCACCGAGCGGGCCCGCTACATCTTCCGTGAGGGCCCGAAGAACGGCGACGAACCCCCCAACGACTGGCAGAGCGTGTTCGGGGGGCCGGCATGGACCCGCCTAACCGATGGCCAGTGGTATCTCCACCTGTTCGCCCCCGAACAACCCGACCTCGACTGGTCGAACACGGAGGTGCGGACCGAGTTCGAGTCGATCCTGCGATTCTGGCTCGACCGGGGAGTCGACGGCTTCCGCGTCGACGTCGCCCACGGCCTCTTCAAGGACCCTGCGCTGCCCGACGCGCACGGAAGCTTCGAGGCCGCCGGACCGGCGAGGGAGGGCCATCCCCACTGGGACCGCGAGGAGGTCCACGAGCTCTACCGTGAGTGGCGGCGGATCAGTGACTCCTACCCCGGCGACGTCACGTTCGTGGGAGAGGCGTGGGTTCGCACCCCCCACCGCCTGGCCCGCTACGTGCGCCCCGACGAGCTGCACACCGCGTTCAATTTCGACTTCCTGCTGGCACCCTGGGACGCCGCCGCCCTGCGCCAGGCCATCGACCGGAGCATCGAAGCCGTCACCGCAGTGGGAGCGCTGCCGACCTGGGTCCTTTCCAACCACGACGTCGTTCGTCACGTCACGCGCTACGGCGGCGGAGAGCTGGGGACCCGCAGGGCCCGGGCCGCGGTGATGCTCATGCTGGCGCTGCCGGGCGGGGCCTACGTCTACCAGGGCGAGGAGCTGGGCCTGGCCGAGGTGACCGACCTGCCCGACGAAGCGCTCCAGGACCCGACGTTCCGACGGAGCGGCGGCACCGAGCGCGGACGCGACGGCTGCCGGGTGCCACTCCCCTGGTCGGGCCGGCAGCCACCCTTCGGCTTCGGACCCGAACGGCCGCCTGAGCGGGGTGCCGGGCCCGGCAGCGAGACCTGGCTCCCACAGCCGAGCGAGTGGGCGACATCGGCGGTGGAGCGCCAGGAGGCGGAGGCAACCTCGATGTTGAGCCTCTACCGCGAGGCCCTTCGACAACGGAGGCTCCTGGTGGAGCACGGTCCCCTGGTATGGGTGGAAGCCGGCGCCGATGTCGTGGTCTTCACCCGCCAACCGAACTTTGCCTGCGTGGTGAACCTCGGCACCGAGCCCGTCGAGTCGCCGGTAAGCGGTCGGGTCCCTTTGTCCAGCAGCCCGCTTACTGCGAGCGCATTGATCCCCGGGGACACCGCGGTCTGGCAGACCACGCACCCTCCCGGGTAGTCAGGTCGCGTGCCGAGGACGTGTCCGCCGCAGAACCTCCTGTTCGATGACGTCGAAGGGCGGAGAAACCACGGTGGTCCGGCCGGCGTCGTCGTCGAACCGGAGAAAGGCGGCGTGGACGTTGACGGCGAGAACGGCCAGCTGGGTGGCGTTCGCCGGAACGACGCCCTCGGCGAAGCGGTCCCGGTTCTCCCGAAGGAAGGCCGTCGCCGCCCGGACCGCGGCGTGCTGGTTCCGGTCGGCCGCGGTCGGGAAGGTGAACCGCCAGTGTCGGACCCGCTCAGCGATCATGGGCGTCCGGTCGTCGCCCGGGTCGAGCCCGGCGGCGGGGAAGACCCGGCAGTCGTACGTGCGACAGGTCCGGGGACGATCCGCATAGATCGAACATCGGCCGTCGGCCAGCATCGGGCAGTGGCCGTTCTCGTCGTAGCCCAGCACCACGTGACCGGTGGGCCAACCAGGTGCGGGGAACACCAACTCCGTGGGGATGCGGGCGAGGGTCTTCTTCTCGTCGGGACCGATGTGGACGAACTGCGACGACGTACAGCACGCCGTGCAACCCCCGCAGGGAACATCGGATGCCTGTTCGCCGCCGAGGGCACTCTGCATGCCGGACATCCACGACGAGAAGTCCCCGGCCGGCAACTCCTGGTCCGCCTCCACCCCGTCCACTCTGTCAGGTCGAGAATGCTCGTGCCGTGGCCACAACCCATTGGCGCGTCCCGCGCGGCAGGCCCACCGTCACATCGAACACCGCGTGTCGCCACGATGGTGGGGAGCACTTGACTTAAAGTGCACTTTAGCTATTACGGTCTCTTTCAGAGCCCCGGTCGCCCAGAGACCGGATCGTCGCCGAAGGGATCGTGGCCCGTGGACATGGGATTCAACAATTGGATGGCGCTCGAGAGCGTCATGCAGGGCGAGCAGCCCCGGCGCGCCGTCAGTGGTGCCACCCTGCGCCGGATCGTGGCCTTCGCCCGGCCCCACCGACGAGCCCTGGTGGCATTCCTCTTGTTCAGCGTGGTGTCCGCCGTCCTCACCGTCACCACACCAGTGCTGGCCGGCCAGGTGGTCGACACGATCATCAAGGGCAACGACGAGAGCAGGGTCGTCTGGCTGGCCGGGCTCATCGCCTTCATCGCCGTACTCGACGCCGCTGTCGGAGTGGGCGAGCGCTGGCAGTCGTCGAGGATCGGGGAAGGCCTGATTCTCGATCTGCGGAAGGCCGTGTTCTCCCACGTCCAGCGCATGCCGGTCGCCTTCTTCATGCGTACCCGCACCGGGGCCCTGGTCAGCAGGCTGAACAACGACGTGATCGGCGCCCAACGGGCCTTCACGTGGACGCTGTCGGGCGTGGTCAGCAACTTCATCGCCCTGGTCCTCACCTTGGTCGTGATGTTGCGGCTCTCCTGGCAAGTGACCCTGCTGGCCCTCCTGCTCCTGCCCGTGTTCGTGCTGCCGGCCCGCCGCATGGGACGGCGCCTGGCCCACCTGGAGCGGGAGGCGGCCGACCACAACGCCGCCATGACCACGCAAATGACCGAGCGCTTCTCCGCGCCCGGCGCCACCTTGGTGAAGTTGTTCGGGCGTCCCGACAACGAGGTCGCCGAATTCGGGGCCCGGGCCGAGCGGGTCGCCGTCATCGGCGTTCGTACGGCGATGGGCCAGTGGATGTTCCTCACCGCCCTGACCCTGGTCTCGTCGCTGGCCCTGGCCCTGGTGTACGGGCTGGGCGGAACTCTCGCCCTGGACGGGAGCCTGGCGCCCGGCACCGTCGTCACCCTGGCTCTGCTCCTGGGCCGCCTCTACGCCCCCCTCACCGCTCTGGCCAGCGCCCGCGTCGATGCCATGTCCGCCCTCGTCAGCTTCGAGCGGGTGTTCGAGGTGCTCGACCTGGATCCGTTGATCACCGAACCACCCGACGCCGCGCAGGTGCCGGACGGTCCGGTGGCGGTGGAGTTCGACAACGTGCGTTTCGCCTACCCCTCGGCCGACAAGGTGTCGCTGGCCTCCCTGGAGGAGGTCCTCACCCTGGACACCAGAGGGGGCACCGAGGTGCTCCACGGCGTGTCGTTCCGGGTCGAGCCCGGCCAGCTCGTCGCCTTGGTGGGGTCGTCGGGCGGGGGCAAGTCCACCATCGCCGCGCTGGCCCCCCGGCTCTACGACGTCGACGGGGGCGCCGTGCGCCTGTCCGGAGTCGACGTCCGGGACCTGTCCTTCGACTCCATCCGCCAGACGCTTGGGATGGTCACCCAGGACGGTCACCTCTTCCACGACACCGTCCGGGAGAACCTGCGCTTTGCCCGGCCCGAAGCCACCGACGACGACCTGTGGGACTCGCTGCGCCAGGCCCGCCTGGCCGACCTGGTCACCTCGCTCCCCGACGGCCTCGACACTGTGGTCGGCGAGCGGGGATACCGGCTGTCCGGCGGCGAACGCCAGCGCCTGACCATCGCCCGGCTGCTGCTGGCCAGACCCCGCGTGGTCATCCTCGACGAGGCGACCGCCCACCTGGATACGACATCCGAAGCCGCCGTCCAGGATGCCCTGGGCCACGCCCTCGCCGGCCGGACCGCCCTGGTCATCGCCCACCGCCTCTCCACGATCCGCGACGCCGACGCCATCTTGGTGATCGAGGAAGGTCGGGTCGTCGAACGCGGTACCCACGCCGAGCTCCTGGCCGTCGGCGGACGCTACGCCGAGCTGTACCGGACCCAGTTCGAGAACGACCCTGCGTCGGAGCCGGCAGCGACGGCGACCGGATGACGGATGCACGGCGGCTGACGACAAGTAGGGGCCGGCTCACCTGGGTACGCTCAATGACCATGACTCTTGACGTGCGGGTACAGCGGGGCCGGTGCATCGCCACCAAATCGTGCATCAGCGCCGCCCCCCACACCTTCGCCCTGGATCCCACCCAGGTTGCCAGCGTCACCGATGCCGCCGGCGACAGCGACGACGCGGTGATCACTGCGGCCGAGGCCTGCCCCACCGGGGCGATCACCGTCTACCGCGACGGCGTCCAGATCGCCTGACGGTCTCGTCGCGGAGGCCGGCCCGACCGCCCGACTTGAACGATTCCTACTGGTAAGATTCCTACATGCGCGTCACCGAAAAGGGTCAGGTCACGATTCCGAAGGATCTGCGAGACGGGCTGGGAATCGGCGCCGGCACCGAGGTCGAGTTCGAGCGGGCTGACGACACGATCGTCGTACGCAAGGTCAACGGCACTTCGACCCGTGGCCGACAACTGGTTGAGCGCCTGCGTGGGCGCGGCGACGTACCGCTCACCACCGAGGAGATCATGGCGCTCACGCGTAGAGACTGAAGAATGGGAATCGGAACCCTCGTCGACAGCAACGTCCTGCTCGATGTGTTGACCGAGGACGCGATCTGGCTCGACTGGTCATCGGACGCGCTCGCACGCGCTGCGGATCGCGGCCCGCTGTTCATCAACCCGATCATCTATGCCGAGGTGTCGGTCCGATTCAGCCGCATCGAAGATATCGACGACGCGCTTTCGCCATCGGACTACGGGCGACTGGCCTTGCCGTGGGAGTCGGCATTCCTGGCCGGAAAGGCGTTCGTCGACTATCGCCGGAACTGCGGGACCAAGTCGTCTCCCCTTCCGGACTTCTTCATCGGCGCGCACGCCGCCGTCGCCCAGCTCGGGCTGGTCACACGCGATACCGCTCGATACCGCACCTACTTCCCGACGGTTGCGCTCACGGCCCCGGACGGAGACCTCGAACACCCGCGGCGGGAGTGACCGGAGGCCACGGCGCGAAACCGCCCGGCACACTGGCCGGGCGGGTCCACGACAGAGGCTGTCGTTGTTACATGAAGCTCATGTTGGTGTCGTTGCGGGCCGGCACGGGGGCCGGGCCGATGACCTCGTAGGCCTTGTCGGCAACGAGCGTCTTGGTGGTGAGCAGCATCGCCGCGACGGAAGCGGCGTGCTGGAGGGCCGACCGGGTGACCTTGGCCGGGTCGACGACGCCCGCCTTGAGCAAGTCCTCGAAGCCGCCGGTGATGGCGTTGAAGCCGACGACGCCCTTCTCGGACTCGACCTGGCGGATGACCAGCGAGCCTTCGTGGCCGGCGTTCTGGGCGATCCAGCGCAGCGGCTCCTCGAGGGCCTTGCGCACGATGGCCGTGCCCGTGGCCTCGTCGCCGCTGTTCTTGATCTTGTCGATGGCCTTGCGGGCCCGCAACAGGGCGGTACCGCCGCCGGGGACGATGCCCTCCTCGATGGCCGCCTTGGTGGCCGACACCGCGTCTTCGATGCGGTGCTTCTTCTCCTTGAGCTCGACCTCGGTGGCTGCACCGACCCGGATGAGGGCCACGCCGCCGGACAACTTGGCCAGGCGCTCGGCCAGCTTCTCGCGGTCCCAGTCGGAGTGGGCGTCTTCGATCTGCTTGCGGATCTGGGTGACCTGGTCCTTCAGCACCTTCGGGTCGCCGGCACCGTCGATGATGGTGGTGTCGTCCTTGGTGACCGTGACCCGGCGGGCCCGACCAAGGTCTTCGAGGGTGAGGTTGTCGATCTTGAGCCCCAGCTCGGCGGACACGACCTGGCCACCGGTGAGAATGGCGATGTCGCCCAGCGTGGACCGGCGGCGCTCACCGAACCCAGGCGCCTTGACGGCGACGGCGGTGAACGTGCCCCGGAGCTTGTTGACGACCAATGTGGCCAGGGCCTCGCCGTCGACATCCTCGGCGATGATCAGCAGCGGCTTGTTGGTCTGCATGACCTTCTCGAGGACAGGCAGCAGCTCGTGCACCGAGCTGATCTTCTGGTTGGCCAGCAGGATGTAGGGGTCTTCGAGGTCGGCTTCCTGGCGCTCCACGTCGGTGACGAGGTTCGGTGACAGGTAGCCCTTCTCGAACTGCATGCCCTCGGCGAACTCCAGCTCCATGCCGAAGGTGTTCGACTCCTCGACAGTGACCACGCCGTCCTTGCCCACCTTGTCGATGGCGTCGGCGATGGTCTCGCCGATGGTGCGATCGGCTGCCGAGATCGAGGCGACATGGGCGATCTCCGCCCGGCCGTCGACGTCTTTGGCCTGCTTAGCGATCGACTCGACGGCGGCGGCGACCGCGGCATCCATACCGATCTTCAGGGACACGGGGTTGGCACCGGCGGCGACGTTGCGCATGCCCTCGTGAACCAGGGCCTGAGCGAGAACGGTGGCCGTGGTGGTGCCGTCACCGGCCACGTCGTTGGTCTTGGTGGCGACTTCCTTGAGGGCTTGGGCGCCCATGTTCTCGAAGGGGTCCTCGAGCTCGATCTCCTTGGCGATGGTGACACCGTCGTTGGTGATCGTGGGCACGCCGAACTTCTTCTCGATGACCACATTGCGGCCTCGGGGACCGAGGGTGACCCGGACGCAGTTGGCCATGGTGTTGATGCCGGCCTCGAGCGCCTGGCGGGCGTCGTCGTCGAACTTGAGCGCTTTGGCCATGCGCTACTTCTTGTCGGTGATGGCGAGGACGTCGCGACCGTTGAGGATGAGGAGATCCTCACCATCGACGGTGATCTCCGTGCCGCCGTACTTGCTGTAGATGACGATGTCGCCGACCTTGACGTCGACGGGGATGAGCTCACCAGTCTGCTCGGATCGACGGCCGGGACCGGCAGCGAGGATCTCGCCCTGCTGGGGCTTCTCCTTGGCAGTATCAGGAATGACGATTCCGCTTACCGTGGTCTCCTCAGCCTCGCTGGGGCGGACGACGATGCGGTCTTCGAGGGGCCTGAGGTTCATTGCGGTGTAGACCTCCGTTAGCACTCTCCGTGTAAGAGTGCTAACGATAGCAGCCCCTCACGCCGGTTCAAACGGGCAGGGGTTTCCCCAGCGCCAGCGAGGGCGATACCCCGATCTCCAACGACGTCGGCCCGTCCGCCCGCAGCCGACGCCACCCGGCGGCGGCGATCATGGCGGCGTTGTCGGTGCACAGCTCGGGCGGGGGGATCACCGCGTCGACACCGTCCTCCGCACAGGCTTCGGCCACCCTCCGGCGCAGGACCGAGTTGGCCGCCACCCCGCCGCCGATGCACAGCGACCGGGCTCCCGTGTCAGCCACGGCCCGGCGAGCTTTGGTGATGAGCACTTCGACTGCCGCGTGCTGGAACGAGGCCGCCAGGTCGGCCACCTCGGCCTCGGGATGGGCCTTGGCATAGCGGACGACCGAGGTCTTGAGCCCGCTGAAGGAGAAGTCGTAGCCCTCGCGCTCCATGGCCCGCGGAAAGGCCACGGCGGCGGGGTCGCCCACCACGGCGATGCGGTCGATGGCCGGTCCCCCCGGGTACCCGAGGCCCAGGAACCTGGCCACTTTGTCGAAAGCCTCCCCGACCGCGTCGTCGATGGTGGTGCCGAGGAGGCGGTACTGGCCGTGGCCCTCGATGAGCACCAGCAGGGTGTGGCCTCCCGACACGAGCAGGGCGACCGCCGGTAGCTCGAGGTCGGGTTGATGGAGAAAGCAGGCGTAGAGGTGGCCCTCCATATGGTTGACGCCGATGAACGGCACGCCCCAGACCAGGGCCAGGCTCTTGGCCACGCTGACACCGACGAGCAGGGCACTGGCCAGGCCCGGCCCCACCGTGGCGGCGACGGCGTCGATTCCGTCACCGTCGAGGCCGGCTTCGACCAGCGCCTCGGCCACGGCCGGCGACAGGAGCCGCACGTGGGCCCGGCTGGCGATCTCGGGGACCACCCCGCCGTAGCGCGCGTGCAGATCGACCTGGGTGGAGACCACCGAGGAGATCACCGACAAGCCGTCGGCCACGACCGCCGCGGCGGTCTCGTCGCACGAGGTCTCGATGCCGAGCACGTAGAAGGGCGCGTCGGCGTCGGGGGATCCGGCGGACATCACGGCCCGGCCTCCTCGACCAGGGTGACGCCCGGGATGAGGGATTCGATCTCGGCCAGGCGCTCAGCGTAGGTGGCGCCGTCGACATCGTCGGCCCACATCACCAGGGCATCCTCGTTGGTCTCCACGTAATAGTTCTTCCGCACCCCGGCGGGCCGGAAGCCGAAGTGCCGGTACAGCTCCTGGGCCCCCCGGTTGCCCATGCGCACCTCCAGCGTGAGGCCGGTGGCCCCGCGGCGGATGGCCTCACGGGCCAGTGCGAGCAGGAGGCGGGACCCGATCGCCCGCCGATGCCAGGCGGGGTCGACGGCGAGGGTGGTCAGATGCCCGTCGTCGACGCACACCATCAGCCCGCAGTAGCCCACCACCGTGCCGTCGACCCTGGCCACCCAGTAGGCCCGGCTGTTCCTCAAGGCCAGCTCGCTGACGAACAGGCTCAACGACCACGGGCGTGGGTACACCTGGGATTCGATCCGGAGCACCGAGCGCAGGTGGCGACGCCGCATCGTCGCCACCTGCACGACGAGCTCCTGGTCATGCAGGCGATCGCCCTCGGCCTTGGCCATCAGGACCCCGTCACGGCCCAGTCGGGAGGAGTTCGTCGTTCCCAGTTGATCTCGGCGTCGGATCGTCGCAGGTACATGGGCTCGAGCTCCCAGGGTTGGACGAACTCCTCCCGGATGGCGAGGGGATGCGCCAACTCCACCAGGGCTGCGGCCGAGGGGTAGGCGGTGGCCGGGCCCCCGGATTCGCGATGGGCGGCCTCGGTGAGCAGTTCGGGGTAGCGCAGGGCACCATCGCCCACGAAGAGGCACTCCTCGCCCGTGGCCACCAGCTCCGACCCCAGCTGATCGGGCGTTCCGACGCCATAGTCGGAGAGGCGCTGGACCCCGCCCGGCACCTGGCGGTAGAAGGCGTAGAAGACCTCGCTACGCCGGGCATCGATGGCGGCGACGATGAGCCTGTTGGTGTGACGGACGGGGAACGCCAGCAGGTCGAGGCTCGGCACACCGATCACCTGCACGCGGAGGGCCTGGGCGAACGCCTTGGCGGCCGCCACGCCCACCCGCAGGCCGCTGAACAGGCCCGGTCCCACGTCGACGGCCACGCCGGCGATCTCGGAGAGCTCGACGCCGGCCTGGCGGCACACGAACTCGACGGCGGGGACGAGGGTCTCCACGTGGCGCCGACCGTGGGCCGCGTGAAAGCTCGCCCTCACCCCCTCGTGGCCGCCGATGGCGCACCCCACCTGCATCGTCGCCGTCTCGATACCGAGGATCAGCATGGCGTGCCGCCGCTCACTAGGCGACGACCCAGCGGTTCAGCGCGGTCGCCAACGCCGCCAGGCGCGGTGGCCACGACGGCCCGACCGTGTCGAAGACCAGCTGGCGCTCGTCGTGGGCGTCGCCGTGCTCGAGACGTACCTCGAGGAGGTCGGCGGGGAGAGCGGGAGTGACCACGTCGCCCCACTCCACCACGGTGACGCCGCCACCGTCGACGATCTCGGCGATCCCGAGGTCGAACACCTCCTGGAGATGATCCAGGCGGTACACGTCGATGTGGGTGAGCGTGAGCCGACCGTCGTAGGACCGCACCAGCACGAACGCCGGACTGGTCACGGCGTCGGCTACCCCAAGCCCCTTGGCCAGCCCCTGGGTGAACGCGGTCTTGCCCGCCCCCAGTTCGCCGGCCAGGACGATCAGGTCGCCGGCGCGGAGGAACGGGGCGACCTCACCGGCAAGGGCCCGGGTGTCGTCGACCGACTTCGTCACACAGGCGATCACCCCGCCGCTCCCTTGTCCGTAGGCGACGTCTGCAGAATCTGCTTGGCCCGCACCAGGTCGGCGCGCATGTGCGCCACCGTCACCGCTCCCGAGCGGAGGGCGGCGGCCGGGTGAAAGGTGGGCACGACCATGCCCGAGCGGAAGGGGTAGGCCCGCCCCCGGACGCGCGTGATCCCCTCGGTGGTGTCGAGCAGAAGCTTGGTGGCGAAGTTGCCGAGGGTGACGATGACTCTCGGCTCGATCAGCTCGATCTGCGACTCCAGCCACGGTCGGCACGTGGCGATCTCGTCGGGCTGCGGGTCGCGGTTTCCGGGAGGGCGGCAGTTGTGAACAACCCCCCCAGCCGTGACGAAGTTGTGTGTCTCCTCGACGTCGATACAAAAGAACGTCGTATCGCAACGCACATCGTCGGTGACCTCTCGCACGATGACGTCGTCGTACATGACCTCCGGTGGGCCTGGCACCAACGCCGAATGATCCAGCTGGGCGACAGCACGCACGTCGGGATGCAGCTTGTAGTGCATCGACAGAGGCACGTACGGAGAGATCAGCTCGGATAGCAGTCTCGTGGCGGAGGCACTGAAGTGAAGGCGGCCACGGCGTTCTCGTGCGTCGATACCCAACCCCTCCAGACCTGCCACGAGCACCCGTAGGTCCAACTTGGAGAAGGAACACGTAGCGATCTCGGCAATCGGCCGCCGCCCCTCTCGTTCCCACAGATGCCCGTCGTCCAAGAACCAGAAAGCAAGCATGCGCGCGCTCAGGCTGTGGCCGATCCAGGCGGGGACCACCTTGTGTGCCTCGCCCGTTGGATAGAACTCCGAGCGGATCCAGCCCAGCGCCCGGTTGGCACGGGTGCACACCATCACAGCGGGGTACGAGGTCTCTCCGCCAACGACAGCGGCGACCTCTCGGGCAACCAATCTTGGAGTCAGCTCGGCGAGGAGGTCCGCCTTGAATTCGGCGTACTCGGCCTGCCGGAGGCAGTGACTGAACGAGAGATGCGCACTCCTGGCGTTCAGGTGACCGTCACCCAACAAGGTGCCGCACACCACGTCCCTTGCCAGCGCGCTGAGACCCTGGCCGGTTGCCACACGGGCGCCCGGGTCCAACTCCTGTACCGGGACGTACCCGCCCTCGGTGAGCACCGGATGATCGCCCGTGAGCTGCACTCCTACCTGCCAGGCACCGGCTCGCTGGCCAGACCGATAGGTCATCCGGAAAACCCGGCGCCCACCTAGTGGGGACGTATGCCAACCGCACACCCGACGAGGCACGAGATGCCCCGTGTCGTTCACGGACATGACCATCCCGCCGTATTTCGATCGCACTAGGCGTCCGATGCGTTCCCAGGAGCGGTCCCCGAGCTGAACCATGGCGTTGTACCTGAGGCACTTCACCGCGTTCGCAATATAGAAGCGGTCGCGGGTGAGGCCCATCTCCTCGAGCACCAGACGGTCGAGAAGCTGGCCCGAACGCCCGACGAACGGCTCGCCCTGGAGGTCCTCCTGGGCTCCCGGACCCTCGCCCACGAACATGAGGTCGGCATTGGGATCGCCCACCCCGAAGACCACCTGCGTGCGTCCGGTGGCCAGGGAGCAGCGGGTGCACCCCACGGCTTCCCGCTCCACCTCGGCCAAAGACGCCATTCGGCGATCCTACCGCCGGAGGCTCCCGGCCTCCCGAGCGACGTTACGTTCACCCGTGCGACCTTCAAGGTCACGTAGCAGTACTGCTACAGTCGTCGGATGGTCGACATTCCTGCCCGCGAACTCCGCAACGATGTGAGCGCCGTGCTCCGGCGGGTCGAGGCCGGCGAACGGCTTCGTGTCACCGTGAGCGGCAGACCGGTCGCCGAGCTCGTGCCCCTTGCGCCGCGTCCACAATCCCTGCCGTGGGCCGAGCTCCAACGGAGCCTGGAAGGCGCCCGTGCCGACGCCGGTCTCCTCGCCGACCTGCGGGGGCTCATTCCCGACACCACCGATGACGTGGATAGCCCGTGACCTCCCGTCCGTTGTTGGGCCTCGCCGACACGTCACTCTTCGTGGCCCAGGAGCAGGAGCGTGCTCTCTACGGTGAGCCGCCGGAACGTGTCGCCGTCTCGGTCGTCTCCGTCGGAGAGCTGTCCTTTGGCGTGCTGGTCGCCGTGGGCGATGCACGCGCCCAACGCCTCGAGACACTCCGTCGTGCCGAAGCGCTCGATCCTCTCCCGATCACCCGCGGCATCGCCACCGCGTGGGCCGCGCTCCGGCTGGCGTTGCGTGACCGAGGTCGCCGCATGCCGCTAAACGACTCATGGATCGCCGCCACCGCCATCGCCGAGGGCATTCCCGTGGTCGCTCAGGACAGCGACTACGACGACGTTCCGGGTCTTGCCGTCATACGCGTCTGACGAATAGCGCCAGCGGGCATCAGGTCGAGGTGTAGGTCCTGGGTACCCGTGGACCGATGCGGCAGACGATCTCGTAGGCGATCGTGTCCACGCGCCGGGCCCACTCCCACGCGTCCACAGACTCGCCATCCTGGCGACCGAGGAGCACCACCTCGTCGCCCGGTGACACGCCGGCGTCGTCGCCACAGTCGACGGTGATCTGGTCCATCGTGACGCTGCCGGCGATCGGCCGTCGTCGACCTCCGATGAGCACCTCACCGCCGGCTGCGCCCAGGCGCCAGGGGACGCCGTCGGCATACCCGATGGGCACGGTGGCCACGAAGGAGCGTCGTTCCAACCGGTACTGCAAACCGTAGGAAATGCCCTCTCCGGCGGCCAACGACCTCACGTGGGAGACCCGGGCATGCAGCGACAGGGCGGGATGGATGTCGGCCCGCCCGACGAGCGCCGGGCTCGGAGCCAGTCCGAACAGGGCGATGCCGCAGCGAACCATGTCGTGGCGGGCATACGGGTGGGCGATGCAACCGGCTGAGTTGCACGCGTGCAGGAGGGGGGGGCTTACCCCCAGCGAGGCCAGCTCGGCGGCGACCTCGCGGA
Source organism: Acidimicrobiales bacterium (assembly GCA_038238185.1). Classification (GTDB taxonomy): domain Bacteria; phylum Actinomycetota; class Acidimicrobiia; order Acidimicrobiales; family AC-14; genus DATAQC01. Next base: position 20,503 of record JBBRXY010000035.1, read on the forward strand.
AGCGGGATGCCTGGATCGACGTGAAAGGGTCGTCGGGAGCGTCGGCGAGGGCGAAATGAGTCCAGAGACCGCCCAGGCGCAGCTCGGCCCGCTCCTCGACGGCGAGGGACACGGCCACCGCGTCGGCCGGCGATGCGCCCACCCGGTGCATGCCGGTGTCCACCTTCACGTGAACGGTCATCGGCGTCTGATCGGTTGCGTCGGCCACGGCTTTGGCCGCCGCCGTCACGCCGGCATCGGTGTACACGGTGGGAATGAGGGCGAGGGCGGCAACGTCGGCCATGGCGTCGTGAGGCGGTTCGGACAACACCAGTATCGGGGCGGTGATGCCCGCCTGGCGCAGCTCGGCGCCCTCCTCCACGAGGGCCACGCCGAGCGACGACGCGCCGCCTTCGAGGGCGGCCGCCGCCACCTCGGCCGACCCGTGTCCGTATCCGTTGGCCTTCACCACCGCGCAGAGCGCGGCAGGTGCGGCGATGCCCTCGAGAGTGGCGGCGTTGTCGCGGATCGCTCCCAGGTCGACCTCGGCCCACACCGGTCGCGGGCCTGTCGAGGCAGTGGCCATGAGCCCCGAGCCTAGGAAAGCCGGGCGATGGCAGCGGGGAGCAGGTCGACGAGGTCTCCTGCCACCAGGCCCCGCCGCCAACCCAGACGGCCGGCGCAACCGTGCACGAACGCGGCCGCGGCAGCGGCCCGCAGGCCGTCGAGACCCTGGGCCAGGAGGGCACCGACCACTCCGGCGAGGACGTCGCCGGTGCCGGCGCTGGCGAGGAAGGGGCCTCCGGTGTTGATGATCAGCACCTCGCCGGCGGGGTCGGCGACGACGGTGGTCGCGCCCTTGAGCAACACCGTGGACCCCAGGGCGGCCGCCAGGTCCCGGACCTCATCGAGACGGTGGACCGTCGGGACAGCACCACCAAGACGGGCGAACTCGCCCTCGTGGGGAGTGAGGACGGTCGGGGCCCGGCGGTCCCGGAGGACCTCGGCCGCGTCGCCGCGACCGCCGAGGGCGTAGAGGCCGTCGGCATCGACGATGACGGGTAGGGGTGAGGCGGCGAGGAGGCGACGCACAGCGTGGCGCGTGGCATCGGTTCGGGCCAGCCCCGGGCCGACCACCAGCGCCCGGGCCCGAGCCGAGTCGTCGACCACCGCCGAGTCCCAGTCATCGAGCGGGAGAGGGTGGCCCACCACCTCGGGAGCGCCGGGGTCGGGGTCGGATCCGGGTATACCGAGACGGACGGTGCCGGCGCCGGCCCGCATGGCCGATCGGGAACACAGGTGAGCAGCCCCCGTCATGCCCGGCGACCCGGCCACGACCCACACCGCGGTCTTCCACTTGTGGGTGTCGGCGGGCCGCTCGGGAAGCCAACCCGACACGTCGTGGGCCTCGACCAAGTTGGTACGGCGGCCCGACGTGTCGAGACCGATGTCGGCCAGTGTCACCTCACCGGCCCGTTCGGCTCCGGGGTGGAGGAGCAGGCCGGGCTTGAGCGCGGCAAAGGTCACGGTGCGGGCCGCCCACACGGCGGCCTCACCGGATTCCCCGGTGGATCCGTCGACCCCGGAGGCGATGTCGACGGCGAGCACCGGCGCGCCACCCGGGTCGGGCGCTACGTACTCGCCCCGGAACCCGGTGCCGTAGGCGGCGTCGATCACCAGATCGCAGGCGGGAAGACGCACGGGCGCATCGGCGGCGTCGATCACGAGCACCCGTACCCCCCGGCGACGAAGACCGGCCGCGGCGGCACGGCCGTCGGCTCCGTTGTTCCCCTTGCCGGCCACGACCACGACCCGTCGGCCGTAGGTGCCGCCGAGCATCGCCGTGGCTTCCCGAACCACCGCCGCCCCGGCCCGGGCCACCAGGACCTCGATCGGCTCGGGCGCCGCCCGGTCGATCTCGCCCATCTCCTCGGGAGTGACAACGGGAATCACAGACGGCACCCCCCAGCGTTCTTGGCGCGCTCGACGACCCTCTTGGGTGACCCGCGCGCCAAGAACGGCCGATTCACAGGGCGACGGCGACGGCGCCGGCGATACTCTTGGTATGGGTGAGAGACAGCCGCCAGGCCGTCACGCCCTGACGATCGGCCAGGGCCGCGGCGGCCCCCCGCAACACGAGGGACGGCGCCCCCGACGGCGCCGACACCACCTCCACGTCGCAGAAGGCGAACGCCCCGAGTCCCACGCCCAGCGCCTTCATCACCGCCTCCTTGGCCGCCCACCTTGCCGCCAGACGAGGGGCGGGGTCGGTGGAGCGAGCCCCGTAGGCCCGTTCGGCGTCGGTGAACAGGCGTCCGGCCAGCCGGGGCCGACGGGCGAGGGCCGTGCGAAAGCGATCGATCTCGACCGCATCGATCCCGATGCCGACCATGGCTCCGTCCGCCGGCCGTTACTCTACGGTGACCGTCTTGGCCAGGTTCCGGGGCTTGTCGACATCGCGCCCTCGAGCCTTGGCCAGGGCATAGGCGAACAACTGGAGGGCGACGACGTCGACGGCCGGCGCCAACAGCTCGGCCCCCGGCGGCGTCGGCGGCACCCACAGCACCTCGTCGGCTCGGGCGGCAGTGGCCGTATCGCCCTCGGTGGCGACGGCGATCACCGTTGCGCCGCGCGCCCTCATCTCCTCGATGTTGGCCATGATCTTGGAGTGGAGGCGGCCCCTGGTGGCCACCGCCACCACGACCGTGCCCGGCTCGATCAAGGCGATGGGGCCGTGCTTCATCTCCCCCGCCGGGTAGCCCTCGGCTCGGGCATAGGAGATCTCCTTGAGCTTGAGGGCACCCTCCAACGCCACCGGGTACCCCACTCCCCGACCCAGGAAGAAGAAGTCGCGGGTGTCGGCGAACCTGCTGCCGACCTCGCAGATCTCGTCGGAACGATCTAGGACGGCGGCGATACGGTCGGGCACCTGGTGGAGGGCCTCCACCAGCCTGGTCATCTCGTCGGGATAGAGAGTCCCCCGGAGGACGCCAAGGTGCAGGGCCAGCAACTCCATGGCCACTATCTGGGCCACGTGGGTCTTGGTGGCGGCCACCCCCACCTCGGGCCCGGCCCGGGTGTACAGGACGGCGTCGGCGTCTCGGGCCATCGACGAGTCGACCACGTTGCACACGGCCAGGACCAACGCCTTGTTGACGGCCGAGCCGGCGAAACGGCACGCCTCCATGGTGTCGAGGCTCTCACCCGACTGGCTGACGCCGATCACCAGAGAATTGGCGTCGAGCACAGGATCCCGGTAGCGGAACTCACTGGCCACATCGATCTCGACGGGCATCCGCGCCCAGTGCTCGATGGCGTACTTGGCCACTAGGCCCGAATAGAAGCTAGTGCCGCAACCAACGATGAACACCTTGTCGACGGCCCGAAGTTGATCGTCGTCGAGGTGGAACTCGTCGAGGATGAGGCGCCCGCCCCGGACGTGGCCCCGCAGCGTCTCGCGGACGGCCACCGGTTGCTCGTGGATCTCCTTGAGCATGAAGTCGGGGTAGCCCCCCTTCTCGGCTGCGGCCAGGTCGTAGGTGACGTGGCGACGGGGAGGGGTGACTTCGGCACCGTCGAGCGTGGTGACCGTCAACGACCCGGGCCTCACCTCCACCACCTGGTCGTCGTCGAGGACGTAGAACTCCCGGGTGAGGGGGAGGATGGCGGGAATGTCGGAGGCCACGAAACCGGATGCGTCAGTGCGCCCGGCGATGAGTGGGGACCCACGACGGGCCGCGACGATCAACTCTGGGTCGTCGGCGTGAATGACGGCGAGGGCGAACGAGCCTTGCACCCGGCCCAGTCCGGCTCGCACCGCGTCGACGAGTGTGAGGCCCGACGCCATCTGCTCCTCGAGCAGGTGGGCCAGCACCTCGGTGTCGGTGTCCGAGGTCATCTCGTGACCACGGCCCACGAGCTCCTGGGACAACTCCACGTAGTTCTCGATGATGCCGTTGTGGGTGATGGCCAGGCGACCACCGCAGTCGGCGTGGGGATGGGCGTTGCGCTCGACCGGAGGACCGTGGGTGGCCCAGCGGGTGTGGCCGATGCCGGCGGTGCAGCCCCGAGGAACGTCGTCGACCGCTCCTGCCAACTCGGCCAGCTTGCCCGACCGCCGGCGCCGCCACACCTCACCATCGGACTGGAGGGCGACGCCCGCCGAGTCGTAGCCCCGGTACTCGAGTCGGGACAGAGCCTCGATGATGAAGGGCAGAGCCGGGTCGATCCCCGTCACGCCGACAATGCCGCACATGGTCACCAGGCTAGGCCACCGGCGACGATTCGGTTCTGGGCAGGTTCAGGGCGGTCCTGGCGACCCTGGATCTGCCCAGAAACGATCGGTGTCTCAGTGCGACACGGGGTCGGGGGCGCCCAGCGCACGCACGAGGGCGACACAGAGCTCCGAACAGGCGGCCTCGGCGGCCTCGGCGGTGAGCGCCTCGACCATGACCCGGACGACCGGCTCGGTTCCGCTGGGGCGCACCAGCACCCGTCCTTCGTCGCCCAGCCGGAGCCGCACCGTTTCGAGCTCGGACCAGAAGGCGTCGGCCTGGGCCAGGCCGGCCCGGTCGGCCACGGCCACGTTGCGCAGGACCTGAGGAAGGCGGGTCATGACATCGGCCAGGTCGGCCAACGCTCGGCCCGTACGCGCCATGAGATCGAGCACCTGGAGTCCGGAGAGGACTCCGTCCCCAGTGGTGGCGAGATCTCGGAAGATCACGTGGCCCGACTGCTCCCCCCCCAGCGTCCACCCACCCTCTTCGAGGGCGTCGAGGACGTAGCGGTCGCCGACCTTGGTCTCCACCACGGTGATCCCGTGATCGGCCATGGCCCGCCGGAAACCCAGGTTCGCCATCACCGTGGCCACGACGGTCTTTTCGGCGAGCAGGCCGCGGTCGAGCCGGTCGACAGCGCACATGGCGAGGAGCTGGTCGCCGTCGACCAGGTTGCCGGTGGCATCGACGGCCACCACCCGATCGGCGTCGCCGTCGAATGCGAGGCCCGCATCGGCTCCCCGAGCCACGACCTGGGCCGCCAACCCGGCGGGGTAGTTCGATCCTGCCGCGTCGTTGATGTTGACGCCGTCGGGACAGTCGTTGATCGAGATGAGGTCGACGCCCAACGCCGCCAGCACCTCCGGTGCCACCGAGCACGCCGCCCCATGGGCGCAATCGGCCACGACCGACAGGCCGTCGAGACGGCGCCCGTCGAGAGTGGCGGCCAGGTCGGCGATATAGCCCGGTCGGCCGTCTCGATAGCGAACCCGGCCCACGCCGGCGCCGACGGGCACGGAAGGCGGGAGCGTGTCGCCGGCGAGGAGGCGGTCGAGCTCGGCCTCGAGTCGGTCCTCGACCTCGTCGGACAGCTTGCGACCGCCCGGCGCGAAGAACTTGATGCCGTTGTCCTGGAAGGGGTTGTGCGACGCCGAGATCATGGCGGCGGGGTGGCGCTCAGTGGCCGAGGCCCAGGCCACACCGGGCGTGGGCAACACGCCCAGGTCGGTCACCTCGGCTCCTTCGGCAGTGAGACCGGCGCTGAGGGCCGCCTGGAGCATGGTCCCGGAGATCCGGGTGTCACGACCGACGAGGAACCGCTCGGTACCGAGCGTCCGCGCCGCGGCCCGGCCCAGAGCCACGAGCAGCTCCGGGGTGAGATCAACGTTGGCCACACCGCGTAGTCCGTCGGTGCCGAACCGCCGTGCTGTCATCGATCCTCACTCAGTCCGCGCCGGTCGCCGAGCGACATGGTTTAGCGCTTGGAGTACTGCGGCGCCTTGCGGGCCTTCTTCAGCCCGTACTTCTTGCTTTCCTTCTTGCGAGAGTCGCGCGTGAGGAAGCCGGCTCGCTTGAGCGGGGTTCGGTACTCCTCGTCGAGGAAGAGCAGGCCTCGGGCGATACCGAGGCGCAAGGCGCCGGCCTGGCCGGAGATACCGCCGCCGTCTATGGTGGCGTCGACGTCGTAGACCTCCTCGGTGGTGGTGAGCCGCAGCGGCTCGGTGACCACCATCCGGTAGGTCTCCGAGGGGAAGTAATTCTCGAGGCTTCGCTTGTTGACGGTGATCTGGCCCGTCCCTGGGCGGAGGCGCACACGGGCGACCGCCTGCTTACGACGACCGGTGGACTGCACGAGAGGCTTGGGCATCTGGGTCGATTCTCCTACGGGTCGAGGCGCCGGGCGTGGGCCACCGGGCGTGCCTCAGGCATCTGCGCTGCATGAGGATGGGTGGGACCGGCGTAGATCTTGAGCTTGCGCAGCATCTGTTGGCCCAGTGGGCCCTTGGGGAGCATGCCCTTGACAGCGTGGCGCACGGCGTCCTGGGGCCGGGTGGCCAGGATCTCCTCGTAGCCGCGCCGACGGATCCCGCCCGGATACCCAGTGTGGCGGATGGCCTCCTTCTTCGAGGCCTTGTCGGCGGTGAGTACCACCTTGCCGGCGTTGACGACGATCACGAAGTCGCCGGTGTCGAGGTGACGGGCGTACATGGGCTTGTGCTTGCCCCGCAAGAGGGTGGCCACCTCGGTGGCCATCCGGCCGAGAACAAGGCCGTCGGCATCAATGACGTGCCAGGCGCGATGGATCTCGGTGGGTTTTGGTGAGTAGGTACGCACGCAGGTTCCTTCCACACAGCGGCGCGGTGAGCCCGACCAGTCTAGACAGCACACCGGGGGCCGGCAATCAGGGCCGGCGTCGGCACCGGTTCAAGGTTTTCGCGGTTGCGAACGATAAGGCGCCCACGAGCCGCAGGTCAGGTCGAATGGGTCGAGTCGCGGCCGCGTTGGCGCTAGTCCTCATCCCCCTCGTCCTGCACGCCGCCCCCGCCGGCGCGGCCGGCACCGTGAGCCTTCGCCTCATCACCACCGCCTCGCCGACCGTCTCCGTCGGCCAGGAGATCTTCGCCAATGCCAACCTCCTCGGTGCCTCGGCCACCCCGTCGGGGACCATGACCTTCAACGCGTACGGCCCCGACACCACCACGTGCTCCTCGCCGATCTTCACGTCGACAGTGGCGGTCGCCGGGAACTCGATCTATTCGGCCCACTTCACCCCCGCCCACGCCGGTACCTACCGCTGGACCTCGACCTACAGCGGTAACGCGTCGTACGCCGCCGCCGGGCCGTCGAGCTGCACGGACTCCGCCGCGGCCGTGATCGTGGACAAGGCCAGGACGCACATCGAAACGGTTGCCGGCCCGTCAACCCCCACGGCTATCCACGGGACCGCTACCCTCAGCGGCGGATTGCACCCGACGGGGACCATCACGTTCATCCTGACCGGTCCTGATGACGGTTTCTGCTCGAATCCCGTGTTCACCTCCACGGTCCCTGTCAACGGGAGCGCCAGTTACGACTCGGGCCCCTTCGCCCCCGCCCGGTCAGGAACGTACACCTGGCGGGCCGCCTACAACGGTAACGGCGACAACCTGGGTGCGTCGTACACCTCGTGCCTGGACAATGGCGCATCCCAGCTGGTGACGGTGCCGCCCCCGACCGCGACCCAGAAAGGTGCCCTATTCGGTGTGGAACCAGCCGGCGCCCACGCCGCTCGACGGCGTCGGGGCATGGATGGCTACCGCCAACGACCCCACCGCCGCCGCCGGTCAAGTCGCCCCGCAGTATCTCTACGGTCACAGCTTCCGTTTCGCCGACAGCACTGCCTCCGGCGTGGTGGGACTGGCCACCGGAGGGGCAGGCAAGTTGGCGGTGTTCAGCGCCGCCGGCCCCGATGGGACGGCGTACAACACCGGCATCGCCTTCAACTGGGTCGCCGGCGGCTTCTACTTCCCACTCGTCTACCGGGCCGCTCCGGGAGTGTGGGGCGCCTCCATCTACGACTACACGGCCGGGACCTGGACCGCTATCGGTGTTCTCCACTTGCCGTCGGGCTGGGGAAAGCTCGCACCGTCGAGCACGACGATGGCCGTCTGGTACGGCCCGAGCGCGGCGTCGTGCTCCGCCTACCCCCGCGCCGACGTTTCCTCCTCCCCCCCCCGTGGGCTATGTCGGCTCGACCGCAACGACCGCCCCGTCGGCGACGACCGCCACCCTGCCGGGCGACTGTACGGTCGAGACCTCCGTCGCCGCCGGCGTCTGGGCTCACTACCGCCTGGGAACCTGATGCGGCGGTAAGATCTGCCCATGGCCAACAAGGCGCCCCCGTCCGGACAGAACAAGAAACAAGGCAAGAGCCTGCTCGAGAAGCGGGCGGCCAAGAAGATGAAGAAAGCCGAGAAGTCGAAACGAGGCAGCACCTAGTCAGTCAGCGTCGACAGACTCAATACCCCACTTCCCAGAGGCACAGGCCATGGGCCGGGGCCAGGTGGGGAGCGGCCGATCGATCGCACGCCCTCAGGGCGGCGGCCACGTCGCCGGCGCGGCGTCGACCCGCGCCCACGGCCACCATGAAGCCGACGATCGCTCGCACCATCTGGTGGCAAAACGAGGTTGATCGGATCTCGAAGCGCACGACGTCGTCGCCGACACCGACCCATCGGGCGTCGAGCACGCGACGCACCATGTTGGCCTCCACGAACATTCTCCGGGGAATCCGGCAGAACGACGTGAAGTCGTGCTCACCGATGAGGGGGTCGCAGGCCAAGCGCATCGCCCTGAGATCGAGGGGCTCCGGTACGTGCCAGGCGGTAGCCGCCAGGAACGGGTCGGGGAAGGGGTGGTTGAGGATCGTGTAGCGGTAGCTACGACTGCGAGCCCAGCGCCGGGCGTCGAAGCCATCCGGCGCCGCCTCGACCTCGCGCACCACCACTGTCGGGGAGAGGCTCCGGTTGAGGGAACGTTGCAGGCTGACGGGCTCGAACCGGTCGGCGGCGGCATCGAAGCTCACCACCTGACCGCGGGCGTGCACGCCGGCATCGGTGCGACCGGCGGCCACCAGGGTCACCGGGTGACCCAGACGTCGTTGCAACGTGGCCGACAACGTGGCCGCCACCGTGGGAAGGCCGCCGGGCTGGGCGGCGAAGCCGTGGAAGCTCCTGCCGTTGTACGCCACCGTCATCCGCACTCGGACGGTCGGGACTGGTTCGACCGCCGCCGGCGCGGATGCCGGCGCCGGGGCGGCGTCCTCGGCGACGACGAGGGAGAGCTGAGCCGGCCCCGTCGAGGCGGTATCCTCACCCCGCGCCGGGGGCCGGGTCACACCAGTTCGATACGGGCCATCGGCGCGTTGTCGCCGTGGCGGGGACCCAACTTCAGGATGCGGGTGTAGCCACCCGGCCGGTCCTCGTAGCGGGGCCCGATCTCTTCGAAAAGCTTGTGGGCCATGTCCTTATCCCGGATGAACGACACGACCTGCCGCTGGTTGTGCACGCCACCCTTCCGGGCCTTGGTGATCACCCGTTCGGCGACCGGACGCAGAGCCTTGGCCTTGGCCTCGGTGGTGACCACGGCCTCGGCGGCGATGAGCGACGCCACCACGTTGGCCATCCTGGCCTTCTGGTGGGCGGCACTGCCGCCGAACCGCCGACCCGTCCTCGGGGGCCCGAGCCTGGCTCAGACC
>JBBRXY010000036.1:0-29963 GCA_038238185.1 Acidimicrobiales bacterium
AGCCGGCCTACCTCGCCCACGGTGATCTGGCTCACCCGCCGGATGGTGGACTCGGTCGATCGCTCGGGCGATTCAGGACTTCGGTCGGCCATCGGCGACAGGTGCTTGGTGGGGCCCCAGTTGAGCGCCCCCCGGCCGAGGAGGTACACGAACGACAGGAACACGGTGACCGCGAAGGCGAGAATCTCCCAGAGACCGAAGGCCCCGAGCTGGCGGTAGATCACCGCCCAGGGGAAGAGGAAGATGATCTCGATGTCGAAGATGATGAAGATCATCGCCACCAGGTAGAAGCGCACCGGAAAGCGCTGGGCGGGCCCGTGGTCGGGAACGATGCCGCACTCGTAGGGGGCCACCTTCGCCGCCGTAGGCCGCTTCCGCTGGCCGAGCAGGCCCGATGCGAAGAACGACAGCCCCGCGAACAAGGTGGCCAGGATCAGTATCACCAGCAGCGGTAGGTACTGGGCCATGGCGATTCGGGAGCTTAGACGCGCTGGGCCATGGCTTCCTTGTCTCTGGTGTGGAGCCGGTAGCAGAGCACACCGAACAACGCGCCACAACAGAGGCAGACGACCCCCGGGTTCTCCCGCAGGGCGCCCAGATCGCGGACCATGATCACCGACACCACGGGCGCCGACGGGTCGACCTCGGCCTTGGGCGGCGGCTGACCGGCCACTGCCGGCGGCTTCACCGCCTTCTGCACCTGGATCACCAGAAAGTGCGGTTCGTGGAAAATATTGAGGGGGCGGAAGTTGCCAAGGTGGAACGGCCCGTACTTCTCACCACCGATCTCGGCCGCGGAGACGGGGAGGAAATCGCTGGAGCTCTTGAACTCCGCCTTCGGGCCCACGATCTTGGTGTCGACCACGGCCTGGGCGTCGGCCACCTCGGGGTCGGTGATCTCGAGCTTCTTCCAATCTTTCGGGAAGCCGGCCGCCATCGGATTCGTGGCCGACTGGGCCAGGTCGCCGACGACCACCTCCTTGGGCTTCCACGTGGGCTCCCGGCCCTTGGGCCCGGTGCCGTAGACCCACCACACCGCCGAGAGGGTGAACATCCAGCCGAAGAACCCGGCGGCGGCCATCAGAAAGCCGAGGCGAGCACCCATGTTGGTGGCCAGGAGGAGGTAGACCGACCCCGGCAGCACCACCAAGGCGATCACCACGTAGAGCGCCCCTCGGATCTGGGGGTTCCACGCCAGGGCGCCGGTGACGAGATGGTTCAGCGCCAGGTCATGCATCACAGCCCCCTCTCGTAGTCGACGATCGCCTGGATCTGCTCGGGCGACAAGATGTTCTCGAAGTGTGGCATGAGGCCGTGGCTGATACCCCGGACGCCGTAGGGCTTGCCCTGATCGGCCGTCTTGGCCACCCACTCCACCTGCAGGGCGAGCGCGGGGAACTGGGTGAGAGTGCTGCCGCCGTCGATCGGCGGCCCGAACGCCCCGCCGCCGGGCTTCCCCGGTTGCCCGTAGGACCAGCCCATGGTGTGGCAGCGGGCGCAGTTGGCATCGAACAGCGCCTTGCCGTCGACCCCCAGCGTGGCCAGGGCGTCGGCTTTCACCGCCTTGGGGTCGAGCTGGATGCTCTCGAGGTAGGCGATGAGGTCGGTGAGCTGCTGATCGTTGAGGGCGCCACCACCGTCGACCCCCCACGGCGGCATCGGCGTGTTGGCCCGGCCGTAGGTGAGGATGTACTTGACCTCCTCAGGGCGGTACCGGAGCATCACCGTGTTGAGGGGAGGCGCCGTCCACTGCACCTGTTGCGGCGGGGCGTCGGGGTGGCCGGGGTCGCTCAGGGTGTAGGAGGCGACACCTCCGACACCCTTCACGCCGTGGCAGTTCTCGCAGCCGTAGTGAGGCTCGCGCGGAGTGGGGGGGTCGCCAGGGGTGGCCTGGAAATAGCGTTGCCCTCGGGCGATCGACTCCTCGTCGAAGTACTTCACGCCGCGCTCGAGGCCGGGACCCCGCTGGCGGTAAGGCTCGCGCATCCAGTACACCGGCAGGCCGATGGCGGTGATCATCAGCGTTCCGAAGGCCCACCAGAGGTACTTGGTGAGCCGGGGGCCCTCCATGGCCTCGTCGTTGAAGTAGGTCTTGCGGTTCGGCGCGACATCCAGCTCCTCGCCGGGCACGTACGTCCGACGGGTCGAGCTGATGAGGTACAACAGCCAGCCGGCGAGCATGGCCACGACGACCCATACGCCGATGCGGCGCTGTTCGATTGCCGCAAAGAAGAAGTTCACTTCTCGGAGGCTCCCCCGACGCAGTGGGGTCCTTCGGCCTCCTGGCCGGTGGTGTTGGTGCCGATAGGGGGCCCGGTGATGACCTGCTTGGTGTCGACGACGACGACGCCGCCGTCGACGGAGATGCCGAAACGGTCGAGACCGCGGGGAGCCGGACCACCCTTCTTCTCACCCACCCGGTTGTACTGCGAACCGTGGCACGGACACTCGAACCACTGCGAGGTCTTGCACCACGGCACCCGGCACCCCAGATGCACGCACTTCTGGTAGAGGGCAACGAGGCCCTGCTCGTAGCCGTCCATGACCGCCGAGTAGGCGGTGATCTTCTTGGCCTTGGGCACGTCGCCGACGGGATACGGGTTGATGTAGAACCGCCCCGAGGCCAGATAGAAGGGCTCCTTCTTGTCCTCGATCTGCTTGAGGATGTCCTCCTTCTTGCCGGCCTTGATCTTGGCGCCGAACCCTCCCGACAGCGTCGGCCACAGGAACGCCAACGAAGCCCCGCCGAAAGCGGTGAGAGTGAGGGCGAACGCAGTGAAGATGCCCCGGTTGAGCACCTGGCGACGCGTGACCCCGAGGGTCTCGGCGTCGGGGGGCAGTGCCGGTGGCGGGGGGGGAGCCGACGGATCGGGTAGGCCGGCTCGGCCCTGGCGCTCGAGGGCGACAGCCCGCTCCAACTCGCGTCCGGTACGGGCGGGCGCAGGCGACGGCGCCCGTTCCATCGCGGTACCCGGCGCGGCGGATGCCGCAGAAACCGACGCCGGCTCCGCCTCGGTGTCAACCAGGGCGCGCCTGGTGTCCCGGGTGCGGGCGGTCGCCAGGGAGAACACGGCGGCGGCCGCGACCAGGCCGACGATCGCGATCAGGAAGACAGCGGTTGAGGACATTGCGGTGCGAGGCTCCTAGAGGTCGAAGAAGACGCCATCTTTCCAGGGGAAGGTGAAGTTGAAACCTGGCCCCCGGAAGAAACACCCGATGATCACGAGCACGCCCCAGAACATCAGGAACAGCGTCATCAAGGCGATGGCGAACTTGCGATCCTCGGGCTTGTTGGACGGGTTCTTGTCGCTGAACGGGGCCAGCATCAGGGCGAAGATCCCGATGCCGGGAATGGTGACCCCCGCGATCATGGGGTGGAACATGGTAAGCAGCTCCTGGAGGCCGAGGAAGTACCAGGGAGCCTTGGACGGGTTGGGCGTGAAGTTGTAGTTGGCCGACGCCAGCAGCGGGGCGTTGACCAGGGCCGAGAAGACCAGGAGGAACGCGCTCATGGCCATGCAGGCCACGAACTCGCCGATGAGCAGGTGGGGCCACACATGGACCTTGTCGGTGGGCGTGGCCCGGACGTCCTGAATCGAACCAGCCTTGACCACGGTGAGCAGGCGCTGGGTGTGGCCTTCGGGGCCCTTGGCCACCGGCGCCGGAGCGGTGGCTACGGCGGTGCCTCCCCCGCCGGCGGGCGCCGCAGTGGCGGGTGCCGCGCCGGCCGCCTGGCTCCGGGCCAGGAGGTGGGCGGGAATCTTGTCGGGGTCGCCGGCCACCGGAGGCGACGCCTCGGCGAGACCTCCCCCGGCGTCAGGCTCGCCGGGAACGGGCAGGCCGAGCGCGGCCCGCCGCTCCTTGGACCGACGTAGAAGATGTTCGGGTACCTCGGTCACGCGACCTCCCTTCCTAGAGCGGCCCGGAGAGGCCGCCGTCCTTGCGGACCCTCCAGAAGTGGACCGCCATGAAGATGACGATGACGAACGGCAACAACAGGACATGCAGCACATACCACCGGAGGAGCGTGTCGGTGCCGATCTCGGCCCCGCCCAGGAGCACGAACTTCACCTGTGACCCGAACACGGGCGTGTAGCCCATCATGTTCGTCCCGACGGTGACCGCCCACAGGGCCAGCTGGTCCCAGGGCAGCAGATAGCCGGTGAACGACAAGAGCAGGGTCAGGGTGAGAAGCACCACGCCGATGACCCAGTTGAACTCCCGGGGCGGCTTGTAGGCGCCGTGGTAGAAGACCCGCGACATGTGCAGGAAGACGGAGATCACCATGAGGTGGGCGGCCCATCGATGCATGTTCCGCACCAGCAGGCCGAACGTGACCGAGGTCTCCAGGGTGCGGAGGTCGTTCCACGCCTGAGCCGCTGTGGGTCTGTAGAAGAACATCAAGAAGATGCCCGTGAGGGTGAGGATGATGAAGAGGAAGAACGACAGCCCGCCGAGGCACAGCGTGTAGCTCACCTTCACCGCGTGGCGCTTCACCTTCACCGGGTGAAGGTGGTAGAGGAGGCTGTTCATGATGACGTAGGACCGGTTCCTGGGGCTGTCGGTGTAGCCCTTGCGGAAGATCGATCCCGGCCGGAAGATTGAGGTCCAGGCCTGGGAGCTGCGCATCTTCTCCCCTACCTCGGACAGGCGCTCACTGGGGCTGCGGTGACCGTTGCCGTCACCGTTCCCGTTGCCGTTGCCGTTTCTGGACAGTCGTTTGGCCACCGACTCAGAACCGCATTCCGTAGGCGTAGCCGTGCTTCTCGTCACGACCGTGGGGGTCGCCGTCCTTGGCCGCCACACCGGCCTTGCCCATCACGATGACTCCGGTCGGGCACCGGTCGACGCAGAGCCCGCACCGGGTGCAGACGTCCTCGTCGACGATGAACACGACGTGGTCGTCGGGGTCGTCGCCGGGCTGCTCGGCCCCGACGGCATCGGAGATGGTCTCCGTCGACAGCATGTGGATGCACTTCCACGGGCAGATGTCGACGCAGCCCTCGCACATGATGCACTCAGACTGGTCGATGTGGAGGAACTGCTTGGGCTTGACCGCCTTGGACAGGTAGTCGGTACCGACCTCCTGGAGGACGTAGTCGCCCGTGAAGGCGGGCATGGGCGGGTTCGCGTCGTTCTTTGCCATGGGCTACCTCATGCCTTCGTGATCACGGGACGGCCGAATCGTGATGTGGGCTCACCAGCAGGAGTCTCGGTCACCCGGCCACGCTTCTGCCACTTCGACCACAGCACCACCTGGGCGGTGAGGAACAGGCCGTAGAAGCCGGCGGCGATGATGTCGCGAACAGCCTGGTAGTTGATGATCACCCTGCCTGTGCCGGTGGCGGCCTTGGCCTTCTGGCCCCAGACGATGCCCTCCGACGAGATGGCCAGCAGCAGCTTGTCGGAGCGCCAGAGCAGCTCGTTGTCGGCGTACTTGAGCCATTGGTGGGGGATGACGCCGTAGGCGACCAGCATGAGGGCGAACGCGAACGTGGCCGTGATGAAGGCCTCGCCCCAGGTGAACGGCGTGCCGATGGGTCGACGGCGCCCGGCAGCCATCGCGAGCCCGATGCCGCCGACAAGAATTCCCATGGAGACCAGCAGCGCAACCACCCGGCACCTCCTTCGTCGAGCGCCTTCGTGAAATGGATCACATTCTACTCAGGCCACGGCGGTTCGGCCGGTCGGGTTCTACCACGGCCCTCGCCGAATCGGCACATCGCGTCCGTCGATTCCTTGCGTGAACCGGGCGCGCCTGGCCTTTAGGTGCGGGGTCGGCGTACATTCGGCGTACAGAGAGGAGCGCTGTGACCGAGGTCCCCGATTACCTGCTTCGTCGATCCAAGGAGCGCCGCGAGGCCCTGGGCCTGATGCCCGAGGGTTCGTCGGCTGCTGCCGCGCCGTCGTCGTCACCGGCACCTGCCGAGGCCGCGGCCCCTTCGCCGGGTGCCGCCGCCGCGCCCGTGGCCGAGCCTGCGGGTGCCCCGGCACCGGCGGCGACGCCCGTGGAAGACCTGCCCACCTACCTGCCTTCCCAGAAGGGCCCCAAGAGCGGCATCCCGGTGTGGATGTACCCGGTGCTGGCGGCGCTACCCCTGTGGGCCATCGTCTACCTCGGCGCCTTCGGCACCACGGGCAACGCCAACGCCGCCCCCACCGGGCCCGCCGTCTACGCCAAGGCCGGCTGTGTCGGCTGCCACGGAGCCAAGGGCGAAGGCGGGGTGGGCCCGGCCCTGGCCGGCGGCGACGCCAAGCTCACCTTCCCCGACGAAGCCGACCACATCGCGTGGGTCGAGACCGGTTCGGCCCCCCGCAAGGGCCAGCCCTATGGCGACCCCAACCGCGAGGGCGGGCAGCGGATCGCCAAATCAGGAGGGATGCCGGCCTTCAAGGGTCAGCTCACCGACGCGGAGATCAAGGCCGTCGTCGCCTACGAGCGGGATCAGCTGTAGCCGGCGACCCCGACACTGCCATGCCTGACCCCCGGGAGCACGAGGTCCTGGTGGTGGGCGGCGGCCCGTCAGGAGCAGCCTGTGCCCACTGGCTGGCCGAGGCCGGCCACGACGTGGTCGTCGTCGAGAAGAAGAGCTTCCCGCGGGAGAAGACCTGTGGCGACGGGCTGACGCCCCGGGCCGTCAAGCAACTCGACGACATGGGCCTCACCGACGCCCTGACCCGCTACCACCGCTTCGTGGGGCTGCGCTCCATCGCGTTCGGTCGCACGCTCGAACTCGAGTGGCCGGCCACGCCTGGCTTCCCCCGCCACGGCTACGTGGTCACCCGCCATGACCTCGACCAACTGGTCGCCGAGCGGGCCGCCAAGGTCGGCGCCACGCTCTTGGAGGGCACCGAGGCGATCGAGCCCCTGTTCGACGAGGGCAGGGTGTGCGGCGCTGTGGTTCGTCGTAAGCCCGAGGGGGGCGGCGAGCCCACCGTCACCGAGGTGAGGGCCCGCTACACCGTGGTCGCCGACGGGTCGCTGTCGCGGTTCGGTCGGGCCCTGGGCACCAGCCGCAACAAGGCCTGGCCCCAAGGGATGGCCATCCGGGGCTACTTCACCTCGCCCCGCCACGACGAGCCGTGGATCGAGTCGCACCTCGACGTGCGCAATCCCGCCGGCAAGGTGCTGCCTGGGTACGGGTGGATCTTCCCGGTCGGCGACGGTCGGGTCAACGTGGGCGTCGGGCTGCTGTCGACGTCGAGCGAGTGGAAGTCGCTCAACACGACAAAGTTGATGGAGGCCTTCGTGGGCTGGGCGCCCGAGTCCTGGGACATCCGTTCGGAGACGTCGTGCGGGCCGCCCACCGGCGGACGCCTCCCCATGGGGCTGGCTGTCGGGCCGTCGACGGGGCCCGGCTGGCTCACCACCGGCGACGCCATGGGCGCCATCAACCCCTTCAACGGGGAGGGCATCGCCTACGCCTACGAGACCGGGCGCTATGCGGCCGAGGCCCTCCACGACGCGCTGCTTGTCCGGATGGGGGGGCCGGGCGACCGCCACGCTGAGAATCCGGACCTAGCCGCCTATGCCCAACGCGTGCAGGACGAGTACGCCCTCTACTTCAAGGTGGCGCGGGCATTCGTGCGCATCATCGGCCGACCAGCCCTCATGCGGGCCATGGTCGGCACGGGAATGCACTCCCGCACCCTGATGGAGTGGGTGCTGAGGATCATGGCCAACCTCCTCCGTCCCGACGAGCTGGGACCGGCGGAGGCCGCCTACCGAGCGGTTGCAGCCATCGCCCGGATGGCTCCCGACCGCCCCGGGCAGACGGGAAAACCAGGGGAACCCCTGCTCGCCGGGTGATCGAGGTCACGCCGGCCCGGTTCGAGGAATTGGTGGCCGACGCCCTCGACAGCATCCCCCCGGCGCTCGGGAAGATGATGGACAACGTGTGGGTGCAGGTGGAGGATCAGCGGCGACCCAACCTGCTCGGCCTCTACGAGGGCGTCCCCCTCACCCGGCGCGACGCGGGCTACGCCGGCATGGTGATGCCCGACCGGATCACCATCTTCCGGCGGACCATCTGCTCGATCTGCGCCACCGAGGACCAGGTGGTGGCCCAGGTCCGCCAGACCGTCGTCCACGAGGTGGCCCACCACTTCGGCATTGACGACGACCGCCTGGCCGAGCTGGGCTGGGCCTAGGCCCTTCGTTCTCGGCGCGCTCATCACCCCCAGGTGTTTATCAGCGCGCCAAAGAACGACGAGGTCAGAGGCATCACCGGCCCGGTTGCCATTGCAAGAAGACCAGGGTGGCGTCGTCGGCGAGCTCGGAGCCCCGGTGACTTCGTAGGTCCCGGGCCAGTCGGCGCAGGAGCTCGGGCGCGACCAAGCCGGCGCCGATGTACTGCTCGAGGGCGTCGCGGAGATTGTCGACGCCGAACTGGGGGCCCCCGGGCGTGTGGGCCTCGGTGACGCCGTCAGAGTAGAAGAAGAGCCGGTCACCGGGCTGGAGCTGGCACTCGCCGACCTCGGTGATGTCGATCCCCAGGCCGAACGGGAGGCAGGGCTCGCAGCTCAGCTCGGCCACCACCTTGTGGCCGCGGATCAGGAAGGGAAGGGGGTGACCAGCGTTGACCCAACGGAGGTTACCGGTGGCCACGTCGAGCTGGGCGAGCTGGCCGGTGACGAACTCGTCGTTCTCGAACCGCTCTTTCAGGGCATCGTCGATCAGGCCCGCGGTCACGGTGAGCGCCAGGCGCCGGCGCCGGCCGAAGCGGAACGCGCCCAGGGCCAGCGTGCTGGCCAGGGTGGAGTTCACCCCGTGGCCCATAGCGTCGAAGATGGCGAAGTCCAAGATGTCGCCGTTGAGGGAGTAATCGAAGGCGTCGCCCGCCACCAGATAGGCGGGCTCGAGCAGCCCGGCGATGGACAGCTCGGGCGAGGTGAACGCGAGCGGCGGCAGGAGCATGTCCCATTGCATCTCTGCCGCCAGGTTCATGGGTCGCAAGCGCCGCCGCAGCTCGACCATGTCGGTGTAGCGCCCGGCCGAGTGGATGAGATGGCCCACCAACAGGCCCAGGTCGGCGGCCAGGCTCAGCAGCTCGTCGTCGATCTCGGTGAAGCCCAGCTCGAGCACGCCGAGGCGCTCGGCCCGCTCGCTCACCGGCACCCACACCCGCCAGCCGTTGTCGTCGGCGGCGGTCAACACCTCTTGGGTCTGGAAGGCCCGGCCCGCCATGGTCGACTCGACCCGCACACCCTTGGGCGCGTCGGCCAGGAGATCGCCGCCCAGGGAGACCGGTTGGAGGGTCTCCTGCTCGTAGTCGACGACATAGAGCACGAGGTGATGGCCACCGCAGTCCTGGAGTGCGGCGGCGATGTCGCCGGCCAACAGGTCGGGCGGGGTGAGAGATGACCGCCGAAGGAGGTCGCTGACGATCTCACCCCGCTTCACCACGATGTCGGCCAGCCTACTTTCGTTCCGGTCAGGCTCAGGGTGGCCCGGCCCGCCTGTGCCCGCTCCGAAGGGGGGTCGGTCAGCCGGTGACGTCGGCGACAGCTCGGGCGGCGGCGGCGGCCAGGTCGGCGGTGCGCTCCAGCTCGTCCTTGGTGTGGGCCAGGCTGGGAAAGAGGGTCTCGAACGGGCTCGGAGCCAGAGCCACGCCGCGATCGAGCATCTCGTGGAAGAACCGGGCGTAGGTGACGCCGTCGGCCGCCCTCGCCGACTCGTAGTCGGTGGGAGCGGCCTCGGCGAAGAACAGGCCCATCAGAGGCCCGACGACCGGGACGGCCACGGGGAGGCCGGATTCGGTGATCACGTCGGTGAGCCATCCACCGAGCTGGGTCGCCCGTCCGGCCAGCTGGGTGTAGCACCCCTCGTCGAGGAGCTCGAGCACGGCCAGGCCGGCGGCCGTGGCCAGGGGGTTCCCCGACAGGGTGCCCGCCTGGTAGACGGGGCCGTCGGGGGCCAACACGTCCATGACGTCGGCCCGCCCCCCGAGGGCAGCGAGGGGCAGTCCCCCACCGACGACCTTGCCGAGACAGGTCAGGTCGGGCGTCACCCCGTAGGCGGCCTGGGCCCCCCCGGGGCCGATGCGGAAGCCGGTGATGACCTCGTCGAACACAAGCAGGGCGCCGGCGCGGTCACAGGCCGACCGCAGTCCTTCCAGGAAGCCAGGCGCCGGCGCCACCAGCCCCATGTTGGCGGCCACGGGCTCGACCAGCACCGCGGCCACGTCGTCGCCCACCTCGGGCACCTGGTTGTAGGGCGCCACCACGGTGTCGGCCACCGCCGAGGGCGGCACCCCCGCCGAACCGGGGATGCCCAGCGTGGCCAGCCCGCTCCCCCCGGCGGCCAGGAGCGCGTCCGAGTGCCCGTGGTAGCAGCCCGAGAAGATGACGACGCGGTCCCGGCCCGTGAACCCCCTCGCCACCCGCACCGCCGTCATCGCCGCCTCGGTGCCGCTCGACACCAGACGGACACGCCGGCACGACGGCACCCGGTCCCTGATGGCCTCGGCGAGGAGCACCTCCCGCTCGGTGGGAGCACCGAACGACGTGCCGCCGGCTGCGGCGCGCCGCACGGCCTCCACCACCGCCGGGTGAGCGTGGCCGAGGATCGACGCCCCCCACGACTGCACGTAGTCGGTGTAGCGGCGGCCCTCGACGTCCCAGACGTAGGCACCCTCGGCCCGGGCCACGAAGTACGGCGTGCCACCCACCTTGGTGAACGCCCGTACCGGCGAATCGACGCCACCGGGGATCACACCCTTGGCTCGGGCGAACAACTCCTCGTTGGTCACTTGTCCTGGTCACGTTTCGGTAGGCCAGGACCTCGCCAAGCGTGACCAGAACGAGGTGGGCGGGCATTCACCCGAGCCCGGCTTCCGCCAGCTCGCGAGCAAAATAGGTGAGGATCACGTCGGCGCCGGCCCGCTTCACCGCAGTGAGCTGCTCGAGAGCCACCGCGTCCCCGTCGATCCACCCCCGCTCGGCCGCCGCCTTGACCATCGAGTACTCACCGGACACGTGATAGGCCGCCACGGGCACGTCGGCCCGTCGGCGGACCGCGGCGATGACGTCGAGGCAGGCGAGGGCGGGCTTGACCATCACCACGTCGGCGCCCTCGGCCACGTCGAGAGCGACCTCGGCCAGGGCCTCCCGCCGGTTGCCGCTGTCCTGTTGATATGCCCGACGGTCTCCCCCGCCGGAGATGGCGACGTCGACGGCGTCGCGGAACGGGCCGTAGAGGGCCGAGGCGAACTTCGCCGCGTAGGCGAGGATGGCCGTGTCGGTGTGGCCGGTCGCGTCGAGAGCGGCGCGAATAGCGGCAACCTGGCCGTCCATCATCCCCGAGGGGGCCACCACATCGGCGCCGGCGGCGGCCTGGGCCACCGCCACCTGGGCATAGCGATCGAGGGTGGCGTCGTTGTCGACGGTGCCGTCGGGGCTCAGCACGCCACAGTGGCCGTGGTCGGTGTACTCGTCGAGGCACAGGTCGGCCATGACGACCATCGAGTCGCCGATCTCATCGCGAAGGTCGGCCAGCGCCACCTGGACGATCCCGGCCGGGTCCCAGGCTCCGGAGCCCTCGGGATCGCGAGTCTCGGGCACGCCGACCAGGATGACCCCGGGGATGCCCAGTTCGGCCAGGGCATGGGCCTCCTTGCGCAGCGACTCGCGCGTGTGCTGGACCACGCCTGGCATCGAGGCCACAGGCACGGGGTCGCGGATGCCTTCACGCACGAACAGGGGCGCCACCAGGTCGTCGACCGACAAGCGGGTCTCGGCCACCATCCGGCGCAGGGCCGGAGTGCGCCGCAACCGCCGCATGCGTCGTTCCGGGTAACTCATCGGCACAATCCCACCGTTCTGGGCAGGTGCAAGGGTGTCCTGACCACCTCGAACCTGCCCAGAACGAGAATCGGGCCGCGCCCTGGACAAGGTCCGACGAGACTCATACCGGAGATGCTACGGCCGGAAGTGGCCGGTGAGGGCGGCGACAAGTCCCTCGACCGATGCCTCGGCGGCGACGACGGAGACGACCAGCCCGCGTTGGCGGGCCCGGTCGGCGGTGACCGGGCCGATGCACGCCACCACCGGCGGGACCGACCCGACTCCGGCCGCGTCGACGTAATTGTCGACCGTCGAGGCGGAGGTGAAGGCGATCGCATCAGCCGCGGCCGCCGTCGACAGGGCCTCCGGGTCGGGCGTGGTGGGCACCGTGCGGTAGGCCTCGACCACGTCGACGAGCCACTCCTTGGCCGTCAGGCCGGCCTCCAGCGTCGGGGCGGCACCGGCAGCCTGGGGCAGCAGCACACGTCCGCCCGGGCAGCGGCTGGCCGGAGGGAACGCCTCGGCCAGGGCCTCGGCCGTGGCCCGCTCGGGGATCAGGTCGGCCACGACCCCCCGGGCGGCCAGTGCGGCGGCGGTCGACGCCCCCACCGCGGCCACCTGGGTGTCGCCCAGCGCCCTGGCGTCGGCGAGGTGGGTGAACAGTCGCTCCACTGTGTTGGTCGACGTGAACGCGACCCAGTCGAAATGGCGCACCCGACCTGCAGCCTCGGCCAGGGCGATGCCACCGTCGGCCGGGTCGACGATCTCGATGGTGGGCAGGGCCACGACTTCGGCCCCTTCCCGGCGGAGGGCGTCGACGAGCGTGGGCGACTGGGCCCGCGACCGGGTGACCACCACCCGGCGCCCGAACATCGGGCGCGTCTCGAACCAGCCCAGGTCGAGGCCGGCCACCATCCCGATCACCAGCGTCACCGGCGGCTCCAGCTCCACGCCGGCCAGGTCGTTGAGGGTCGTCCGCAGCGTGCGCTGGTCGGGCCGGGTGCCCCAACGCACGGCGGCCACCGGCGTGTCGGGACGCATGCCGCCGGCCATGAGCCGGCGGGCGATCTCCCCCCGGTGGGCCACGCCCATCAGCACCACCACCGTGCCGCCGGCCCGGGCCAGGCTCTCCCAGTGCACGGGGTCGTCAGGGCCGTGGCGGCTGTGGCCGGTGACGACGGTGAACGAGGTGGACAGCCCGCGGTGGGTCACGGGGATGCCCGCATAGGCGGGGACGGCGACGGCGGAGGTGATCCCGGGCACCACCTCGAAGGGCACCCCCGCGGCCAACAGGGCCTCGGCCTCCTCGCCCCCCCGACCGAACACGAAGGGATCTCCACCCTTGAGGCGGACCACGTTGAGCCCAGCACGGGCCCGGGCCACGAGCAGGGTGTTGATGTCCTCCTGTTGGACGGGCCCGCCCGGCGATTTTCCCACGTCGACCCGCTCGGCGGCGGCCGGGGCCAGGTCGAGAAGGGAAAGTTCGGCCAGCCGGTCGTGAACCACGATGTCGGCCCGGGCCAGCGCCTCGGCGCCCCGCACGGTCAACAGGCCGGGATCGCCGGGGCCGGCGCCGACCAACCACACAGTCATGGGCAACCAGCCGTCCGTAGGGCGTCGGCTTCGCGCTCCCGAGACGGGTCGCACCTGAGGAGGGGCCCGCGGCCCGGAGGGCGGTGAGAGGGGCCGGCCACGGGACGGGACCCGACGAGGATCATGGGACGGGGGCGACGGTGGGGGCGGCCTCGTCGAGGACCAGGGCCGCGCCGGAGCGGTCGAGAACGGAACGACCGAGGCCCTGGCCGACCGCCGTCGGGTCGTGGCCGTCGGCGTGGTCGCGGAAGAGGATCCGGCCGTCGCCCGACGCCACCAGGCCGTCGAGGTGGACCACGCCGTCGTCGTCGACGGTGGCGAAGGCACCCACCGGTCGGTCGCACCCACCGCCCAGCTCGGCCAGAAAGGCGCGCTCGGCGTCGACGGCCCGACGGGAGTTCCCGTGCTCGATGTCGGCGAGGAGCGCTCGCACTCGGTCGTCTCCTGCTCGGCACTCGACGGCGAGGGCCCCCTGAGCCACCTGCGGCAGCATCACCGCGGGATCGAGGACCTCGGCGATGTCGGCGGTGCGGCCGAGGCGGCGAAGGGCGGCGTAGGCGACCACGATGGCGTCGAACTGCCCGGCGGCGTCGAGGCGGGTCTCGATGTTGCCCCGGAGGCCGCCGAACGTGAGGTCGGACCGCAACCACGCCAGCTGGGCCCGCCGGCGCACCGAGCCCGTGCCCACCCTGGCCCCTACCGCCAGGGTGTCGAGGGTCGAGCCGACAAGGGCGTCGCGCGCGTCCTCTCGCTCGGGGACGGCGGCGATGACGAGCCCGTCGGTGGGCGTGGAACGGAGGTCCTTGGCCGAGTGGACGGCGATGTCAGCCCGGCCGTCGAGCACGGCCGCCTGCACTTCGGTGACGAACGCCCCCTGGCCGGCCAGCTCCCACACCGGGGTCTCGGGATGCCGGTCGGCCGAGGTCTCGACGAGCACGGCCTCGACCTCCACGCCCAGGAGCGAGGCGATGTGGTCGGTCTGGGTGCGGGCGAGGTTGCTCCGTCGCGTTGCCGCGCGCAGCGCGTCGGCCACGTCCTACAGGTCGAACAGGTCGCGAAGGGCGCCGGACAGTCGCTCGCCCTTGGGCGAACCGGCCGCGTCCTTGAGGCGCACGGTGGGCTCGTGCAACAGCTTGGCGACGATGGCGCGGGTGAGGGATTCGATTGCCTCGGTCTGGCGGTCGTCGAGGCCGGCCAGCCGCGACCGGTGCCGATCGAGCTCGCTGCGGCGAACCGCCTCGGCCTGGTTCCGGAGGGCGGTGACGGTGGGGACGACCTCACGGGCGGTCAGATCGGCCGTGTAGCGGGTGAGCTCGTCGGAGACCAGGCCGCGAACCCGCCCGACCTCCTTGCGGCGCTTGTCGAGGCCGGCGTCGACGAAGGCCCGCAGGTCGGCCAGGTCGAGCAGAGTGACACCCGGCAGATCGCCGACGGCGGGGTCGATGTTGCGCGGCATCCCCAGGTCGATGACGAGGAGCGGCCGGTCCGGTCGGTGGGCCCGGATGGCGGCCAGGTCGGCCTCTTCCACCACGACCCCTGGGGCGCCGGTGGACGACAGCAGCAGATCGGCCTCGGCCAGCACCTGGGGAAGCTCGTCGAAGGGCAACGCCCGGCCCCCGACCCGGCCGGCCAGGGCGACGGCCTTGTCGAGCGTGCGGTTGACCACCACCATGTCGTCCACCTTGGTGAGCGCCGACACCATGCCTTCGCCCATCTCGCCGGCGCCGAGCACGATCACCCGGCGATCCTCGAGAGGGCCCAGGCGCTCGCCGGCCATGGCCACGGCGGCGTGGGCCAGGGAGGTGATCCCGTGGCCGATGGCGGTCTCGGTGCGGGCCCGCTTGCCCACCTCCACGGCATGGCGGAACAACGCCGACAGCCTGGGGCCGGCAGCCCCTTCGACCCTCGCCCGATCCCAGGCGTCTCGGACCTGGCCGAGGATCTGGCTCTCGCCCACCACTAGGGAGTCGAGCCCGGCAGCCACGCAGAACAGGTGGGCGGCAGCCGTCTCGTCGGTATAGGTGTACAGGTGGTCGCTGAACTCCTCGGGCGCAACATAGGCCAGCTCCGACAGGAAGTTACGGACGTCCTGGGCGGCCCCGTGGTAGCGCTCGGCGACCACGTATGCCTCCACCCGGTGGCAGGTCGACAGGAGCACGGCCTCGCTCACGAACTCCCGGCCCAACAGGTCGCCCAGGGCCTTCGGGATGCGCGGCTCCCCGATGGCCATCCGCTCGAGCAGGCCGAGGGGGACGGAACGGTGGCTCAACCCTACGACGACGACAGACACGACTCCAGGCGCTTTCTCGCGGACTCCAGGTCACCAGTGCGGATCAAAGCGAGCATGTCCGAGTCCAGCGCTTTCTGCCAGTCGAGATCGGCGGGGCTCCGCCCCTCGGCCTTCACGGCCGCCCGACGGTCGGCCACCAGGTCGAGCAGAACCTCGTACTCCGGACCGATCTGGGTTCCCAACTGCTCACGCAACCAACGAGCCATGGCCGGGCTGCGACCTCCTGTCGACACGGTGACAACCAGTGTGCCGCGCCGGACGACCGAAGGCAGGGTGAACGAACAGTGGTCGGGGTCGTCGGCACCGCACACCCAGATGCCGGCCACCTCGCAGTCGAGGTAGACGGCCCGGTTGACCTCGGGCGAGTCGGTGGCGGAGATGACGAGCCACCGCCCGTCGACGTCAGCCTTGCGGTAGGGCCGTTGGTCGACGGTGACCTCCGGCCAGCCGCGGATCTCGTCGTCGACGACCGGAGACACCACGTGGACCAGGGCGTCGCACGCGAGCAGCCCCTGCACCTTGCGGGCGGCGACGGTGCCGCCTCCCACCACCAGGCAGGGCCGTCCGGCCAGGAGCAGGTTCACCGGGTAGGCGGTATCGATGGCGCCCATCAGCGATTGGCTCCCTGGGCCTCGACGGCGGCGGCATCGTCGCCGTCGGCGAACCCGCCGACGGGGGCCTCGACGGACGCGCCTCCCACGACCGCCCGGCGCTGCTGGTGGTACGAGAGGATCTGCAGCTCGATGGACAGGTCGACCTTGCGCACCGACACCCCGGCAGGAACGGTGACGATCGAGGGGGCGAAGTTTAGGATCGACGTCACCCCGGCGGCCACCAGCCGATCGGCCACGTTCTGGGCGGCGGCAGCCGGCGTGGCGATGATGCCGATGGCCACGGCCTCGTCGGCGGCGATG
This sequence comes from Acidimicrobiales bacterium, assembly GCA_038238185.1. Classification (GTDB taxonomy): domain Bacteria; phylum Actinomycetota; class Acidimicrobiia; order Acidimicrobiales; family AC-14; genus DATAQC01. The sequence continues at coordinate 16,582 of JBBRXY010000036.1, forward strand.
CTCGGCAGATCGTCGAGGTGGCGCACGACCAGGTCCTCCAGCCGCTCGCCGACCTTGGCGCGGTCGGCGTCGACCAGGGCGACGACGCGGAAGCCCCGAGCGGCAAACCCCCCGTACCGGGCCAGGGCGTGGCCGAGATTGCCGATTCCCACGATCACCACCGGCCAGTCCTGGGTGAGCCCGAGGATGCGCGAGATCTGCAGGATCAGGTTGTCGACCTCGTACCCGACCCCGCGGGTGCCGTAGGAGCCGAGATACGACAGGTCCTTGCGGACCTTGGCAGCATTCACGCCGGCCATCTCCGCCAGCCGCTCGGACGAGACGGTGACCGTCTTGACGTCGGCCAACTCGACCAGGCTCCGCAGGTAGACGGGCAGCCGGGCCACTGTGGCCTCGGGGATGCGTCGCTGGCTGCGCATCTCCGCCGCCTTGGCACCGTCGAGATCGGCACGGCCCAACTCGTGGGCGTGCCACGGGGCTGCGGGAGAAACGGTCCCCTGGCCCGTTTTGGCGCCATCGTCCGGTGCACGGCGCCCGGCCGCGGGATCGCCGGGGGACCGCCCCTGGGACGGGGTCTGGTCGGACATTGTGAACAAGTGTACGCCCCCTCGTGCGCTTCTTCACAAGCAGGAACCGGGGCCGTCGCCGATTCCGTGGGGGGGGGTCGCCGGAGCAGGGTGCCCGGCTGCCGGTAAAATCGGGCTGTGTCCACCCAGTCGGTGCTGGCCGCCGCCGCCGCGCTGGTGGCGCTGGCCCTCGCCATGTCGACCTACGAGCGGTGGCTGGCCGGCCGCCGGCCCCATGAGCTGGCCTGGACCGTGTCGTTGGCCATGTTCTTCGTCGGGGCGGCGGCGCTGTGGTTCGGCGCGGCCAACGGGTGGGACGACGTCACCTTCCGGGTCTTCTACCTCTTCGGGGCCGTGGTCAACGTCCCGTTCCTGGCCCTGGGCACCGTCTACCTGCTGGGCGACCGGCGCCGGGCCGACCGCTGGGCTGCGGCGGTCACCCTGGCCTCGGCCTTCGCCGCCGGCGTGGTCCTGGAAGCACCGTTGCGAGGACCGGTACCGTCCGACCGCCTGCCCCAGGGATCGGAGGTCTTCGGCGTGCTCCCGCGCGTGCTGGCCGCCGTGGCTTCGGGCGTGGGTGCCACGGTCGTGCTGGGGGGGGCGGTGTGGAGCGCATGGCGCTTCTGGCGGCGCCGCCGGGCCCCGTCACCCGTGCCCGCCGGCCGGCTGGCCGGAGCAAACCTGCTCATCGCCGCCGGGACCCTCGTGCTCGGGGCCGGGGGCCTGTTCAACTCGGTGCTCGACGCCATGGAGGCGTTTGCGCTCACCCTGCTGGTGGGGATCGCCCTGCTCTTTGCCGGGTTCCTCGTGGCCACCGCCGGGCCCCGGACCCGGCCGGCGCGCCAGGAACCAGCCGAACCCGTGACGAAGGAACCGGTTGTCGGCCGGGTAGGTGCCAAGTACAGTTAGTAGTACCTGAGAGGTTTTGTTAGGATCACCTAACTGTTCGCATACAGACTGACCGGTCGACGAAGGGACCAACAGTGCTCGCCAACTTCCTGATCGGGTTACGGGAAGGACTCGAAGCGGCCCTCGTCGTGAGCATCCTCGTCGCCTACGTCGTGCACACCGACAGGCGCCAGGCCCTACGGTCCATCTGGCTCGGGGCCGGAGCGGCCGCCGCCATCAGCCTGGCGGCAGGCGCCCTGCTCACATTCACCTCCCACTCGCTGACGTTCAAGGCCCAGGAGACCTTCGGCGGGGTGATGTCGATCCTCGCCGTGGGCCTGGTCACCTGGATGATCTTCTGGATGCGCCGGACCGCCCAGCACCTCAAGGGCGACCTCCACGAGCGCATCGACATGGCCCTGGCCATGGGCACCGGCGCCCTGGCGCTCACCGCCTTCGTGGCCGTGGCGCGCGAGGGACTGGAGACGGCGCTGTTCATCTGGACCGCAGTCCAGTCAACGGGGTCGACGTTCAAGCCGGTCGTCGGGGCATCCCTCGGCCTGGCCACCGCCTTCGTGCTCGGGTACCTCGTGTACCGCCGTTCGGTGAGCATCAACCTGGCCAAGTTCTTCCTATACACAGGCGCCGGCCTCGTGGTCGTGGCCGCCGGGGTCCTGGCCTACGGGATCCACGACCTCCAAGAGGCCGGCTACCTGACCTTCGGGACCCTCGGACACCAGGTCTTCGACGCCACCGGTATCCTGCCGCCGTCGAGCTGGTGGGGGTCGCTGTGGAAGGGCCTGTTCAGCGTCAGCCCGACTCCGTCCCGTTTGGAACTCGGTGTGTGGGTGACCTATCTCGTGCCCACGCTGGTGCTGTTCCTCCGTCGCCCCCGGGCACCTCAACCGCCGGTGGCCTCGCCCGCACCCGCCGGCGCCGCCTCTGTTCCCGCTGACGGCCGGGTGCCGCAGCCCACCACTCCCCCCCGATGAGCCACCTACGGCGTTCTCTCCTCGCCGGCGCGGCCGGTTGGCTCGCCCTGGCCGCCTGCACCTCGTCGTCGGGCGGCAGCGGCCCGGCGGTGGCCGTCACCTCCAGCGACACCGAGTGCCGGGTGGCCACCACCACGCTCACCCCGGGCACCCACACGTTCGAGGTAGAGAACACCGGCGGCCAGGTCACCGAGGTCTACGTGTACACCGCCGCCAACAAGATCGTGTCCGAGAAGGAGAACATCGGGCCCGGCACCACAGCCCGGTTCACCGCCAAGTTGGCCACGGGCAGCTACCAGGTGGCCTGCAAACCCGGCCAGACGGGCGACGGCATCCGCCAGACGCTCACCGTTTCCTGAGCGCCTCGCCAGGTCCCCCGGTGGTGGGCTCCCCACATTTATCCAGAGCTTGACTCAAGCACTGGTCTCCCTCCTGCCGAAGGAGTTCAGGACAGTTCGTACCTGAACACACCACGGCTGGCCACCGGTCCGGGGTTCTCCCCGACCCTTCGTCGGCCGGGCTCCGGAGGGGACGGCACATGCGCGCACGTCGGTTCATCGCGGCCCTGGCCACAGCGTCCACGCTCGTCGGTGCCGGGCTGGGTCTCGGGGCTGTCCTCCCGGGGACGGCGCTGTCGGCCCTGCCCGCAGGAGCGACCTCATCCGACGACAGCGGCCTTCTCGCCCTCACCAACCAGGCCCGGGCATCAGTGGGAGCACCGGCACTGAGCCTCGACCCCAAACTCTCCTCGGTGGCCCTTTCCTGGGCCCAGACCATGGCCGCCCAGGGCGCGATCTCCCACAACCCCGACATCGGCTCCCTGATCACCGGTTGGTCCCGTCTGGCCGAGAACGTCGGGGTGGGCGCGAGCATCAACCAGGTCCACGGCGCCCTCCTCGCCAGCCACTCCCACTACGTCAACCTGAGCGACCCCGACTATTCGCTGGTGGGGATCGGCGTGGTCTCCGGCGGCGGCCGGCTGTACATCGTGGAGGACTTCGAGGCGCCCGCCGGCGGCGGCCAGGCCTCCACGGTGGCCGACCAGGAACCACCGGCCACCGAGGCCCCCCGGCCAACCTCGACCACGTCGCCCCCGCCCCCCGACCCTCCGCCCTCCACGCCGGTCACCGTGCGCCCGGCCCCCGCACCCGCCACCGTCCCCACGGTGTCGACGCTCCACCTCGTGCTCGACGCCTTGCGGGCCCTGGAGTCCTGGTAACGCCACCACGAGCTGCTGGAGCAGTACGCGCGCAGGAACCGGTACCGTGGCGGTCGTGGCCCAGGCCAAGCAGGCGCCGATCCGGGTGATGCTCGTCGACGACACCGACCACGTGCGCCGGATGCTCAAGACGATGCTCACCGTCGACGGGTTCGACGTGGTCCACCAGGCTTCCAGCGGGGCCAACGCCCTCGACCACGTCGACGATTCCGATCCCGACGTGATCGTGATCGACTACAAGATGCCCGTGATGGACGGGCTCACCGCGGCCCGCCAGCTGCGGGCCCGTCGTCCCGACCAGGTCGTCATCCTCTACACCGCCTACGTCGACGATGCCCTGCAGCGCCAAGCCGACGAGGCTGGTGTGGCCATCTGCCTCGACAAGGTCGAGGGGCTGAACTCGCTCGAGCGCGAGATCAGCCGCCTCTGCGCCACGCTCGGGCCCTGACTCTCGGCCTCTGCCCGAGGCGACACGCCCGATTCTCATCCCGCGAGGGCGGCCCCGCAAGGGGCCATGGGAACTAACGGCCGATGACGAGGAACTGCACGATGGCTGCGCCAAAGATGGCCATGAGCAGGATGGCCAGGGCGATCGTCGTGCCCCGCCTCATTCGTCGCCCGTCGGCTCGAGCCGGACCAGGTCGCCGGGGCCCAGGGCCAGCTCGGCGGCCGCCGACCGTTGGTCGAGGGCCACGGCCAGCAAACCGTAGGAGTCGACCACCAACCCCACCTGCCCGGTGGACAGCTCGGCGAAGCTGGCGACGCGTGCCGCGCTCCGGATCCGTTCACCGATGCGGACCACGATCGGCGAACCCATGGCCTCGATCTCGTCGGGGCCGATGTTGAGCTGGGCGTTGCCGAACCGGTCGACCCAGAGGACCTCGCCCTCCACGCCACCCTTCTCCTCCCGCGACAGCGGGATGAGGCCGGGCACAAGGGTGAACGGGTCGACAGGGTCGCCCAGCTCGTCGAGCTCGACCCCGGCGCACAAGTGGGCGGCGGCCGGCCCGAAGATGTCGCGACCGGCGAAGGTGGGGCCGGGAGCGGCCAGGTGCCACTCGTCGTTGGTCAGGGCGACGGCCCGGCGGGCGCCACCGGCCAGGGCCACGGCCGGAGCCAGCAGGCCGTTGTCGGGGCCGATGAGCACCGATCGGTCGTTCGGGCCGTCCCCGCCGCCGTCGGCGCCGCCGACCTCGACGGCCAGCGCACGCCGAGACGTGCCCACGCCGGGGTCGACCACGGCGAGCACGACCCCGGGAGGCAGGTACTGGATGCTGCGGGCCAGCACGAGGCTGCCGGCCCGGATGTCGTGGGGGGCGACCCCGTGGCTCACGTCGATCACCTTGGCCGTCGGGGCGATGGCCCTGATCACGGCCTTGACCACGCCGACGAACTCGTCGGCGAGCCCGTAGTCGGACAGGAACGAGACGGTGTCGAATCCGGCAGTCATGCGCTGGGCACGCTACTGCCCGGGTTCGGTGTGGCTAACCCTGACCCTAACCCGCCTCGGTGTAGGTGCTGGCCAGGAAGCGGTCGACGTCGTCCTCGCTCACCCTGTACGACTTCCCCACCCGGACAGCCGCCAATTGGCCACCCTTGATGAGCCGGTAGACCGTCATGGTGGAGACCCGAAGGAGCCCAGCCACCTCAGCCGCAGTCAAAAACCGCGCGCGCGCATCGGACTTCACCGTCATTCTCCCCTCTTCGCTCCTGGCAATGTAGGCGGTCGGACGTGGCGAGGGAAAGGGGAGCCGCCAATCAGCCCTGGCCCAGCTGTCGTGAGCGTTCCGTTGCGGCCGTCACCGCCTCCAGGATGGCGCTGCGAACGGCTCCCGCCTCCAGGGCCCGGATGCCGGCCGCGGTCGTGCCACCGGGCGAGGTGACCACGGCCCGGAGCTCCTCGGCCGACTGTCCGGACTCGTCCAGCAGCCGAGCCGAGCCCAGGATGGTCTGCACTGCCAGCGAGCGGCTCATGTCGCGGGTCAGGCCGTTGAGCACGCCGGCCTCGGTGAGGGCCTCGGCCACGAAGAACACGTAGGCCGGCCCGGAGCCGGACAGGCCGGTGACGGCGTCGAGGAGGGCCTCGGGCAGGCGCACGACGAGACCGACGGCCGCCAGGATGCTCTCGGCCCAGTCGAGGTCGGCCCCGTCGGCGGTTGCGCCACCGGCGATCGCCGCGGCACCACAGCCGATCAGAGCCGGCGTGTTCGGCATGGCCCGCACCACGGCCACGCCGTCGCCCAGCCAGCCCTGGAGCTGGTCGAGACCCACGCCGGCGGCGACCGACAGGACCCGTTCCACGCCGGCATCGACCACGGCGGCACAGGCGGCCCCCAGGTCTGACGGCTTCACCGCCAGCACGGCCCCCGCCGCCGCCGGCACCTTGTCGCCGACGACCAGGCCCGGGTGCAAGCCGCTCAGCTCGTGGCGCCGAACAGCCATCGGCTCGACCACGCCCAGGTCGGCAGCCTCGGCCCATCCTGCTCGGAGGAGCCCGGCCGCCAGGGCCGAGCCCATCTTCCCGCCGCCCACGATCACCAGCCGCAACGCCATGACCACGAATGTAGGCGGCCGGCCGCCCCTTCGGGCGGTTCGTCACCTGATGAGGCACGAGCCCGGAACACGGGACTAGCGCAGAAAGCTCTGGGGGTTCTCCGGGTTTCCGTCGATCCTGGTCTCGAAGTGGAGGTGGGGTCCGGTGCAGTGGCCGGAGCACCCGACGTACCCGATGACCTGACCCTGGGCGACGCTCGAGCCGCCGCTGACGGCCGACTGGCTCTGGTGGGCGTAGAGGGTGGTGAGGCCACCACCGTGGTCGATGACGGTCAGCAGCCCGTAGCCCCCAGCGTCGTTGCCCGAGGAGACCACCGTCCCCGCTGTGGCCGCTCTGATCGGCGTGCCCGGACCGACACCGAGGTCGATCCCGGTGTGCATCCGGCCCCACCGGAACCCGAACGGGGATGTGATGGGAGCCTCCACCGGCCAGATGAGCCCGTAGCTCGATTCCTGTCCCGGTCGGACCGCGGCCAGGGACGGTCCACCGGGGACCGACAAGCCCTGGCGGGTGCGAAGCAGGCCTTCGATCGTGGCCTGGTCACGGGACAGCCCGTCGACCTCGGTCTGGTACTCCTGGATGCGCTCATCCAGCGCGCCCTTCAGGCGAGCCTGGCTGTCGCGGGCCGCCTTCAGCTCGTCCAGGTGGGTGACGGCCGCCTTGCGCCGCGTATCGGCCTCGTCGCGGAGACGATTCAGGTCGGTCTGCTCGCCTTCCTGGTCCTCCCGGATGGAGCGCAGCTGACCCAGCACGTCGCGATCGGTGCTGGCCACGTGGTTGAGCAGCGTCTCCCGCCGGCTGGCCTCGCCCAGGTCGGCCGAGCTCAGGAGTTGCATGAGCGGATCACCGCCGGGGTGGACGTAGGCCCGCACGGCCAGCGACGCCGCCGCCCCCCGCAGATCCGATATGCGGGCTTCGGTGGCGGCGAGACGGGCCTCGGCGGATCCCACCGCGACAAGCGCCGCCGACGCCGCCTGCTGGGCGGCCTCGGTGGTGGACGACTGGGCGGTCACACTCGTGTCGAGCTCGCGCACGGCTGCCTCGAGTTGGGCATCGTCGGCCTTGGCGGCGTCGACCTTGGCGGCCACGGCCGCCCGCTTCGACTGGGTCGAGGCGTTGCGCTCGTCGAGGGTGTCGGCGTTGCCCGGCGTGGCCAGGGCCAACACCAGGCTGAGGACGAGCGCAGCAGCGGGGACAGGGGTTCGGAGCATGCGGTGGGAGACGTGGGTGCTTCCGCCGAAAGGTGGTGCGGGACCCGGCGGCCCCTAGTCAGTTCGACAAAGGGGCCCGAGGAACCTCCCGGCACGGTCGCACTTCCCCGAACGACCGCTCCGTTCCGCCCCTCGGGCCGTCAGCACCCTAACCCGGCGAACCTCTCGATGCAAGCAAACGCATCGAAAGACTATGGAGCGCGCTGAAGAGACCCGACGAAAAGAGGAAAATTCGTCAAGTCTTCAGGCCGCCTGGCACTCGGGTGGGGGTCAGAGACTACCCACACTCGACAAGGTCGCGAGCGGTGAGATCGGCGTACAGACGCCGGAGTCGGGCCGCGGCCATCAACCAGCTGTACCGACGGGCCCGGAGGGTTGCGGCCCGGCCCATCCCGGCCGCCAGGGCGGGGTCCACCAGGATCTTGCTCACACAGGCAGCGAAGCCACTGGCGTCACCACCGTCGACCAGGAACCCGGTGACGCCGTGATCGACCAGCGTCGGCAGGCCGCCAACGGCGGCGGCCACGACCGGGGTCCCACAGGCAGCGGCCTCCAATGCGACCAGGCCGAACGACTCGGAGCGGCTGGGAACCAGGCAGACATCTGCGGCCCGGTACCACCGAGCCAGCTCGGCGTGCGGCTGGGGGGCGACGAAGCGGACCCGGGGCCCGATACCGAGCTCGGCCACCAGGTGCTCGAGACGACATCGCTCGCTTTCGCCGTCGGCGCCCGAGGGGCCGCCCACGATGACCAGGGTGACGTCGGGGCCCAGGGCGGCGGCCGCCCCGATGGCCACATCGACGCCCTTCAGTGGCTGGATCCGGCCCACGAACAGCAGCATCGGATCCGGGCCCAGTCCGAGGTCGGCCCGGGCCTGGCCCCGGTCGCCGGGGGCGAAGAGCTCGTGGTCGACTCCGGGCGGGACGATCTCCACCCTCCCGGGCTGGGCACGGTAGAGGCGCTCGAGCTGGGTCCGTTCGTCGTCGGAGGACGCAAGGATCGCGTCCGAACAGCCGACCACCTCGACTTCTGCCCGCGCCCGGCTTTCGGACGCCTCGGTGCTGAACTCGGCCTTGACCCTGGCCAGGGTGTGGAACGTGCTGACGAGCGGGAGGCCCAGCTCGTGCTTCAGGGCGTGGCCGGCCACCCCCGACAGCCAGTAGTTGGCGTGGATGAGATCGGGCTCGCCGTGCGCCCTGAGGGTCGCCAGCACCCCTTCGGTGAACATAGGCACCAGCTCGGGCATCGATTCCTTGGCCACGCCGGCGACGGGACCGGCGGCGATGTGGTGCACCCGGAAACCGGGTTCCACCAACACCACCGGCGCCAGTCCGGGCCGCCAGGCACGGGTGTACACGTCGCAGTCGACCCCGGCCCGGGCGAGTGCCGACGACAGGGAGTGGACATACACGTTCATGCCCCCGCCGTCTCCGGCACCGGGCTGGGCGAGTGGGGATGTATGAAACGAGATGACGGCCAACCGGCGCACGGGGTGCAACCCTACCCAGTAGCGGGTGGTTACCCCCACCGACCCTCTGACAGGGCCCTACCCCACCGGCCCTACCCCCCCAGTTGGGCGGTGATGGTGGCCCGGAGGGCGTCGGTGCGGGAGAAGACCTGCTGGCGGAGCGACGAGTAGTCGCTCTCGTGTTCGGCGAGGCGATCGGCGAGGGCCTGCAACTCGTCGTCGTCGAGGTCGGGCAGCTTCCAGACCGGAGGCACCAGGGCACTCAGTTCTTCGGTGAGCTCGTCGAGATGGAGCGGCTCGACGCCGTCGACCATCTGCTGGTGGCCGGGCGCGTGGACGTTCGGGGAAAGAACGCTGCTCAGGTTCTTCACCAGATCGTCGGTGCTCGAACGACCCTCGCCGGTTGCACGGCGGTCGAGCTCCCATCGGACGATGTCGAGGCGCCCCTGGACCTGGCGGCGAAGATAGGAGATGTCGTCGCCCACCGCTTGGGACTCACCTGCCATCTCCCGCAACTCCCCGATGGAGCGGCTTTCCGGGTCGCCGAGATACTCCGGCGCCAGGATCCGGCCAAGGTCGTCCCTCCATCCCATTTCCTCACGTTACCCGGGCGCAGACAGGCGGCCACGCCGCGACTTCGGGTGGTAGCGATACACGACCCGGCCCCGCACCGCGTCGACGGCAACCGGCCCGAAGGTCCGGCTGTCGGTACTGGCGGCCGGGTTGTCGCCCAACACGGTGAGGCCGGCGGGCGAAACCTCGACGAGACGCTTTACCACCAACCGTTCGGGCTGCCGCGGATCGGCCACCGCCACCAGGTCACCGGGGCGGGCCCGGCGGAGCCGACTCAGGACGAGGCGGTCACCGGGCTCGAGCGTCGGGCGCATGCTGTCGCCGACGACCTCCACGCGACTGATCCGTCGTCCTGCCCAGCCCACCGGGACGAGGAGGGCAACGGCCCACCAACGCCGCGTTGCGCTCACCCTTCGGGGGACTGGATAGTCTGCGGTGGCATCAAACAATCGAGGCAGAGGAGCATCAGCGCATGCCCATTCTCACCGGCGTCACCGCCCTCGTCGACCGGATCCGTCCGCCTCGACGCGTGCACGCACATTGCGACCTCCCCTGTGGGGTCTACGACCCGGCCCAGGCGCGCATCGAGGCGCAATCGGTGAAGGGCTGCCAGGAGAAATACCAGGCATCCGACAACGAGGTCTTCCGTCAGCGGGCCGTACAGATCAAAGAAGAGCGGGCCGACCTGGTGAAGCATCACCTGTGGGTCCTCTGGACCGACTACTTCAAGCCCGAGCACGTCGAGAAGTACCCCCAGCTGCACCAGCTCTTCTGGGACGCCACCAAGGCGGCAGGCGCGGCCAAGAAGTCCGAGGACCCCGCCAATGGCCAGGCCCTGCTCGACCTCATCGGCGAGATCGACACCATCTTCTGGGACACCAAGAAGGCCTAATAGCTGGGCTCCGCGCCCCGTTTAATGGCTCTGGCGGCGAGAACGGCTGGCGGCGGGTTTTGGGGGCCCCGCCGCTCGGAGGAGGGTGGGGCTGGGCCCCGCCCGGGGCGGCGAAGCCGTCAGGAACTCAGTGGAGGATCGTCACGACCAGCCAGGCCCAGGCAGGGCCCAGCAGGATCAGCGAATCGAGGCGGCGGAGACCGGGAGCATCGGCCTCGCGCCGTCCGAGCAGGGCCGTGCCGACCAGGGGGCCCAGTGGTGCGAGCACCGCGGCCAGGAGGCCCAGGGCCAGCGGTGTGCCCGCCGGGAACGGGGGAACCAACACGACGGCGGCCAGGATCGTCACCGGGATGAGCGCCACCATCCCGGCCAGTGGCCCCTCCCAGGCCGCCGATGCGCCCGTGCCGACGAGGTAGGCCCCGGCGTCGTAGGTGCAGACGCAGACGAGAAGGTAGACGGCGGCCTCGACGTCGACCTGTCGGGCCAGCACCAGGGAGGCTGCGGCCAACCCGGTGACCATCCCGATGACGAGGGCGAGCGATACGTCGTGGGCGATCGCCCGGTGGCTCAAGAACGCCCGGACGAGCATGGCCCCGATCAAGCCCGCCGCCACGATCCCCGCGAGATACCTGCCACCGAACACCGCGGCCACCGGAGGCCCGATCGAAGCCAACGCGCAAAGCCCCGGCGGCGGGTGCACATCGAGGGTGCGGCGGGTGCCGGCGGCCTGGGATGCGGCAACGAAGGCGTTCACACCCAGCCATCCGGCGGCCCAGGTCGGGCCCGCGATCACGGCGGCCACGGTGACCACGAACCAGCCAAGCCCGATCCTCCCGTGGGGGCGGCTGTTGTCGTAGATCACGCCGAGCCGGGCCAGCGGCGACCACCACTGATCGGGCGGGGCAGGTGTGGCGGTCGCGGTAGCCGTCGTCGGCGCGGCGGGGCCGGTGCGAGATCCGGGCCCGGGACGCTCGGGCCGGGTCCCCCGCTCAGGCGGCCGCTCGGGCCGTCGGGGCCGATCGGGCCGTCGGGGTCGATCGGGCCGTCGGGGTCGATCGGGCCGGGTCGCCCGCTCAGGCGGCCGATCGGGCCGGGTCGCCCGCTCAGGCGGCCGCTCGGGCCGTCGGGGTCGATCGGGCCGTCGGGGTCGATCGGGCCGGGTCGCCCGCTCAGGCGGCCGCTCGGGCCGGGTCGCCCGCTCAGGCGGCCGCTCGGGCCGGGTCGCCCGCTCAGGCGGCCGCTCGGGCCGTCGGGGTCGATCGGGTCCGGTCCCCGGCTCAGGCTCTGGCCGGGTCACCCGCTCGGGCCCCGGCCGCACCGGTGCTTGGGGGCGGCCGGTCGTCGGGGCGGCGGCCGGACCAGGCGAGGACGGCTGATCCGCCGTCCGCAGGGCCGTGGCCGGCGGCGGTGCCATGGCCGTCGGCGGCCCGGTCGGGCGCCGGTCCGATGCATCGTCGCCGCCGTCGCGACGACCGGCTTCGACCGACGCCTCCGACCCCGACTGAGCGCGACCGTGGGAAGGACCCGGCGGTCGCCGCCCGTACCGCTGCCCGGGGACGCCGCTGGAGGGATCGGCCCGACGCATCTGCCCGCCTGCCGCAACGCCGGCTCCCCCGCCCATTCCGGCCATCGGACCCGGGTCGACGCCCCCGGGCCGGCCCTGGGGCCGTCGGGCGACAGGCATGGGCTTGGCGAGGGGGTCGGGCCGGTCGGTCGGCCGCTGGCCGGGAACGTGTATCGGATCGGCGGGAGCGACGGGCGGCGGCGGCCCGGGGTCCAGGTCGCCTGCACCGCCGGACACCGGTGGGAGGACGGCCACCACATCGTGGCCGGTGATGGGGGACTCGGGAGTGGCCGGCTCCCCGTTCACCCAGACCCGTGACTGTTGCAGCACGACGCTGAACCGCTCTCCGAAGGAGCCCTCGGCCGCCGCCAGCAGCTCGCCGACGGTCGTCCCGTCGAACTCGGCCCGAGCGACGCCGGCCGCCTCACGTGCCGCGGCGAACAGCCGCAGAACCGGCATGCCTATTCCCTGGGAGGCCCGATCTCAGCCCAACCGTCTTTGATCACGACCTCCCCCCGACTTCGGGCCTCGAAGGCGAAACAGCGCCGATCGGAGGACTCGCCAGCTGCGAAGATGACCGTCACCAGGTCCGAATCGGGTAGGACGGGGCGGGAAAATCGCACGGCTAGGCGACGGAGCAGGCCCGGGTCCCCCCCGGCCATCTCGCTCAGGACGGCGGAGCCGCAGAACGCCATCGTGCACATCCCGTGGACGATGATCCCCGGCAGGCCCATCTCCTTGGCGAACACCTCGTCGACGTGGATCCGGTTCGTGTCGCCGGACGCGTCGGCGTAGCGGAAGGTCTGGTCGTGGTCGAAGTGCGCAGTGGCCTCAGCCAGGGCCACACCACGCGACGCGTTGGCGAGGCTGTGGGTGGGAGGTTCGTCGCCGCCGCTCTCGCCCCGCCCGAGACCGCGGATGAACATGGTTGCGTACTGGCGGAGCACCAGCCGGCCCTCTTCGTCGGTGCTCGTGACGACGACGAGGAGTGATGCCCCCGAGCGTCGGCTGCGTATCCCGCGGATCTCGGCCTCGGTCTGCAACTGCTGGCCGGCCGTGAGGGGCCGGAAGAAGCGCATGTCCTGGGACAGGTGGACGAGCATCCCCATGGCCTCGGCGGGCACCACGTTGTGGACGGCGGCCATGGTGGTGTCCCAGGTGGGGACCACGGCAAAGAGCGGAGGGATGAGACCACCGGTGCTGTACACGGGATTGGTGTCGTTCGTGGCGACGGCGTAGGCCCGGGCCCGCTCCGGGTCGACCTGACCCGTGTCCGGCCCGTAGCGGGCCCCGAGTTTGGCGATGTCGAGCACGACGGACTGCTCCTTGGGTCGGCGACCGGCCGCGACGGGGCGCCCGAGCGCGCCCAGGACCGGAGCTAGCGTCGCACACCGTGCGGGTCGAGGTCATACGGAGTCCTCGTCGGCGCAAGACCGTGCAGGCGTCCGAGGCCGA
>JBBRXY010000037.1:0-28525 GCA_038238185.1 Acidimicrobiales bacterium
GCTGGCGACCGCCAGGTTGGTCACACCCGCCTCGGCGCAGGCCAACACGATCCGCGCTCGAAGCGCCATCGCTTGGGCGCTCTTACGCCGTTTCGCCAGGCGCTCCAGGCTCAGTCGTTCCTCCTCGGAGAGCACCAACGGGTGCTTCGGTCGACCGGTCCTGGCCATGCGCACCTCCATCGTTGCGCACAGAACGCGGGCCCGTTTGCGAAGGTTCCCGTCAGACCGATATTCTTATCGAATTTCCAACTCAGAACACTAGGGACAGGTGAAGTAGCTCGGTGAAACCCTAGCTGTGCGGTAATTCGGCGACCTCGCGGCGGCGGTGAGGTCGTTGATGGCGGCGCTGGCGGCGACGAACCAGTCGGCCGTCCCAGCCGCCCCACCTTCAACCGTAGGAACGGGGCCCGTTGGTCGAAGTCCATCGGCGCCAGAGTCTGGCGTATCTCGTTGTACCGGTAGATCGTGCGGAACTCGCCCGGGTGCCGCCACCGGGGCTCGCCGTAGACCATCAGGTAGAGATAACCCCCGGTCTTCACCGCTCCGCTTTCCTACGAAGACGCCCAGGTGCTGGCCACCGGCCATGTGAGCGACCTGAACGGTCCGTCGCCCGGGTCGGAGGCCCGAACCCGTCGCTCCACGAACCCGGCGTAGGATCGTGTCAGTGCGGCGAGAAGGCATGGCTCGCGAGCCGGAGCGACAGGCGGAGCCGGCTGTTCGTCAGCGACACAGGCGCCGGCGGCGTCGGCGCTGGTGGAGCCCGCGTTGGCTCTGGCGCCATCGTCCCAAGCCGCAGGTCCTGGCCGGGGTGGCCGTCGTCTTCGTCATCTTCGTGTCCGTGGGCCTGGCCGCGGCGTGGTACGACTTCCGGCCGGCGCAGGCGGAGATCCTGGCTGCTCGGGGCCGGCTTGAACAGGCCAATAAGACCTCGGCCTTCGCCACGCCCGAGGCCCGGGCGAAAACGCGCGCCCAGGTCGCCCAGGCCAACGCCGAGCTGGCGTCGGCACGGCGGCGCATCGGCGGCTCCTTCGCCCTGTCCCTCTGGCGTTTCCTGCCCGGCCTCGGGCGCCAACGGGCCGGCCTGATCACCCTCGTCGACGACAGCCGGCGGGGCTCGGCCGCCGCCCTGGTGCTCCTCGATCGCGTGCAATCTCTCGCCGAGCAGGGCCAGCTTCACGATGGGGTCCTTCCTCTCGACGGCCTCCAGCAGCTCGGAGCCGAGGCAGGGCGGGCGGGGACGGTCTTCCGGGCCCTCCGACACCCGTCGGCCGGGCTCTGGGGCTCGCTCGGGCGCGCCCGCGACCGCCTCAACGACGTCACCGCATCGACGGCCAAGAGCCTGACCACGGCGTCGCAGGCCCTGGCGACCACGCGGGGCTTCCTCGGTGGCGACGGTGAGCGGCGTTACCTCGTGGCCATGGAGAACAACGCCGAGATGCGCGACGGCGGGGCTGTCCTCTCGTACGGCGAGATCCGCTTCGGCGATGGCCGGTTCCAGCTCGATGCCCACGGGTCGGTGACCGACATCAAGCTGGCGGCGGCGGCGTCCACCCCCGTGCCGCCCGGCACACAGGAGGTCTTCGGCTCGATCAGCCCCACCACCCTCTGGCAGTCGGTCAACGCCACGCCCGACTTCGCATGGAGCGGACAGGCGATGATGGACATGTACCGCCAAGCCACCGGTCAGACCGTCGACGGCGTGATAGCCATCGACGTTCCCGGCCTGGCCGACCTCCTGCGGGTGGTGGGGCCGCTGCGGATCCCCGGCGTCGACCAGCAGGTCACCGCCGCCAACGCCCCGCAGTTCCTGCTGCACGACCTCTACGAGGGGCTGCCTCCCCACAGTGACCAGGGTCTGCGCAAGGAGCGCCTGGCCGACGTGACCACCGAGGTGATCCGCCGCTTGGCCACTGGCACGCACGACATGGTGGGCACGGGAACGGCGTTGGCCGCCGCCGCCGCCGGGCGCCACCTGCAGCTCTGGAGCTCGCACTCCGACGAGGAACGAGCCATCGTGGAGACCGGCCTGGGCGGCGGCCCGGCGGCCGTTGACGCCGACAGGACCTTCCATGTGGCCGTCGAGAACCGCACCGGCACCAAGCTCGACTACTACGTGAAGCCTTCCGTGCGACAGGACGTCGAGCTGCGCAATGACGGCACCGCGGTGGTACGCACGACCGTCACCGTCGACAACCAGGCGCCTGCCGGGGCACCGCCGTCGTACGCTCTCGGGCCCGACGAGTTCACGAAGGAGCCGGGGGACTACCTGGCATGGCTCCTCGTCTGGGGACCGGCGGGGGCTATGCAGCCGGCCTCGACACCCGAGTCGGGACTCCTGGTCTCCGAGGGTGTGGCCACGGTGGGGCCTGGCAAGACTCGGGCGCTGACGGTGGAAACGACGATTCCAGGGGCAGTGCGCGGTGGACGTCTCACCCTGCGTCTCGTCCCCCAGGCCCGATTGGACCCGATGCCACTCGAAGTGCACCTCAGTGCGCCGGGATGGGACATCGTCGGGGCCGCCGACTGGCGGGGTTCGTGGGATCAGGTCCGACGACTGAGCTGGCAGGTCCGCCGCTGACCGAGCCGTCCACGTTCATTCATAGTGCGGGCACGATCACTTCTCGTTCCCTACAGCCTGGCCCCCAACGACCACGGCTTCACGCGACGGCGTCCGCCGCGCCGGTGACCTATGACTCTCTGTGATAGCAACCCTCGCCCATGGACGGGAGGTTGCTCGATGAGGCGGAAGATCGCATGCCTGCTGGGGACGGCAATGGTTACCGGAACCATGTCAGTGTCGATGCCGGTGGCTTCGGCCCAGACGGGGTTACCCGCCGGGGCCCTGCGTCCCGGCCAA
This sequence comes from Acidimicrobiales bacterium, assembly GCA_038238185.1. Classification (GTDB taxonomy): domain Bacteria; phylum Actinomycetota; class Acidimicrobiia; order Acidimicrobiales; family AC-14; genus DATAQC01. The sequence continues at coordinate 2,858 of JBBRXY010000037.1, forward strand.
CTTCGTCGTCGTCAAGGCCACCCACGACACCGGGAGCACGTTCACCATCCGGATGGTCACCCGGTGCCTCTGGAACCCCGGAGACACGGTGAACATCACCGTCAACGGGCAGGCCGCCGGCTCCAAGACGGTCGACGCCGCCAGCGGGATCACTGTCAACATCACGTGACGTCGGCCACCCAGGTTGCGATCAACGACCCGGTCCTGGTCAAGGGTGGGTGCGGCGAGAACAACGCCGTCGGCATCAGCCCGTCGGCGGCTGCGGGCGGCCAGCTGGAGTCGTACACGGCGCTGTTCGGGGTCAACTGCCAGGGGGCCGCGACCACCGCCACCGCCGTTCCCCCCCGGGGGGGGGGCCTTCACCGGTGCCAACGTCGTGAAGTGGGGCGGGGTCGCCCTCGTCCTGATAGCCGGTGGATGGCTACTGGTCGGAGCCGCCCGCCGGCGCCGGGCCACCCGCAAGCCCAGGCCACCTGAGCGGCGTCCTGGTCTCGGAGCCGAGCCGGGTTCGTCCAAGATGGCACACTGACCTCTCGGACCGCGAGGGTGCTGCCCGGGCCATCATGCGCGCCTCGGCCGGCGGGTTGCGGCCATCGGGCTGGTGGTCGGTGCTGACCCGCGGCGGTCGCGGCGAGGTTCTTCAGCACCTGCAGCCCGGCGTCACCGGGCGAGCCCGGCGTCACCGGGCGACGGCCGCTGGTCGGCGATGCCCGATCAACCGTTCTCAGCCCACGGTCTCCCACCACCTCAAGGTCCTCGTCGATGCCGGCCCGATCGTCGGCGAGAAGCGTGGGCGATGGGTGCTCAACCGCACTGTCCCTGCGCGGTTGAGCCACCTCAGCGGCGTGCTCGCGTGAGGCCCTGCGGCGGCTCACCCCGCGAACCCGTTGCCAGGTATCATGGCCGTCGGTACGCTCCCGTTGGCTCGGTCAACGGACGCGAGCGACGATGGGGTGAGAAGGAACCAGATGACCCGACGCATCCACACCGGCTCGGCGTTCGCTCGGGCGATGTTGGCCGCCCTGGTGGGTACTGCGGTGCTGATCTCCGTCTCGGCCGCCCCGGCGGCGGCGGCGGCGTTCAGTAATTCTGCGGCGATCACCACCACGCTGCCCTCGTGTGGTGGGGTGCCGGCCCAGGCCACGCCGTATCCGTCGCCGATCACGGTGAGCGGGCTCACGGGCACGGTCGCCGACGTCAACGTCACCCTCCGGGGGATCGGCAACGATTGGGGGGGTGACCTCGAGATCTTCCTGGTGGGCCCGGGGATGTCCCCGCCCGCCATGGTGCTCATGTCCGACGCCGGCGCGGCGACGGTGAATAACGCCACCGTCACCTTCGACGATTCCGCCGCCGGCCTCTTGCCCCAGAACAGCTTCCCTGCCTCGCCGGCCACCGTCAGGCCGACCGACTACCAGGAGCTGGTCGGCCCCGGCGCCCCCGCCGACACCTACCCGAGCGCCCCTGCCGGCCTCGCCAAGCCGGCACCGACGGGTAGCGCCACCCTGGCATCCACCTTCAACGGCATCACTCCCAATGGCACGTGGAACCTGTACGTCCTCAATGATGCCTGCGACGCACCTGCCGAGACGCTCGCCGGCGGCTGGACCATCGACATCACCACGTCGGGCGGCGCCGCGACCACGACGGCCGTCACGTCCGGCGCCAACCCGTCGTCGACCGGCCAGAACGTGACGTTCACCGCCACGGTGACGTCCGGTGGCAGCGCAGTGACTGCCGGGACCGTCACGTTCACCGAGGGCGCCACCACGTTGGCCGCCAACGTGGCGGTCAGCGCCAGCGGTCAGGCCAGCTTCGCGAAGGCCGACTTGGCCGAGGGCAACCACGTCATCACCGCCACCTACAACGGCGTGCCTGCGTTCAGCACGAGCAATGGCTCGGTGAACCAGATCGTCAACACGGCCACCACGGTCTCGGGCACCACCTTCTGCAATTCGGGGCCCATCGCCGTGCGCCCGAACAGCGCCATCCCCTCCACCACGCCGTACCCGTCGAACCTCACGGTCAGTGGCCTGTCTGGGAACGTCTCGTCGGTCACGGCCTCGCTGAAGAACGTCAGCCACCCCTTCGCCGAGGACATCGACGTGCTCCTGGTAGGGCCCAACCCGGCCAACAACCTCGTGCTGGTGAGCGATGCCGGGAGCGGGTCGACGAGCAATGTCACCCTCGACCTCAGTGACAGCGGCGCAGGGGTGGTCCCGGCCACCGGCCCTTGGGCGGCGCCGGCCACCACGGTGACGGCGAGGCCCACCGACTACACCCCCGTCGGCGATGTCGACACCTTCCCCTCCGCCCTGCCTCCGGTCAGCCCCGCCCCGAGCACGTTCAACCGGCCCGCCCCCACCGGGGCGGCCACCCTCGCATCGGCTTTCGGCGGGTCCAACCCCAACGGCACGTGGAGCCTGTACGTGCGCGACGACGGCGCCCCCGACACCGGCAGCATCGCCAACGGGTGGTGCATCACGCTCACGGTGACGGTGCCGCCCACCATCACCAGCGCCAACACCACCACCTTCACGACCGGCACGGCCGGCTCGTTCACCGTCACGGCCACGGGCGCGCCGACGCCGGCCTTGTCGCTCACCTCGGGCACGCTCCCGGCAGGCGTCACCTTCACCCCGGCCACCGGCGTCCTCGCCGGGACCCCGGCGGCGGGGACGGGTGGTAGCTACCCGCTCACGTTCGGCGCCGCCAACGGCGTCGCCCCGACCGCATCGCAATCGTTCACCCTGGTCGTGAACCAGGCCCCGGCGATCACCAGCGCCAACACCACGACCTTCATGGCGAGCATCTCACGCAGCTTCACGGTGACGGCCACCGGGTTCCCGGCCCCCAATCTGTCGCTGACCTCCGGCACGCTCCCGGCGGGCGTCACCTTCACCCCGGCCACCGGCGTGCTCGCCGGGACCCCGGCGGCGGGGACCACCGGCAGCTACCCGCTGACCTTCACGGCGTCGAACGGCGTGTCACCGAACGCCACCCAGTCCTTCACCCTTATCGTGGTCCCGCCGCCGATCCCCCCGGCCGACTTCACCGGTGACGGCAAGACCGACCTGTCCGTGTACCGGCCGAGCGACGGGTCGTGGTGGGTCAAGGATGGCGCCAATGCTTTCTGGGGCGCTCCCGGCGACATCCCCGTGCCCGCCGACTACAACGGTGACCGCACGACCGAGTACGCCGTGTATCGCCCCTCGACCGGGGTCTGGTACGTGCTCGGCGGCATCAGCGCCTCCTGGGGCACTCCCGGCGACATCCCCGTGCCCGGTGACTACAACGGCGACGGCAGCGCCGACATTGCCGTCTACCGGCCCTCCACCGGGGTCTGGTACGTGCTCGGCGGCACCAACGCCTCCTGGGGGACGCCCGGCGACGTCCCCGTACCCGGCGACTACAACGGCGACGGCCGGACCGACATCGCCGTCTACCGCCCCTCGACCGGGGTCTGGTACGTGCTCGGGGGCACTAACGGCTTCTGGGGCACGCCCGGCGACGTCCCCGTGCCCGGCGACTACAACCACGACGGCTTGACCGACTTCGCCGTGTACCGCCCCTCGACCGGCGCCTGGTACGTGCTCGGTGGCACCAACGGCTTCTGGGGCACGCCCGGCGACGTGCCCGAGCCCGGCGACTACAACGGCGACGGAAGCAGCGACTTCGTCATCTACCGCCCCTCCGACGGGGTGTGGTACCAGGCCGGGGGAACCTCGGTTGCCTGGGGCCTGCCCGGCGACATCGCCCTGCCCCTGCCCTACGCCATCCGCAACACGTTCTTCCCGCCCGGCCCCTAGCCAGCAGCGACGCCGGAACGCGGGGGTCAAACCTCCTGTGACCGCCAGGTTCGACGGTGCTACGCTGTCGCACATGGAGATCGGTGTTCGTGAGCTTCGCAACAGGACGAGTCACGTCATCGACGCCGTCCGAGCCGGTGAGCGAGTCGTCCTGACTGTGCACGGCGAAGCCGTTGCCGACATCGTGCCCCATGGTCGACGGACTCGCTGGTTGCCAGGAGATCACTTCCGCCGTGAGCTCGCCGAACGGGCTGCTGACCCGGCGCTCGGCCGCGATCTCGACGCCCTGGCCGGGCAGACCCTGGACGAGCTTTGAGCGAGCCTGCCGGGCTGTTGGACACCTCGGTGTTCATCGCTCGAGAGGTCGAGCGTCCACTCGGCGAGCTACCGGTCCGGGTAACGGTCTCGGTGGTGACGATCGGTGAGCTCGAGCTCGGGGTGCTCAGCGCGTCCGATGCCGCTGCCCGGGCTCGCCGAGGCGACACTCTGTCACTCGCCAGGACGTTGGAGCCCGTGCCGGTCAGCGAGTCCGTCATGACGGCGTGGGCCCGGCTCGTGATCGATTGCCGGGCCGCCGGCATCCAGCGGACGGTCAAACTCACGGACGCGCTGATCGCCGCGACCGCGATCGACTTCGGCTTGCCGGTTGTGACCCAAGACGACGACTACGACCAGATGGCGGGCGCGCACCAAGCACTACACGTCCTGAAGGTGTAGTGGGGCCGGTGCCAGTACCGATCTACCGACTGAGGGCCACGATCGTGGGATCGTGCCTGGGTGAGTGAGTGAGTGAGTGAGTGAGTTGAGTTGAGTGGTGGTTGGTTGGTTGGTGAGGTCTTCACCGAAGGGTCTGACCAGCCCGAACGTCCCCGTTGCGAAGGGCCGACCGCGTGCTAAGCGCGCTCTGACCGCGCCGGCTTCCCAGCCGTGGCCGCTGGGGGCTTGGTACGGCGGCCTTTGGCCTTGGCGACCTCGGTCTCCACCACGCTCAGGGTGACGGGTTCCAGTTCGGCCAGCAGCTCGTGCGCCCGCCGGGCGTTGTCGAACGAGGGGCGGTAGCGCTCGTACTGCTCGTCGCTCAGATAGCGGGTGACGGTCTTGTTGGCCACCTTGCGGGTCCACGACCAGTACGGTCGGATGGGCATCATGGCCGATCCCGACACGGGGCGGAACCGGGTGTGCCAGGCGCTGATCCTCACCCGCCGGCTACAGCCGACACTGCTTCGTGTGGCTGACGTTCACCCAAACCACCGCGGACGTGATCGCCGGGTTCGAAGCGACATGGGCCTTCTTCGGCGGGATGAATCGGCCTGGGATTCGCGCCCCGACCCGTCGAGAAGGGTCAATGTGCCTCTGCGACGATCATTGGCTGCTGCTGACCGGGCGCGCCCGGCAACGCCGTGCCGCCTTTAAGGCAGTGGCGCAGTCAGCAGGTGATCCCTCACAGAGCCGAGCGCGCTCGTCTCTTCGACCAGCTGGTCATTGCTGCTCGCTGTTTATCCCGACGTCGTGCTTGAGAGTCGAGCAAGTCGGCCGAACGACGCAGGGCGGGAGCTACACGATGAGGACTGAGAGCTGCGCCGCGTTGGTCGCCAGCGAGCCAAGCATCTGGAAATCGCCGTCGTCGCTCGTGACGATGACGACGTGGTCGTGGGCCGCACGCGCATCTGCGGCTGCTGCGACAACGGTGTCGACTCCCGACGGCGTCGGCTTCATCCCGGCGTTCATCGCCGCGCGCCGAAGTGCACCTGCGGCGTGGCCCGCCGACGCGTCGACGTTGGCGATGTCGATGACGTCGAGCAGACGCCGGACGTGGTAGTCGTGGCCTGCGTGGCCGGTCAGGACGCTCTCGGCGAGCAAGGCTGCGGGTGCGATGAGGTCGTCGGCCCGATCTCGGACCAGGCGCAAACGAGCGCGCCGCTCCTCATCGATCGGTGCAAGTCCTTCGACGCCGCCCGTATCGAGTACGACGATCAACCCGCCGCCCGAGCTCGTGGCGTCACAATCTTTGCTGCCTTCCGCCTCGGCTGCACCGCGGTGGCGGAGTCGAGCCACGCCTCGGCCTTTGCCTGGGCCATCGCCGAGGGTGCGCCGTAGGCCAGGTCGAGCTCGTCCAGCCACCCGTCTAGCGTCGCCAGACGCTGCCGCCGGTCGAGTTCGTCAGCCACGGCGCGTTGCGTCAGCGCCGACACGTTGAGCCGCGCGTTGCGAGCCTGCTCGTCGAGGTCGTCGGGGAGGCTGATGTTCCGGCGTGCCATACACACATATTACACACTCGCCCACCGTCTTGCTACCCTCCTTGAGGAGGAAGTGGGTCCGTACTCACAACGCCGTTGGTCGCAACGTGCACGGTCCAAACGGATTTATCCCAGTACCTGTAGTGATGACGCCAACTTCCCAAAGGCTACGTGTCCCAAAGGCTACGTTCAATCTGGCCAGGTCGGGGGATCCCCGTCCACCGAGCGGCTCCGCAAGCCGCTGACTGTCGCCAGCATGTTTACTGTGGAGACGACCGGACTCGAACCGGCGACCCCCTGCTCGCAAAGCAGCAAAGTCAGCCTACGAACGGTTGCGGCGAGCGCCGATCCGTAACGCCGGGTGTCGACCTGTTCGGCATGAACTCGCTGGTCAGCAGGGGTTCAACCGTCCGCTCAGGTGCCAGACGCCACTGGGCCGCGTGCACTCGTCTCGACCGGTTCGCACATCGATAGTGGCTACGTTTCTGGCTACGTCGATCGTGATCGTGAGGATTGATCCAGACTCGTTGTAGGTGCCCATCAGGACTACGCCTACTGGCAGTGGCTGCCCGCCCCGCCCAACGCGCTGGTGACGGCCATGGTGGCGATCGACGCCAGCACCGCCGACAACGGCCCGGTGGAGTTCTGCGCCGGCTTTCACGGCCGGCTCCTCACCCCGGCCGGAGCTCCTGGCGACGTGGACGACACCGGCCTCGCCACCCCGGGCGAAGCGGTGGGGACGCGACCCGGCGACGTGGTGTTGTTCCACTCGCTCAGGCCGCACCGCAGCGGCGAGAACCGGTCGGCAGCCATGCGCCGCCAGCTCTACCTGAGCTATTCCGCGGCGGCGCACGGCGACCTCTACGACCGCTACTAGAAGGGGCTCCACCGATCGCTCCGCGACGCGATGGCACCCGAGGCCCGCCAGCGCTCGTTCCTCCGGCGAACGAGCGCCCGGCGGGCGGGCGTCATGCCTTGGGCACAGGGATGTCGCCGCTGCCGCCCCAGAGCTTGGTCACGACGGTGCTGTTCGAGCTCTGCAGGATGAACCACGTACCCGAGGAGGGCCGGAACACGGCCAGGTCCGCCTTCCCGTCCTTGTCGTAGTCGGCGGGAGCCGGTATGTCGCCCGTGGTCCCGAAGGCTGTGGACTGGTTCCCGGCGGTGGAGCGCTTGAGGTGCCAGAACCCGTCGCTCGGGCGGAACACGGCGAGGTCGAGCTTGCTGTCGCCGTCGTAGTCAGCCGCCACCGGGATATCCCCGTTGGTGCCCCACGCCGTGCTGCGGACGGTGCCGGTGCCGCTCACGGTGGTGTACCAGACGCCCTCGCTGGGCCGGAACACGGTCAAGTCGCTGCCGCCGTCGGCGTCGAAGTCGCCGACGTGATCCTCCATGGCGCGGGGCTCCCCATAGATGAAGTCGTCCATGGCGACGACATCGGTGGCGACCGAATCCACCTTGCCGGACGCCAGAGGGACATTGCCCGTCTGGATGGTGACCCGGGCGATGCGCTCGCCGGCGTTGAAGGTGATACCCGCGAAGGACAGGCCGTTGCTGGTGGCGGACGGGGTGAATGCGGCCAACTGATCACCGTCGGCGTCGTACACCCGGGTTACGGCCGCCCTCGCGCCGGTGCTGACGTCGACATCGCTGAACACCGCGCCGAAGCCGCTCACGGTGGCAGGGATCTGCGTGCCGGGAACGAAGAAGTTGACCTGCATGATGTTGGTTCCCCGGGGGGTGAACATCCGGGGTGAACTGAACGGCTTGAACGTCGCCGGGTAGCTGGCGTCGATGTCGCCGAACTCCGTGGGAGTGGCGGTGGGGTTGGACGAGTCGGCGCTGACGATGAAGTCGTTGAGGGAGTTCCCGTTGGTCTCGACCGTGCTGAAGACCGCACCCCGGGGGGACGTGACGTTGAAGAACTTCGGGTCGAGGAAGTTCGGTGCCGAGTTGGCGTCGGGCACGCCGTCCCAGTTGATCTCCCGCCGGCCGGTCTCGAAGCTGCCCCCGACGCCATTGTTCAAGCCGCCGAGGGCGGTCCGGAAGGAGTCCACGAATGGCTGGATATCTGCCGCGTTGGGCCCGGTGCCTTGAATGATGCTCGGCGCCGCCCCGCCCCGGGTGGCGGGCAGGATGCCGAGGAGTACCACGGCCAGGGTCACGGCGAAGGCGCCCCGCCAGACCCTCCTCTTGCTCGACCTCGATCGGCCGGTGTTGTCACGATTCAGTTGGTTGGTCATGGCTCCTCCTCTGCCCCGGGGGTCCCCCGATCCCACCATTGTTCGTCATCGGGGCTCGCCGCACACGACGCACCGCCCGGCGCGCGCTCCACGGTCGGCAGTGACACCGGGGCCACTGTCGTCGGCATGCGCCACGGAGCCGTCATGAGCTACAACGACCTTTGGCCATCGGCGTGAGAGCTACAAATAAGAGGCTGATTCGTTGTAGCTGGTCGGCGTGGACCCAAGCCGGTTTGTAGCTCCAGCGTTCGGTGGAGCGCCTTGCGGGCGATGCGGGGCTGGACGAGGAGGTGCAGGTAGGAGAGGAGGCGCCCGGCACCGGTGAGCCGGCCCAGCGCCCGGTCTGCGTCTGAGAGGAGAAGCACGGTGTCGGGGTTGCGCTGACCAGTACTGGGCATGAGGGCAGCTACAGACCGCAGACCGTTCAGCCCTCGGGGTCGCGCTCCCTTGGCTGCTACTCGGCGGCTCCCAGGCTGGTGGCCAGCGCCGCCTCGGCCTGAGCGCCGACGACTTGAAGGAAGAGGTCGAGCGGGAGGGTCCCGACGCCGGCGGCCGTCGAGTCGGGGTGCGCTACCGCGGCTTGCGGGGCTACGAGGTAGCACCTCTTCTGGAAGCGACGGTGCCTCTCGGCAATTGCTTTGATGCCTGAGCGCGTGTGGTCGGGCGAGAGACCGATCTCGAACGCGAGTGGCTGGGTGGGGTGGTCGAAGACGAAGTCGACCTCGTGCGTGCCGTCGCGCCAGTGGTAGAGGCGCACTCCCGTGTGGAGCGCCAGCGAGCGCAGCGTCGCAGCCACGAGGTTTTCGACCAGCGCGCCGAGCTCGGTCGGGTTGTCGAGAGGTGCGAGGCCTCGCTGGAGAGCCGCGTTCCGGATGGCCCCGTCAACGAAGTACAGCTTCCGGCCCCGCTTCTGCACGGTTGCCTCCCGTCCCGAGTAGTTGGGCAACGTGAAAACGAGAAACGCCTGCTCAAGGTACGAGAGATAGCGATCGAAGGTGGGTTGCGAGAGACCGAGGTCGCCGCAAATGTTCGAGGGCGACAGCAAGCCGGTGATCTGAGCGGCCAGCACGTAGAGCAGGCGTTCGAGCATCATCGGACTGTCGACGCCGAAGGACTGTGGGATGTCCTTGTAGATCGCCCGCTCGACGGCGTCTGTCCGAAGCACCTGCTGCGACTCAAGCAGGCGGCTCGACTCGTCCTCGTCCGGTCGGTCGCGGGTAGCGGTGAGCAGTTCGGGGAAGCCGCCGACCAGCATGAAGAGCCGCCGCCAGGCGGCCAGGTCACCGTCGGCCCGCTGCCCTTGCCGGAGCAGGTCGAGGCTGTGGGCGAGCGTGTCGCCGACCTCGACCGGCCGTTCCTGGTCGACAAGGGCCAGGAACTCGGTAAAAAGGTAGGGGGTCAGGTGCTGCTCCGACCAGCGACCAACACCGCTCTCAAGCCGCCGCTCTCGGAGTGCCGCGGTAGCGCTGGAGGTCGCGGCGATCCGAATCGGCCACTGATCGTCGAAGAAGGTCTTCAGCCACAGGTCCCAGCGATCGGTGTACACGAGTTCGTCGAGCATGAGGAATACCGGCGCTCCGGGCGTCGCCTGCGAGGTGTCCAGAACCGCCCGGACAAGGTCGTCGAGGCTCTCTTGGAGCAGCAGTGGGTGGTCAAGTCGGAGCCACCAGATCCGCGAGGGCGCAATGCCGGCCGCGAGCAGGTGGCGAACGGTCTGGTAGAGGGCAGTGGTCTTCCCGACGCGGCGAGGCCCGAGAACCAGCTGGAATCGGTGGGGATCGTCGTCATGCAGACGCTGCCAGAGGAGCTTGGCCAGGGGCCGTTCGATCGGACGCGCCAGGGCGTGCGGCACTTGGCCTGTCCGTTGCCAAGGGTTCTGTTCGTCGAAGACCCGCTGCAGGTCCTCGGGGTGGGGGCGCCAGACAACCAACGATTCGTTCTCCTAGGGAGGCTTACAAGGAGTATAACCATCAGTGGCTGAATGCTGATGGGCAAACTACAAACGAAGATTGCCTCGGGTGAGGCTTGCCGCAACCCTTCGTCGGGGCGCGCTGTCCGACCCGACAACGAGTGTGCCCGATCGACGGCGTTGTGGTGGCCGAGGTCGCAGATTTTCTACCGACGGGTAGTCAACCAAAGGTCGGGGTTCCCGCACCCCCTCTGATCCGAAACTTGGTGTTTTCGGTGGAGACGACCGGACTCGAACCGGCGACCCCCTGCTTGCAAAGCAGGTGCTCTAGCCATCTGAGCTACGTCCCCTAGCTCCTACGTCGCCACAAGGGTAGCCGTTCGGTCCACAGCCCAAGCGGCCTTCTGGAGCAGCCGGGTCGGGTAGATCACAGGTGGTTGGCATCGGGTTCGGCTTGAACGGTCCCGAGACCAGGTAAACTGATGGGTACCCCCTAGGGACGCCCTGTCTGGGCGAGCCGTGTGCTCGTCGCCCAACACCGGCTCCGCGCCTCTGTCGATGATCGAGAGGCCCGTCCATGTCCCCAGCGTCGTTGTCATTTCCTGTTGGTTCGTCCGCGTCTGCCGACGGCGGGTCTATGGCGACACCGGCAGGCGACCATGGGTGACCAATTGTCGGTCTCGGTCGAGTTGGCCAACGGCCTCGACGCCATGTCCGCCATCCTGCTCGACGAGGGCACCGTCGAGGCTGTCCTGGAGCAACTTGTGGAGCTGGCCCGAACCAGCCTGGATCGAGTTGACGGGGCGAGCGTTTCCGTCTCGCAGCCCGACAGCCTCAGCACGGCGACCGCCACCTCCGAGGAGGTCCGCTTCCTGGACCACCGCCAGTACGACTCGGGCGGCGGCCCATGCGTGCAGGCCATCGCTGACGGGCTCAGCCACAATGTCGTGCTCGCGGCCGAAGCCGACCGCTGGCCCAGCTTCGTCGGCGGAGCGACGGAAGCCGGTTTCGGGTCGGTCCTCTCCACCCCCCTGGCTGTCGGCGGGCGCACGGTGGGCTCGCTCAACCTCTACTCGCGCCAAGGTCATATTTTCGCCGACCCCGATGTCGACGACGCTCAGGTGTTCGCCGACCGGGCGGCGATCGTGCTGGCGAATGCCACCGCCTACGCCAACACGGCGGCCACCAATCACCACCTCCAGGTCGCTCTCGAGCACGCCCGGATCATCGGCCGGGCCCAGGGCGTCATCATGGCCCGTGAGAACTGTGACAGCGATGTCGCCTTCGACACCCTGCGCCGGGCGTCCCAGCGCACGAACCGCAAGCTGAGCGACATCGCCGAGGAGATCGCCGGGTCCTTCGACCGCGAGCTCGACGCCTCGGGCTGAGCGAGGCGCCCGCTCTCCACGACGGAGTGGGCAGCTGGGGACGGACCGTGGCCGTCGACGTGGATCAGAGAACGGCCGTGCACCTCACCCGGGTGTCCGGCACCACCGCAGCCGACGCATCCTTTTGCTCAAGGCGAGCCAGACTCGAGGTTGCGGGGGTTCTGAGGGCTGCCGTTGACCCGCACCTCGAAGTGGAGGTGGGGACCGGTGGAGAAGCCAGTCGACCCCACGTAGCCGATCACCTGCCCCTGTTTCACGGTCTGGCCCTCGCTCACGGCGATGCTCGACTGGTGGGCATAGGCCGTGGCATACCCGTTGTTGTGGTCGACGACCACGAAGTTCCCGTACCCACCGTTGGGACCGGCGACTACGACCACCCCGTTGGCGGCGGCGGCGATGGGAACACCGGTGGGCACGGCGATGTCGATGCCGGGGTGGAAGCCGCCCCAGCGGGGCCCGAACTCCGAGCTCACCGGACCGTGGATCGGCCAGATGAGCCCTGCCGCCGACGCCGCTCCGCTGCCGACGACGTCGCCTGGCCCCGAGCGGGCTCGGATGAGCTCGGCGAGGGCCTGTTCCTGTCCGGCCAGCGCCTGGGTCTCGCCCCGGAGCCCGTCGATCCGGCGCTGCAGCTCGACGTGGGTCTTCTCCTGGACAGCTCTGGTGGCTTCCAGGGTCTTGGTGCGGCTGGCTTCGACCTTCGCTCGTTCGGCCGCCGTCTTGCGAGCCGCTTCAAGCTCGTTGGCGGTCGTCTTCTGGTCCTGGCGCGTTCCGCGCAGCCCCTCGACGACGCCGGTGGCGTTGCTGCGCACCGTGTCGAGGAACGCCTGGCGGTGGGCCAGGTCGTCGAGCGATCCGGTCCGGGTCATGGCTGCCATCAGGCCACCCTGGCCGCCGGGGTCGGTGTAGGCCTGAACCGCCTGGTACGCCAGTTCCGTGCGCAGCCCGCGCACGCGTGCGTCGATAGCCGCCAACCGGTCGGTTGCGTCGCGGACGCGGGCGTCCGCCGCGGCTTCAGCGCGCCGGGCGTCTTCGGACTGGGCGCGCTGGACGGCCACGGCCTGATCGAGGCGGCCGAGCTCGGCCTCGACGGCGTCGTTGGACGCGACGGCCAGGTCGAGCTCGGACCTGGCCTGGCGCTTTCGTTGCCCGGGGTCCTGGGAGCCGGCGGCCCACGCCGACGGCGCCGGGATCGTCGAGACCACGAGCACCGACGCCACGAGAGCGGTGATCAGCAACAGTGGTGCCAGCGCGACCGGGACCGGGAGCGACGACTGCCGAGATGGGAAGATCGGGCCGCCACTGCGATGCCAAGCTGGGCAGCGGTCGGGCCGGCGCGACCGGCTGGGGCGTCGTGGCGCTCGGGGCGCGGGACCTGGCAAGTGTGGGATCACGGCTCCAGTACGCATGGGCCACCGTCAGGGCCGCCCGCGCGCCGGAGAAGCGTAGACAACAGGAGCCACGTTAGCAACACTGACCACAGAAGCCACAGGAGTAACTATCGCCAGAGGTGACTACAGCATCGCCACCAGCTGCTCGAGACGGAGGGGGGCGACCCCGGGCCGCCGACCCAGCAGGGCATTGAGCTCCCCTTGGATGGCATTGGCCCGCCCGACCAGGCTCTCGGTGACCTCGCCGAACGACCGCATCCGACCGCCGTCGGGGATCGTGGCGCCGAACATCTCGTTGATGTCGGTCATGCCTGCCTGGGTCAACTTGTCGAGGAGGAAGCGGTAGCTGCTGAGGCCCTGTCCGAACTCGTCCTGGAGCCGGTAGAAGTTCCAGAGAAGACCGAACGCGACGTGATCCCCCAGCCCCGATCGGTGCGCGTCGCCGCCTTCACCGGTGACGAAGACGTCGATGCAACGCTCGATGAGCCTCGTCGGCGCGGCGCACACCCGCTTGGTCTCCTCCCGTGTGAAGTGTCCGCGCGTCTCGGCGAACTCCATCACCTCTGTCGCGCTGATCCGGCGCGGTGGCGGCCCGGCGTTGTTCAGCAGATCGACCGCAGCGGAGAAGACACCCCGACTGGCCTTGAAGATCGATGCGATGTAGGTGGGCAGCGCCCCGTGCGGACGAACCGGGTCATGGCCCCGGTACAAGAGAACGAGAGGCAGGGTGATCCCGAGGTTGCTGACGTCGAAGAACGCCTGGACGGTTGCGTCTCTCGCCGGGTGAAGTCGTAGATAGTTCTCCCGCAGCCAGGCGAAACCGTTCAAGATCTCCGCGGTGTCCTGGCGCAGGGCCTCGTAGGCGGACACGTTCATCGTGCCGCCTTGTCGCGACGGTGAGTCCGGGTACGGGCAGTCGACGGCCTTCATGGCGATGCCCGCCTGCTGGGCCCGACGCCGGGCTTTGCGCGGTGCGGAGTCCTCGAGGAGCAGGCGTCCATTGGTGTCCGTCTGGTCGCGCACTGTGAGCAGGTCGGCCAGTCCCATCCCCGGGAGCCTGGGAGTGGAGTCTGGGGATGAGGTCACTGGATTCCTCGGACCGTCGGGGAAGGGTTGGGATCTTGGTCAGCCGCCTGTGCCAGGCAGGCCATCCCGAGCACGGGTACGGTCCGTACCAGGTCGCCAGGTCGGCACGGATCCTAGTGGCGCTGCGTGATCGGGCTGCGGGCAAAGTCGCTGACGAGCGCTCTTCGGTGAGCGGGTGGCAGAATATTCGTCGGACGACAGGGGTTATCTCTCGAAAGGTGGCCAGTTGCACGCGCGAGCACAGTGGGCCGCACTTCGCACTTTTCATCGAAGGGTGAAGCTCGTCGGTGACACCGTCGCCGGCCAGCCCGTGTTCGCCGTCGGGCCGGTGCAACTCACGCTGCCCCCAGGGGCCCAGCACTTCTATCCCGTCGGAGCCTGCTCGCGTTGCCGAGCGATCATCGACTTTCCCGAGCCGGTTCTCACCGCTGCCGACCTGGAGCTCAGCGGTCAGCCTCATCTGTGCCAGACCTGTGCACGAGGCGGTGTCGACCCGATCGGATCGGCCGTTCCTGCTGAGGGCTCGTCCCAACCATCGGACGTTGAGCGTTCGGCGTCGGAGCCTCCTCCGGGGCCGAGCTCGCCGTCAGTCGGCGCCGCAACTTCGACAACGCGCACCGAGCCCACCGAGGTCGGCGCTCCAACGGAGCCGCAACTCACCGATATCGACGGGTCACCGCAGCCGTTCTCCGGCGCATCGGAGTCCCAGTTCGTTCCTGCTGTGCCGGATGCCGGGGACAACGACTCCGAGCACGGCCTCCGGGCCGGGCTCGAGGCACCCCGGGAGGGAGCCGGGCAACCCCAGCGGCCGGCCGAGAGCAACGGAGCAGGTGACAGCTTCGATCGAGTGGGCGAGTACGTGGCCATCGTCCTTCGCTCGGCAACCATGCGGGCCGAGGAGATCCGGGCGGACGCCGAGTTTGCCGCGGCCCAGCTAGTGGAAGACGCCGAACAGCGGGTTTCAGAGCAACTGGCCGCTGCCGTCCTGATCGTGGACGAGGCCGATCGCGACCGGGATGAGGTCATGACCCTGGCGTCCGAGCTTGAGGAGAGGTTCGCCGGGGAGCAGCAGCAGATGACCCGCCGTCAGGCCGAGGCCGAGGCGCAAGCGGCGATGGTTCGGGAGGCCGCCGAAGCCGATGCGACCCGGGTTAAGGAGGCCGCCGAAGCCCAACAGGCCCAGGCAGCGGCGGTGCTGGCCGAAGCCAACGCAGCGGCCGACCAGCAACGCCAGGCCGCCGAAGCCGCCCTGAGCGAGGCCAATCGGCAGGCGTCTGCCATCGTGGGTGCCGCCGAGGCCGAAGCCGCCCGGCTTCGCGACAGCGCAGCAGCGGCGGAGAGCGCCGCGGAAGCGGAACTGGAAGCGGCGATCGCGCTCAGTGTCGAGGCTGGGTCACGCGAGACCGCCTCGTAGTACATCGGCGAGAAATGAGGTGAAACGGGGATGGCGGGCCAGCCAGCGCCGGATCGAGGGGGGTCGTGTGGGCTGACTGAGGGTCGAGGATCACGGCCCCTCGGGGACGGGTATGGCGGCTCGGGTTGTCAGGCTGGGCGAGATCCTGGCGGCGAGTCCGGTCGGGCCACCGGAAGCGGTTTCGCGCGAGTGAGTGGCACACTGTTGGGCAGGGCAGAAGACGGCGTATGTCTCACGAAAGGTGGCAATGCACGCGCGAGCACAGTGGGCCGCCATTCGTACCTTTCACCGGAAGGTGAAGCTCGTCGGCGAGACCGCGACCGGTCAGCCGGTGTTCGCCATTGGTCCGGTGCAGCTGACCCTGCCTGCCGGGGCCCAGCATTTCCATCCGGTCGCCGCCTGCTCGCGCTGCGGCGAGATCGTCGAGTTCCTCGAACCCGTTCTGAGCGCCGCCGATCTTGAGTTCAGTGGCGAGCCTCATCTGTGCCAGAAGTGTGCGCGCATGGGTGGCCACGCGCCCGGGCGGGTCCCTCCTGGGGGGGAAGCGGTGCCGTCGTCGGGGGTCGAGACCGACGCCGCGTGGGCTACAGCTCCTTCCGACGACGACCCGTCGTCGGAATCTGCCCCCGGCGCCGATGGGCCCCGTTTCGTGCCCGCGGTTCGAGATACCGGCGACGTCGAACCTCTTGTCCCAGCCGGGGCCGACGTGTTCTGGGGAGTCTCCGGACAGACCACCCGAGCGGGTGACGGCAACGGGTCCGGCGATGGTTTCGATCGGATAGGCGAGTATGTGACGGTCGTCCTTCGTTCGGCGAAGTTGCAGGCCGACGAGATCCGGGTCGACGCCGAACGGGCAGCAGCCAAGCTCCTGGAAGACGCCGAGGAGCATGCCGCGCAGCAGCAGGCTGCCGCCGCCCAGGCCCAAGAGGCGGCCGACAACGACCGGGCTCAGATTGCCGCCCTGCGGGCCGAGCTGGAGGGGACCGTTGCCCGCCAACAGCAGCAGGTCGCCGGGCTCGTGTCCGATGCGGAGACCCGGGCGGCGGCGATCCGGGAGGCGGCCGAGGCCGACGCCATCCGGATCCGAGAGTCCGCAGCCGATGCGGCCATCACGTCCGAGGCGGAACGGATCGCAGCTCGGGCCGTAGCCAGAACCGACGACGGGCCGCCGCCGCCCGAGCCTGAAGCCCAGGTCTAGGACCTGCCGACGACGGAGTCGGTCACGGGGACGAAGCGGGATGCATCGAGTCCATCGTCGAGAACGATGACCCCCTCGGTGCGTCCCCGGGCCTGGGCCAGCGGGAGGGCGACATCGTTGACGTCGGCGATGGCCAGCGTCGGGATGCCGGCCTCGATGGCGGCACCGGCGAACCCGTGGTCGGCCACCACCAGGTCGACCGCGCCGGGGCCGCCCGCCTCGGCGAGCATGGCCTCCATGTAGTGCGGGTGGTGGGTGTGCTGGAGGGCCACGCCCCGGAAGAGGCACGCCACGCCGTCGAGGTAGCGGAGTGAGCAGGGCTTGCCGTCGGCGGCCATGAGACGGGGCCCGGCACCCTCCAGGGGCCGCAACACGCTCACCCCGGCATGGGTGAGGGAGCGAGCCACCGCGCCGTAGTGCCCGAGCAGGGCGAAGGGATGGCCGGTGGCGACGATCACCCGGCCCCTGCCTGCGGCCATCAGCCGGGCCAGGGCGGCCCGGTGCCGGCCGATCGCCGTCAGTGCGGCGTCCGGGTCGATGAACGCCTGCCCGTTCCCGCCCGTCGCCGGGTCGTCCAGGCGTCCCCCCGCCGCCCGCATGGCCGCCACCACTTCGTCGAACGTGGCGTCCTTCCAGCCGGAGAGCCCGAACGTGTACCCGGGTCGCCCGGCGAGAAGTCGTCCGACGTTGTCGAGGCAGTTGTCGACCGAGGTGGCCACCGAACCGGCCAGCCCCGCCGCCACCAGGTGCCGCCTGAGCGAATCGCGGGCGGTCGGAGAAGGGTCCACGAACCCATCCTCGCCCGAAATTCGTCATGGTGAGGCCGACGCCGGGCGCCCCGTGACGGCAACTTGCCAAAATGGTAATCAGCTCTTGACAGTTTATGAGATTCTTGTTTCACTTTCTCCATGAGCGATGACGAACGACGAAGGATCCTCACGGCGGTCGCCGTCGGCCAGATGGCCCCGGCGGCGGCCGCCGAGGCGCTCGACGCCCTCGATGCGCCGATCGGCCATGAACCGGCCACGGTCCCGCCACCCGACCTGGTGCGGGTTCGGGTGGTCGCCAGTGCCCGGGTCGTCCGGGTGGTGGGTGACGCCGCCGTGCGCGAGGCGGTCGCCGACGGCCCCCACGAGCTGCGGCGCGAGGGCGACACCCTGGTGGTGAGCGGCGAGACCGACGACGAGGGTGACGGTTCGTTCGTCTCCTCCGGGCCCGGTTGGCGCGTGCGGGCCCGGGTCGACAACGGGCCCCGCACCCTCACCGTGCGCATGCACCCCGACCTGGCCCTCGACGCCGAGGTCAGCGCCGGCTCTCTCGACGTGCGCGGCGTACGCGGCCCGATCCGCGGCGAGCTGGCGGCGGCCACCGTCCGCATCGCCGGGTTCGCCGGCCCGCTCGACCTCGATGCCTCGGCCGGTCGTATCGACGCCAGCGGCGTGCTCGACGGAGGATCGTCGCGGGTCCGCTGTCAGGCGGGGCGGCTGACCCTTCGCCTCGAGCACGGGTCGAGCGTCCGTATCGCCGGGCGAGCGACGGTCGGGAAGATGGTGCTCCCTGGCGACGAAACCACGAACGCCGCGGGCCGTTCGGCGGCGAGAGCCGGCCGACGTCGCCTCGGCGACGAGCGCCAGGTCGTGGTCGGCGGCGGCTTGGGAACCCTCGACGTCGAGGTGAACACGGGCACCGCGGTGATCCGGGCCGACCCGTGAAGCTCGTCGGGTCCCACCGCGCCGTTCTGGGCAGGATCGAGGCTCCCATAGCCGCCTTCGACCTGCCCAGAACCGTGGCGGTCCGGCCGTGAGCTCCACCTCGCCCGACGGCACCGGCCCGGGAAGCCGGGGGGAAGGAGCCCGCCACGCCCCCCGGGACTGCCCGGTGTGCGGCGACCGCCTGTTCGTGACCCGTCTTTCCTGCCGACAGTGCGGCACGGAGCTGTCCGGGTCGTTCACGGCCTGCGAGTTCTGTGCCCTCGACCCCGACGACCGGGCCTTGCTGCGGGTGTTCCTCGCCTCCCGGGGGAACATGAAAGACGTGGAGCGCCATCTCGGGGTGAGTTACCCGACGGCCCGGGCTCGCTTCGACGCGTTGCTCGGCCGCCTGCACGTGCCGCGACCGCCGCCGCCCTCGGGTCGACAATCCACCCTCGAGTCGCTGGCGTCGGGCGACATCGACGTCGACGAGGCCCTGAAGCTCCTCTGAGATTCCGTCTTTGCTTGATTTCCAACACCTGGTGTTGGATATCGAGCAAAGAACGGGAGGTCGGCTTGAGGTTCGCGGAGTGGGTGTCGGGCGCGGGGGCGTCGCTGCTGTTGCTGAGCCTGTTCGCTCCGTGGGAGCACCGGCCGACGTCCAACCCCGCCCTCACCGAGACGCGCAATGGCTGGCTCGCCCTCGGGGTCCTCGTTGTCGTCGTGGTGGCCGCCGCGGCCGTTCCCCTCTGGTCGCTGGTGCGAGGCCTCCAGGGCCAGCGTGGCCTGCCGCCCCAGGCCAGCGTGTGTGCCGGAGCGGCGGCAGTCACCGCCGTGATCGCCGACCTGGCCTTCCGGACCGGGGAGTCGGTCGTGCCGGGAGGCGGACTCCACCTGGGCCTGGCCGCTGCAGGGCTGCTGGCGTTCGGCGGTGCCCTGGCGGTCTGGCTGGCCCCGGCCTCCCGACGCCCCGGGAGCCCGCCGATCATCGAACGGGAGCGGCCCAAAGGCCGTCGACCACCCCGCGTAGACTCCGGCGATGCCCCCCGCTCCCGAGCCCGCTCCCTCCGGGGAAGCCGGCCCGCCCGCCCAGGAGGCAAAGCAGGACCAGGGCCAGGAGGCAAAGCCGGGCCCGCCGGCCCAGGAGGCAAAGCCGGGCCCGCCGGCCCAGGAGGCACAGCAGGACCGGATTCTCACTGTGCCGAACGCCCTGTCGTTGGTGCGGCTGGCCTGCGTGCCGTTGTTCCTCTGGCTCCTGTTCGGGCGTAACAACCCCGACGGGGCGGCGTGGCTCCTCGCCGTCCTGGGAGCCACCGACTGGGTGGACGGCTACATCGCCCGCCGTTTCAACCAGGTGTCCACCCTCGGCAAGATCCTCGACCCCGCGGCCGACCGCATCCTGTTGATCGTCGGCATCTTCGCCATCCTCGCCTACGGAGCGGTTCCCGCGTGGCTGGCGTGGGTGGTCATCGCCCGCGAGGTGGCGGTGGGGGTGGGTGTCCTGGTGCTGGCCGCCCTCGGTGCCCGGCGGATCGACGTGCAGTGGATCGGCAAGTGCGGTGCCTTCGCCCTGATGGTGGCTTTCCCGTTGTTCTTAGTGTCGGACTCCGGAGTCTTCTGGGCCGACCAGGCCAGGTTCGTGGCCTGGCCCGTCGCCGTAGTCGGCCTGGTGTTCACCTACTGGTCGGCGGTGATGTACATCCCCCTGGGCCGGGCCGCTCTGCGCGAGGGTCGAGCCGAGAAGGCCTTGAACGGCGGTCGGGTAGGGTCGGCCGGGTGAAGGCCGTCATCATGGCCGGGGGTGAAGGCACCCGACTGCGGCCCCTCACTTCGAACCAACCCAAGCCCCTCATGTCGCTGGTGAACCGGCCCATGATGGAGCACATCGTGCTGCTTCTGAAGAAGCACGGCTTCGACGAGATCGTCGTCACCCTGGCCTTCCTTCCCCAGACCATTCGCAGTTACTTCGGCGACGGAAGCGAGTTCGGGGTGCGGATCGCCTACGCCACCGAGGAGACGCCTCTGGGCACGGCGGGCTCGGTCGGCAACGCCAAGAAGGAGCTCGACGAGCCTTTCCTCGTCATCTCCGGCGACGTGCTCACCGATGTCGACCTCAGCGCCATCGTCGATTTCCATCGCGAGCGGGAGGCCCTGGCCACCATCGCCTTGAAGTCGATGGAGAATCCCCTCGAGTTCGGGATCGTCATCACCCACGACGACGGCTCGATCGAACGCTTCCTCGAGAAGCCGACGTGGGGCCAGGTGTTCAGCGACACCGTCAACACCGGCATCTACGTGCTCCAGCCCGAGATCTTCGACTACATCCCCGACGGCAAGTCGGTCGACTTCTCCGAAGACGTGTTCCCCGCCCTCCTCGACGACGGCAGGAGGGTGTTCGGGTTCGTGGCCGAGGGCTACTGGGAGGACGTGGGCACGCTCGACGCCTACATCAAGGCCCACCAGGACGTGCTCGACGGCAACGTCGATGCCGAGATCCCCGGTTTCCGGGTCGCCGACGGCGTCTGGTTGGGGGAAGGCGCCGAGATCGACCCTGGTGCCAAGGTCGAGGGTCCGGTCGTGGTGGGGGAGAACTGCCGGGTCGAAGCGGGTGCCCGGCTGGGCGAGTACACGGTGCTCGGCAACAACGTCGTCGTGCGCGCCGACGCCTCGTTGCAACGGTCGGTGGTTCATGACAACGCCTACGTGGGCCAGTCGGTGAAGCTGCGGGGAACGGTGATCGGCCGGGCCACCGACCTGCGGCCCTACTCCCGCTGCGAAGAGGGTGTGGTGCTGGGCGACGAGTGCCTCGTGGGCAACCACGCCGTCATCAACACCGGCGTGAAGGTCTACCCCTTCAAGACGGTCGAGCCCGGGGCCATCGTCAACTCCTCCATCGTGTGGGAGTCGCGCGGCTCGCGGAGCCTGTTCGGCACCCTGGGGATCAGCGGGCTGGCCAACGTTGACGTCACCCCCGAGCTGGCCGTCCGGGTGGCCATGGCCTACGGCACCACCATGAAGAAGGGCTCCACGGTCATCACGTCACGCGACACGAGCCGGGCCGCCCGGGCCCTGAAGCGGGCCATGATGGCCGGCCTCAACGCCGCAGGGGTCAACGTCGACGACCTGGAGATGGCGCCCGTTGCCGTCACCCGGTTCGCCGTCCGCACCCAGCGGGTCCAAGGTGGCATCACCGTGCGGCTGGCCCCGGGCGACCCCCAGAGCGTCTCCATCCGGTTCTTCGACCCGGAGGGCATCGACATCGACGAGGCCGCCCAGCGCAAGATCGAGCGGATCTTCCACCGCCAGGACTTCCGGCGGGCTCTGGCTGCCGAGATCGGCGAGATCGGCTTCCCGCCTCGGGCCCTCGAGCACTACACGGCCGCTCTCACGGCCAGCGTCGACGTGGCCGCCATCCGGGCGGACGGGTTCCAGGTGGTGCTCGACTACGCCTACGGGTCGACCTCGATGGTGATGCCCAGCGTCCTGGCGCCACTGGGAGCCGACGTGCTCTCGGTCAACGCCTACGCCGCCACCGCCGGTGCCGTCACCTACGATCCCGCCCTCCACGCCGAGCGGGTTGCGGCGCTGGTGCGCACCGCCAACGCCCATCTCGGCGCCGTCATCGACCCAGACGGCGAGCACATCGTGCTGATCGACGACGAGGGCCGGGTTCTCGACAACGATCAGGCCCTCATGGCCATCGTCACCCTGGTGTCTCGTGCCCACAAGGGGGCCCGCGTGGCCCTGCCGGTGTCGGCCACCCGGGCGGCCGAGCGCATCCTCTCCGACGCCGGCGCCGAAGTGGTCTGGACCAAACAAGCGTCGGCCCACCTCATGAACGTCGCCGCGTCCGAGGACATCATCCTCGCCGCCGCCCAGGACGGCGGGTTCATCTTCGGAGAATTCCTCCCCGCGTTCGACGCCACCGCCACCTTCGTCCACCTGCTCGCCCTGCTGGCCGGCTCGGACGAGAAGTTGTCCACCGTGGTCGACGGCCTGTCGAGGGTGCACATGGCCCACGAGACCGTCGACACCCCCTGGGAGGAGAAGGGGGTGTTCATGCGAAAGCTGGTCGAGGATCTGAAGAACGAGGATGTGCTGCTCGTCGACGGGGTCAAGGTCCAGCTCGACTCGGCCTGGGTGCTGGTGCTTCCCGACCCGGCCGAGCCGGTCACTCACGTGTGGGCCGAGGGCGACACGGATGCCAAGGCCCGAGCCCTGGTCCAGGAGTACGCCCGAAAGGTCCGCAAGATCCTCCGCTAGGACCTGCCGCCGGGCTCGGCGGCGGTGGTTTCGCGGCAAGGTGGGTGGTCCGTCCGGTACCTTCTGCGCCATGGAGATCCCCGACGACCGGCGCTACACCAGTGACCACGAATGGGCCCGTCTCGAGGATGGGCGGCTGCGCATCGGCATCACCGATTACGCCCAGGACGCGTTGGGCGACGTGGTGTTCGTCAAGCTCCCCGACCTGGACGCAACCGTCGAGGCCGGCGGACCCTGCAGCGAGGTGGAGTCCACGAAGTCGGTGTCCGACGTGTACTCGCCCGTGGCGGGCACCGTCGTCGCCGTCAACACCCCGCTTGTCGACGCTCCCCAGGCGGTGAACGACGACCCCTACGGCGAGGGGTGGATCTGCTTCGTCGAGCCCGCCGATCCGGCCGCCTACGACGCCCTCCTCGACGCCGCCGCCTACAAGGATCTCATCTCCGAGTGACCGACGGAGATCCACCGACTACGCAGGCGGTACCTTCTGTAGTCGTGTTCTGCAACCAGTGCCGGCATCAGAACCCCCCGGGGGCGAACTTCTGCTCCTCGTGCGGTGCTGTGCTCGAATCCCCTCCGGGCGACGACACCACGATCACCTTCGCCCCGGTGGAGAGCTCCGGCGATGTTGCCGATGAGGAGCTCACGGTCTCGCTGGGCGAGATGCACGAGAACATGGCCATGGTCGTGGTCAAGCGGGGTCCCAACGCCGGCTCCAAGTTCACCCTCGACCACGACGTCACCCGGGCCGGCCGGCACCCGAAGAGCGACATTTTCCTCGACGACATCACCGTGTCCCGTCGCCACGTGGAGATCGTCCGCCAGGCCGATGGCTACGTCGTCCGCGACGTCGGTTCCCTGAATGGCACCTATCTCAACCGGGAGCGCATCGACGAGGCCGAGCTGACGCAGGGGGACGAGCTCCAGATCGGCAAGTTCAAGCTGGTCTTCTTCTCCGGTCCCGCCGGCGAGGACTGAGAGGCTCCGCTATGGAAGACCGGGCCTTTCTGTCGATCGGCGAAGTGCTGTCGTTGCTCAAGGACGAGTTCCCCGACGTCACCATCTCCAAGATCCGCTTTCTGGAGAGCCAGGGGTTGCTCGACCCCGAGCGCACACCGTCGGGGTACCGCAAGTTCTACGACACCGACGTGGAGCGGCTCCGCTGGATCCTCCGTCAGCAACGTGAGCACTTTCTGCCCCTCAAGGTGATCAAGGGCCGTTTGCGCGGCGACCCCGAGGGCGCCGAGGGAGACGACGACGAGAGCGAGGGTGGCACGACCCGGGCCATCGCCCAGGCGACCGTGGCCGCGGCCACCGGTGACAGTCCTCCGCTGACGGTCCGCACGTCGGGAGCCAACCTGAACCTCACGGAGTTGGCGGCGGCGAGCGGGCTCGAAGAGGACGACCTGCGGGAGCTGGAGCGGTTCGGCATCCTGGCCGGGCGCCGGGTGGGATCGAGCATCTACTACGACGAGGAAGCACTCCTAGTGGCCGGTATGGCTGCCGGCTTCATGAAGTATGGGGTCGAGGCCAGGCACCTGCGGATGTACAAGACGGCTGCCGACCGGGAGGCGAGCTTCTTCGAACAGGTGGTCATGCCGATGCTCAAGCAGCGGAACCCCCAGGCCCGCCGCCAGGCTGCCGATACGCTCAGCGAGTTGGCCCGCCTCGGCCAGGGCTTGCGTCAGGCCATGCTCCGCAAAGCCCTGGGCCAGTATCTCGACGGCCAGTAGCCCGAGGTCGCCGGTGCGCACCCTCATCGGCCCGGAGGAGCTCCGGGAGGGGGTGGCCAGGCTGGCGGGGGAGATCTCCGAGGCCTACGACGACGGGGTGGTCCTGGTGGCCGTCCTCAAGGGGAGCGTTCCCTTCCTCGCCGATATGGTCCGGTCGCTCACGGTGAAACCGGTCATCGACTTCATGGCCATTTCCTCCTACGCGCCCGACAGCGGGCGGGTGCGCATCGTCAAGGACACCGACGTCGACCTCTACGGTCGTCAGGTCGTGGTGATCGAGGACATCGTCGACACCGGCCTCACCCTCACTTACCTGCTGGGCGAGATCCGGGGACGGGAAGCGGAGTCGGTCGACGCCTGCGCCCTGCTCGACAAGACCGTCCGGCGCATCGTGCCCACGCCGGTCCGCTTCCGGGGCTTCGAGATCGGCGACGACTTCGTCCTCGGCTACGGACTCGATTACGCCGAGCGGTACCGAAACCTCGACCGGATCATCGCCGCCGATCTCGGCCTTCTCCGCAATGATCCCGACGCCTACGTGCCCGACTTGTACGGTTCGCGAACTTTGGCGCCCGGCCCATCGGTTGCGAGAAGTACGGACTAGGGTCGGCCCGTGGTCGAGATGCATCTCGTCGGAGTGCGGGTGGAGATGCCCACGAACAACCCGATCGTGCTGCTACGCGAAGCCGACGGGCAGCACCGGGTGCTGCCGATCTTCATCGGTCCGGTCGAGGCCACCGCCATCGCCTTCGCCATCCAGGGCGTCACCACGCAGCGGCCGATGACCCACGACCTCATCCGCGACGTTCTCGTCGCCTTGGGCGTGGGGGTGGAGCGAATCGTCATCACCGAGTTGCGCGATCGCACGTTCTACGCGGAGATCCAGATGACCCGCGACGGCACGCCGTGCGAGGTGTCGAGCCGACCCTCCGACGCCATCGCCCTGGCGGCCCGCCTGGGCACCCCGATCTTCGCCGACGAGGGTGTGCTCGAAGAGGCGGCGGTCGCTGTTGGTGATGAGGAGGAAGAGGAAGACGAGGTGGAGCGGTTCCGGGAGTTTCTCGATGGGGTGAACCCGGAGGACTTCGCTTCCTGATCCGGTGGTCCCTCGGTGGTTCCTCCCGTGAGTGCCACCCGTCCACCTACCCCCCCCAAACCCTCATCCCCCACTGCTCTTTTGTGAGTGGTGATTGACTGTGGACAAGCTCGGGATATAGCTTGGGCTACACGAGCGTAACTACGCGGCTGTTGGGTCGCGGGAGGCGAGGTCGGGGTGTCGGAAGTCCTGGAAGGTGCAACCGGGTAC